>JAWOIV010000140.1:0-38829 GCA_046484465.1 Gaiellaceae bacterium
ACGATGTCCACGACGGGATGGCTCGTCGGGACGAGCGTCGCGTCGCAGCCGAGCTCTTCGAGGGCGCGCATCACGGCCGCCGCGCGCTCGGCTGCTCGCCCCTCCCCTTCGAGCACGAAGCAGCGAACCGAAGAGTCGATCGCAGCGAGGTGCCCGTGGAGAACCTGCTCGGTGTGGTGCGCCTCCGTGGCCACGTGAGCGCCCTCTCGGAGCTTCAGCACGGCCTCGAGGACGGTCGGCTCGTCGCGGCCCGCTCCGACGAGGACAAAGCGGTCGTGCTCCGACGCGCCGAGCGCGGCCGCGTCGAGCTCACGCTCGACCCTCTGCGGCAGACTCGTGACGTCCTCGCCGAGAAGCGCCCGCCCCGCAGCGACCGCACACGTGTAGCTGACCGTGTGGCAGTAGCTCTCCTCGACCTCGGGCGTGGCGACGACGACGTGATCGACCGCGCGGGCGATCGGGCTCTCGGCAGCACCCGTGACGAGCCACGTCTCGCCGGGGAAGCGCTCGACGGCCTCGCGCGTGAGACGCGTCTCGCCCTCGTGGCTGATCGCGACGAGGACGTCGGCCTCGGGCGCGAGCCCTGAAACGACGTCGAGCGCCTGCGCGGCCGGCCCGCAGGCGAGCGCGGCGTGGTACGACGTCCCGCAGCCCGTGAAGAGGACGCGCGCGCCCTCCGGGAGCCGGCGCTCGGCTACCTGCTGGGGAACGCCGCGGAGCCACTGGGGCTGAATGGCGATGGCCGTTCGGGTCAACTGTCCGGGCATGAGCCCCGTCTATACCATCGAAACCCGTGGCGGTCTTCGAGAAGGCGACGCTCGGGAACGGCATACGGGTGGTCACGGCACCCAACCCTCAGGTTGGATCCGTGTCGTGCTTCCTGATGCTCGCGGCTGGCTCGCGCTACGAGCAGCCCGAGTCGAACGGCATCGCCCACTTCGCGGAGCACATGTTCTTCAAGGGGACGGAACGACGACCGACGGCCCGCACGATCTCCACCGAGATCGACGCGATCGGGGGAGAGTTCAACGCCTTCACCGGCAAGGAGCTGACGGGGTACTACGTCCGCTGCGGCTCCGAGACGCGCGACGTCGCGCTCGACGTCCTCACCGACATGATCCGCAACTCGCGGTTCGACCCGGACGAGATCGCGAAGGAGAAGGGCGTGATCCTCGAGGAGATGAACGTCTACCTCGACACCCCGCAGCGCTACGTCGGATCCGTCTACGACCGGCTCCTGTACGGCGACCAGCCGCTCGGCTGGGACATCCTCGGCACCCGCGAGACGATCGAGGGCGCGACACGTGAGACCTTCACGTCCTACCTCGACGCCTGGTACCGGCCCGAGCGCATCGTCGTCGGAGTCGGAGGGCGAATCGGGGAGAGTCTCCTCGATCGTCTCGAGGAGCTCCTCGGCGACATCGAACCGGGTGAGACGGGAGCGCCTGTGCCGGTGGAGATGCCGGCGGACGGCTCGCCCGTCCTGCTGCACACGAAGACCTCCGAGCAGGCGCACCTGAATCTCGGCGTCCGCAGCTACCCGATCGGGCACCCGAACCGCTATGCGCTCCAGCTTCTCGCGGTCGTGCTCGGCGGCGGCATGTCGTCCCGGCTCTTCACGGAGGTTCGAGAGAAGCGAGGCCTCGGCTACTACGTCCACGCGGGAAGCGCCGCGTACACCGACGCGGGCACGCTCTACGCCGGCGCGGGCGTGGACGTCGGGCGCGTGGACGAGGCGATCACGACCATCCTCGGCGAGCTTCGCAAGATCGCCGCCGAGCCGGTGCCCGCGGACGAGCTCGAGAAGGCTCGGGGCTACGCCAAGGGGCGCTTCGTGCTCCGACTGGAAAGCCCGCAGGGAACGATCCAGTACGGCCTCCGGCGCGAGGTGCTCGAGGGTGAGATCGAGGATCCCGACGAGCTCCTGCGCCAGCTCGACAACGTGACCGCGGAGGACGTGCAGCTCGTCGCGAAGGACCTCTTCGAGGACAAGCGCCTCTACCTCGCGCTCGTCGGGCCGTTCGACGACCCCGCGCACTTCGAGCAGCTCCTCGTCGCGTAGCGCGGAGGCACGAGCCGTTGTAGGCTCGTGACACGTGCCACATCTCACGGTCAACGGCGTGAGCCTCTACTACGAGGAGCGCGGAGAGGGCGTGCCGATCCTCGGCATCCACGGGGCGGGGAGCGCAGCGGTCTTCTGGGAGGACGCCGCGGAGCGCCTCGCGGACCTCGGGCGGGTGATCACGTACGACCGCCGCGGATCGTGGCGGAGCGAGCGCCCCGATCCGTACGAGACGACGAGCGTCGGGGAGCATGCGGACGACGCGCTGGCTCTGCTGCGGGCGCTCGACGCCGAGCCGGCGGTTCTCGTCGGGAGAAGCTACGGCGGCACGATCGCGCTCGAGCTCGCTCTCCGACACCCGGGGTCGGTGCAGGCCGTCGCACTCCTCGAAGCGGGCCCGCTCGGGCGCTCACCCGAGTCGGACGACTGGTTCACATCGCTCGCGAGCAGGCTCGAGCGAGTAGTGGTCGAGCGTGGGGTCGACGCGGTGGGCGAGACCGTGCTCCGCGAGGTGTTCGGTGCCTGGGACGAGCTACCGCCGATCTGGCGGGAGGTGTTCACCGCGAACGGGCAGGCGCTCCTCGCTGAGATCCGCGGTGGGGAGCGGCTCACAGGTGGCTTCCGTCTCGACGAGCTGGAACTTCCGGTTCTGGTCGTCACCGCCGACGAGTCACCGGAGCCGATCAGGCTCGGATCCGAGGCGCTCGCCGGCGCGATCCCCCACGCCCGCTCGGTTCACGTGGGAGGCGATCACGCGATCGACCCGGCAGGGCCTGACGTGCGCGCGTTCATCTCGGACGTATCGGGGGCTTCGGCTCGGGCGTAGACTCGCGCCGTGACGGACGAGCGCGAGCTGCTGCGGCGGACCGCCGAGATCGCCGCCGACTACCTGGAGTCGCTCGACGAGCGCCCGGTGTTCCCGCCGATGTCGGTGGACGAGCTCGCTGCGGCACTCGGAGGGCCGCTGCCGGAAGGCCCGAGTGACCCGCTCGAGGTCGTCGAGGAGCTGGCGCGCGCCGTCGAGCCCGGTGTGGTGGCGACCGCCGGGCCACGGTACTTCGGGTACGTCACGGGCGGGGCGCTCCCGGCGACGGTCGGGGCGGACTGGCTCGCGACCGCGTGGGATCAGGTGGCGGCGTTCGGCGTCCTCGGTCCGGCCGCCTCGATCGTCGAGGAGGTGGCCGGCGACTGGCTGAAGGAGCTGCTCGGCCTCCCATCGCACGCGTCGTTCGCGATCACGACCGGGTGTCAGATGGCGCACGTGACCGCGCTTGCGGCGGCCCGGCACGAAGTTCTCTCCGCGAGAGGGCACGACGTCCGCGAGGCCGGCCTGGTGGGATCGCCGCCAGTGCGCGTCGTGGTCGGCCGGCACCGGCACGTGACCGTCGACCGCGCGCTCCGACTGCTCGGGATCGGCAACGCGCAGATCGACGTGGTCGCGGCGGACGACCACGGACGGATGCGGACCGACGCGCTCCGCGAAGTGCTCGCGACGGGCGACGGCCCGACGATGGTGGTCGCGCAGGCCGGCGAGGTGAACACGGGGTCGTACGACCCGCTGCGGGAGATCGTCACGATCGTGCGGGAGACCGACGCGTGGCTCCATGTCGACGGTGCGTTCGGCCTGTGGGTGGCCGCCAGCCCGACGAGGCGCCATCTCGTCGACGGCCTCGGCGGCGCCGACTCGTGGGCAGCGGACGGGCACAAATGGCTCAACGTCCCCTACGACTGCGGGCTCGCGTTCTGCGCGAGGCCTGCGTCGCACCAGGCGTCGATGACGATGAAGGCCCCCTACTACGAGGGCCAGGGGAAGTGGTCTCGCGACGCGGCCGACTGGACGCCCGAGTCGTCCCGGCGAGCGCGGGCCTTCACGGTCTACGCCGCGCTTCGATCTCTCGGGCGCACCGGCGTGGCCGATCTCGTGGATCGCTGCTCCCATCTGGCGGCGCGCTTCGCGACGGGGGTCTCGAAGCTCCCGGGCTGCGAGCTCCTGAACGACGTCGTCATCAACCAGGTGCTCTTCCGCTTCGCGGATGACGAGGCGACGAAGGCGGTGCTCTCGCACGTCCAGGCGAGCGGCGAGGCGTGGATGGGCGGGACGATCTGGGACGAGCGCGCCGCGATCCGCGTCTCGGTCTCGAACTGGCGGACGACTGAGGACGACATAGACCGGACCCTCGCCGCGTTCGAGCGCGCGGTCGGCGCCGCCGTCTGAGGCCGCCCGGTGTCCGAGAGCTCCGGGCGCACCTCAGTCGCCACCTCGATCAGGTTCGCGAGGGCGAGGAGATCGTCGTCACGGACCGCGGGAAGCCGATCGCGCGGATCTCTCCCGCGAACGGGCGCTCCCGGATCGACGAGCTGATCGCAGCTGGAGTCGTCACGCCCCCCCGTCAATCGAGGGCTACGAACCGTGCCGAAGCCGATCCCGGAGCTGGCCACTCGCGCAGGCGAGCTCGCAGAGAGGCATGGCCTGCGCGGATACGACGCGGTGCACCTGGCGTCCGCACTCGAGATCGACGCGGAGGACACCCTGCTCGTGACGAGTGACGGTCGCCTCACGCAGGCGGCGCATTCCCTCGGACTGACGACCGCCCGGCTCCCGGCTCAGCCCTCGGCGGGCTGAGCGTCAGCCCGCTCGGCGATCTCGGCGACCACCGCCGGATCCGCGAGGGTCGTGGTGTCACCCAGCGGGCGGTGCTCGGCGACGTCGCGCAGGAGGCGCCTCATGATCTTCCCCGAGCGCGTCTTCGGGAGCTCGGGCGTGAAGACGATGTTCGCCGGCTTCGCGATCGGACCGATCTTCGTCGCCACGTGGTCGCGGAGCGCTTCGAGCATCTCCACCGACGCCTCCTGCCCGCCTTTCAGCGTCACGAACGCGACGATGGCCTGGCCCGTGAGCGGGTCGGCGCGGCCACAGACCGCGGCCTCGGCCACGGCCGTGTGATCGACGAGCGCCGACTCCACCTCGATGGTCGAGATGCGGTGGCCGGAGACGTTCATCACGTCGTCCACGCGGCCGAGGAGCCAGAAGTCGCCGTCCTCGTCGATCCGCGCCCCGTCGCCGGCGAAGTACATGCCGGGGAAGCGCTCCCAGTACGTCGCCCGGAAGCGCGCGTCGTCGCCGAAGATCCCGCGCGTCATCGCAGGCCAGGGCCGCTTGAGGACGAGGTACCCGCCCCCGCCTGGACCGACCTCCTCGCCGCGATCGTTCACGACCGCCGCCTCGACCCCCGGGAACGGCTTCGTGGCGGAGCCCGGCTTGAGCGTCGTGACACCCGGGAGCGGCGTGATCAGCACCATCCCGGTCTCCGTCTGCCACCAGGTATCCACGATCGGGAGGCGGTCGAGGCCGATGTGCTCGCGGTACCAGATCCACGCCTCCGGGTTGATCGGCTCTCCGACCGTGCCGAGAAGGCGAAGAGAGCCGAGATCGTGCTTCTGGGCGTGCTCGGGGCCCCACTTCATGTGCGCCCGGATCGCCGTCGGCGCCGTGTAGAGGATCGTCACCCCGTAGCGCTCGACGATGTCCCACCAGCGGCTCTGGTCGGGAAAGTCCGGCGTGCCTTCGTAGAGGATGCTCGTCGCGCCGTTGCAGAGCGGCCCGAAGACGATGTAGCTGTGCCCCGTCACCCAGCCGATGTCGGCGGCGCACCAGAACACGTCGGTCTCGGCCTTCAGGTCGAAGATGTAGTGGTGCGTCGTCGCGACGCCGACGAGGTAGCCGGCCGTCGTGTGCGCGATCCCCTTCGGCTTCGCGGTCGTCCCGCTCGTGTAGAGGAGGTAGAGAAGGTCCTCGGAGTCCATCGGCTCGCACGGGCACGAGGCCGGGTCGAACGACTGCCCGTCGATCAGCTCGCTCCAGGTCATGTCCCGGACCGGCGTCATCGGGACGTTCCCCCGCGTGCGCTGACCGACGACGACCTTGCGCACGCCCGGGCAGGAGGCGAGCGCCTCGTCCGCATGGAGCTTGAGCGGGACGATCTGCCCGCGGCGGTAGCCCTCGTCCTGCGTCAGCAGGATCTCGCAGCGCATGTCGTTCAGACGGTCGGCGAGCGACTCGGCCGAGAAGCCACCGAAGACGACCGTGAAGGGCGCGCCGAGGCGCGCGCAGGCAAGCATCGCCACGGGCAGTCCCGGCCCCATCCCCATGTAGATCCCAACAGGTGTGCCCTTGCGCACGCCGAGCGCCTTCAGGCCGTTCGCGGCCTTGACGACCTCCTCGAGGAGCTGCGCGTACGTGAGGTCCGTACGCTCGCCGACGGGCTCGGCCTCGTAGTGGAAGGCCACCCGCTCCCCGCGGCCTGCCTCCACGTGCCGATCGAGGCAGTTGTATGCGACGTTGATCTTCCCGCCGCCGTACCAGCGCGCGTACGGGAGCTCCCACTCGAGGAGGGACGTGAACGGCTCGAACCACGTCACGCGCTCGCGCCCCTCCCGCTCCCAGAACTCCTCGAACGGAATGTCGTAGATCCCGGGCTGCGCGTTCGCCTGCGCCGCGAAGCCGTGCGGAGGCGGGTACTTCCTGTCCTCGAGCAACAGCGTGTCGATGGCGCGGTCGCCCACCTCACACCTCCAGGTCGTAGGGGCAGTCGGTCAAGCGCTCGCAGCCGTCGTCGGTCACGAGGAAGAGGTCCTCGACGCGGACGCCGCCGAAGCCGTGGCGGTACAGGCCCGGCTCGATCGTGATCACGTCCCCCGCCACGAGCTCCTCTCCGATCATGCCGAGGCCGGGCGCCTCGTGCACCTCGAGGCCGACCCCGTGGCCGAGGCCGTGGTAGAAGCCGTCGCGCAGGACCTCGCCCTCCTGCTTGGTGAGCTGCGTCGGGAAGCCGTGCGACGCGAAGCGCTCGGAGACGAGACGGTGCACGTCTCCCCCGTTCACCCCCGCCTGCACCTCCGATGCGGCGAGCTCGAGCGCCTCGCGACAGAGCGCGTGCCACTCGCGGATCTCGCCGGGCGCGTCCCCGACGACGAGCGTGCGCGTCAGATCGGCGTAGCAGCCGGACTCGAGGTCCATCGGCCAGAGATCGAGGATCACGACGTCGTCGGCTTCGATCGGCCCCGAGCCCATCTCGTGGCCGATCGCCGTCTGGGCGCCGTGCGCGACGATCATGTCCTCGGCGAGCGTGCCGTGGGCGAGGAGGGCGGCCTGTATCCGCCGCTTGACGAGCTCGCACGTCAGCGGCTCGCCGTCCACCACGCGGCCGCCGTTCGCCGGCTCGGAACGCCGGAAGAGGTCGCGCGCGACCTCGACTCCAGCCTCTGCGGCCCGCTGGGCCCGCCGGATCCCGGCCAGCTCGTGCCCGCTCTTGCGGCGGCGCCGGTCGTCGAAGAGCCGCTGGTCGACGACCAGCTCGACACCGTCGGCACGGAGCGCGTCGGCGATGCCGAGCGGAAAGCCGGCCGGCACCGTCGCCGAGCGGATCCGGAGCCCGCGCGCGACGTTGCGCGCAAGCTCACCCGGGAACGCGAGGGCGTCGACGCCGCTTCGGCGCAGCTCGTCTACGCCGAAGTCCTCGTTCGGGTGCACCTCGAAGCCGACATCGAGGCCCTCGACGCGCATCGCCTCCATCGAGCTGATCGCGATCAGGCGCCGACCGCCGATCTCCGCGTAGAAGAACGGGTCGGGGATCCCGAGCGGCACCTCGTGCCGGAGCTCGGGCACGCGGACGGTGTCGCCATAGACGAGGACGTTCACGGTCGCCGATCCTATCGCCGCCGGTAGAGTCCTCCCCGGTGAACGCCGACTTCGTCGCCCTTCGGGAGCGCCTCGCGGAGCTCTCGGACCTCTACCGGTCGATGGGCGTGCTCGCGTGGGACCAGAAGGTCACGATGCCGCCCGGCGGGCATCCTGCCCGCGCCGACGCGCTCGCCACGCTCGGCCGAGTCGCGCACGACCTGTTCATCGACGACGAGGTCGGGCGACTGCTCGAGAAGCTGCGCCCGCTCGAGGAGTCGCTCGAGCACGACTCCGACGAGGCGAGCATCATCCGCGTGACGCGGCGTGACTGGGAGAAGCAGCGGCGCGTGCCGACCGAGCTGCGCACGGAGATGATCCGCGCAGGCGCGCTCGGCAACCAGATCTGGATCGACGCGCGCGCGAAGAGCGACTTCTCGAGCTTCCTCCCCGTGCTTCAGCAGAACCTCGAGCTGAAGCGCCGTTACGTCGAGTGCTTCGAGTGGGACGACTCGCCGTACACGCCGCTCCTCGACGACTACGAGCCGTTCATGACGACGACGGAGGTCGCCGAGGTCTTCGGGGCCGTGCGCCCCGTGCTCGCCGAGCTCGTGCGTGAGGCGCCCGAGGTCGACTCGTCGTTCCTGCAGGGCTCGTTCCCGGTCGACCGTCAGCGCGAGTTCGCCGAGCGAGTGCTCGCGACCGTGGGGTTCGAGGACGGCGCCTGGCGACTCGACACGACCGTGCACCCCTTCTGCACGTCGTTCTCCAACCGTGACGTGCGGCTGACGACGCGCTACGACGAGCGGCATCTCGACTCGCTCTGGTCGACCATGCACGAAGCCGGTCACGGTCTCTATGCGCACGGCATCGCATCCTCGCTCGAGCGCACGCCACTCGCGACCTCGCCGTCACTCGGCCTGAACGAGTCCCAGAGCCGGACCTGGGAGAACCTCGTCGGGCGCAGCCGCCCGTTCTGGACGCACTGGTACGAACCGCTGACCGAGACGTTCCCGGAGCAGCTCGGTGACGTGGGCATCGATGCCTTCCTCGCTGCGGTGAACCGCGCCGAGCCGGGCCTCATCCGGGTGGAGGCGGATGAGACGACGTACAGCCTCCACATCATCCTCCGCTTCGAGCTCGAGCGACAGCTCATGGAGGACAAGCTCGATCCGAAGGATCTCCCCGAGGCGTGGAACGCCGGCATGCGCGAGCTCCTCGGCATCGACGTGCCGGACGACGCGCACGGCGTCCTCCAGGACATCCACTGGTCGTACGGGGGGATCGGCTACTTCCCCACGTACGCGCTCGGCAACGTCATCTCGCTCCAGATCTGGGCCTCGGTGCACGAGGCGATCCCCGACGTCGACGCGCAGATGGAGGCGGGCGAGCTGCTCGAGCTCTCGACCTGGCTCGCCGAGAACCTCTACTCCCTCGGCCGCAAGCTCACGCCGAAGGAGACGATCGAGCGTCTCACCGGCTCGCCGACGATCGACCCGGGCCCGTACCTCGCGTACCTGCGCGAGAAGCTCGCGACTCTCCCCGCGAGTGCCTGACACCGTACGTGTCAACCTCGTCGTCAACGACGAGCCACGACTCGTCGAGGTCGAAGCACGCACGCTGCTCGTCCAGGCGCTGCGCGACGAGCTCGGGCTGACGGGCGCGCACGTCGGCTGCGACACGAGTCAATGCGGGGCATGCACGGTGCTCGTGGACGGACGGGCGGTGAAGAGTTGCACGCTGCTCGTCGCCCAGGCCGACGGCGCGGCGATCACGACCATCGAGGGCCTCGGAGAAGACGGTGACCTCCATCCGGTACAGCGAGCCTTCGTGGAGCACCACGGCCTGCAGTGCGGCTTCTGCACGCCGGGGATGATCCTCACCACGCTCGACCTGCTCTCGCGCGATCCCGACCCGGACGACGCCACGATCCGCCACGCGCTGCGCGGCAACCTCTGTCGCTGCACGGGGTACCAGACGATCGTGGAGTCGGTCCGCGCGGCAGCGGAGGCGCTGTCTCGATGAACCCCGCTCCGCTCCGCTATCACCGAGCGACCTCCGTGGACGACGCGCTCGAAGCGCTCGCCGAGCCCGACGCGAAGGCACTCGCAGGCGGCATGTCGCTGCTCCCGGTGCTCAAGCTGCGGATCGCGCGACCCACGCTCGTGGTCGACATCGGCCGCCTCGAGCTCACCGGGATCGAGCGCTCGAACGGCTCGCTCGCCATCGGCGCGCTCACGACCTGGGACGCGCTCGCGCGCGCGGACGAGCTCCACGGGATCGGCCTCGATGCGATCGGCGAGTGCGCAGCGGGTATCGGCGATCTCCCGGTGCGCAACCGCGGAACGATCGGCGGAAGCCTCGCGCACGCTGATCCCGCCTCGGACATGCCCGCCGTCGCTCTGGCGCTCGGCATGGAGCTGGAGCTACGCTCGCCGGAGGGGGAGCGACTCATCGCGGCACACGACTTCGTCCTCGGCCCGTTCACGACCGCGCTCGGCGAGCAAGAGCTCGCCACCGCGATCCGTGTCCCGGTCCCGCCGCCGGGATCGGGCTCCGCGTACGCCTCTGTCGAGCACCCCGCATCCGGCTTCGCGCTCGCCGGTGCCGCGGCGCTCGTTCGGCCCGACGGCGGGACGTCCGTCGCCGTGACAGGAGTCGGCGCTCGCCCGACGCTGATCGACGTGAACGACGATGCGGCCATCGATGGCATCGAGGTCTTCGGCGATCGCTTCGCGGGCGAGGCGTACCGCAGACACCTCGTGCGAGTCGTCGTTCGCCGCGCGCTCGACAACGCGCGCGCGCGCGCGCAAGGACGCGCCTCGTGACCGAGATCATCGGCGTCGCCAGGCCACGCGTGGACGCGCCCGACAAGGTGATGGGCGCGACCCGGTACGCGGCAGACGGTTGGGTGCACGGCCTCCTGCACGCGCGGCTCGTCCTCTCGACCGAGGCCCATGGCCTGATCCGCGGCGTCGATGCGGAGGCCGCGTTGACCGTTCCCGGCGTGGTCGCCGTGCTGACGGCCGCAGACCTGCCGACGGCCACCACCGCATCCGACCGTGCCGCCGAGCCTCTCGCGCGCGAGGAGGTCGTGTTCGCCGGCCAGCCGGTCGCGATCGTCGTCGCCGAGACCGAGAGTGCCGCCGAAGACGGCGCCGAGCTCGTCGCCGTCGACGTCGAGCCGCTGGACGCAGTCGTCGACGTGGAGACGGCGATGCAGCCGGGAGCACCGCTCGCGCGCCGCGTCGAGGACGGCGAGGGGGGCGGCGACCTGGAGTCGATCCACGCCGGGGTCGACCACGGCCGAGAGGATGCCGACGCCGAGCCGCTGTCTGCCAACGTCCTCAACCGGATTCACCGGGCGGCAGGCGACGTCTCGGCGGCGCTCGAGGCGAGCGACGTCGTCGTCTCGGGAACCTTCCGGACGCCCTGGGTGTACCAGGCGTACATCGAGCCGCAGGTGGCCACCGCCTGGCAGGAGCCCGGAGGCACGCTCGTCGTGTCCACGAGCACGCAGGGGTCGTTCGTCACCCGGAGCGAGCTCGCCCGGGCGTTCGGGCTACCCGAGGACCGCATCCGCGTGATCGCCGAGCCCCTCGGAGGCGCATTCGGCGGGAAGTTCGCACTCGTGGAGCCGCTCGCCGCCGGAGCCGCGCTCGCCCTCCGCCGACCTGTGCGGCTCGTCCTCACGCGGACCGAGGACTTCCTCGCGACGAACCCTGTCTCCGCCCAGGTCACGCATCTCCGGGCCGGCGCCCGCAAGGACGGCACGCTCACCGGCCTCGAAGCCCGGATGATCGTCGACCGTGGCTCGAACGCCGGCTGGGGCCTCGAGGGGATCACCTCCTCGCTCGTCGCAGGCCCGTACCGCTGGCTGGCGCACGACGTCACCGGCTTCGGCGTCCAGACGAACCGCTTCACGTTCGGCGCCTATCGCGGGCCGGGTGCGCCGACCGCGGCGTTCGCCCTGGAGACGCTCCTCGACGAGCTCGCGGCCGAGCTCGGCCTGGACGCCGTGGAGCTCCGGCTCCGGAACGCCGTCGTCGAGGGAGACGTCTCCGTCAGCGGCACGCCGTTTCCGACGATCGGTGCCGTCGAGGTGCTCGAGCGCATCCGCCAGCATCCGCTGTGGACGGCTCGTGACGAGCTGCCGGACGGCGAGGGCGTGGGCATGGCAGCCGGCCACTGGCCGGGGGGCAACGAGCCTGCCGCAGCCGTCTGCCGGGTGGACAGGGACGGGACGATGACGGTCATCACGTCGGCAGCGGACATGAGCGGCGTGAACACGGGATTCGCCGCGATCGCGGCCGCCACGTTCGGCCTCGAGCCGGACAACGTGCGCGTCGTTGCCGCCGATACGTCCAGCGGGCCGTATGCAGGCGCGAGCGGTGGTTCGAAGATCACCTACACGGTGGGCGCCGCGGTGCTCAAGGCAGCCGAGTCCGCGCGCGAGAAGCTCCTCGCGGCCGCATCCGAGGAGCTGGAGATCGCGCCCGACGACCTGGAAGTCGTCGACGGTGTCGTCCGCGCCGTCGGCGCCCCGGATCGCTCGATCACCGTCGCAGAGATCGCGAGCAAGGCGCTTCGCTTCGGCGGTCGCTACGAGCCGATCGAGGGACACGGCGGATCGGCGCAGACGAGCGGTGCGCCCTCGGTGGCAGCTCACCTCGCGCACGTGCGGGTCGATCGTGAGACCGGAGAGGTTCGGCTCCTCCGCCACGTGATCGCCCAGGACGTCGGGCGGGCGCTGAACCCGGCGCTCGTCGAGGGACAGATGCGCGGCGGAGTGGCGCAGGGAGTCGGCTGGGCGCTCTACGAGGAGCTCGCACACGACGAGGACGGCCGGCTCGTGACCGGGTCGTTCATGGACTACGCGATCCCCAACGCGGAACAGGTACCGGAGATCGAGACCCTCGTCGTCGAGGTCCCGGCGCCCGACGGGCCGTTTGGCGCGAAGGGGATCGGCGAAGCTCCGGTCGTCGGCGCTCCGGCGGCGATCGTGAACGCCGTGGCCGCTGCGACAGGCATCCGGATGCGCGTGCTTCCGATGACGGCGCCGCGCGTGTGGGCGGCGCTCCGGGAGCTGGAGACATGACCGCGTCCGACAGGGCGCAGCAGCTCGTCGAGCAGTACGAGAGGACGCTCCGCGAGGAGCTGCCCGAGGACGCGTACCTCTTCGACGTGCACACGCACCTCGGCAACGACATCGACGGGATGACGGGCGACTACGACGAGCTCGTGGCCGGCCTCGAGCGCTACGGGGTCTCGGGCGCCTTCGTGTTCTGCATGGACGAGCACGACCGGGAGCCGGCCTTCACGGTTCCGAACGACCGCACGCTCGCCTGGGCGAGCCGCTCGGACGGACGCCTGCTCCCGTTCGCCCGCCTCGACCTCGTCGAGCGCCCGCTGGAGGAGGCAAGGCGCTGCCTCGATCTCGGCGCCCGTGGGATCAAGCTGCACCCGCGCGCCCAGGCGTTCGCATTCGACGACGAGCGGCTGCCGGCGATCTTCGAGCTCGCCGTCGAGCGCTCGGTGCCGATCCTCGTCCACGGTGGGCGCGGGCTGCCGCCGATCGCGGAGCATCTCGAGCTCCTGGTGCGGCGCTGCGACGGCATCCGGCTGATCATCGCCCACGCAGGGATCGCGGACATGGGCAACCTCGCCGGGCGGCTGAGGGGACTCCCGGGCGTCTTCTTCGACACGTCGGTCTGGAGCGCGATCGACCTCTTCGACCTGTACCGCCAGGTCTCACCCGAGCAGGTCCTCTTCGCCACCGACTACCCGTACGGACGCCAGCCGAACGCGCTGCTCACCGCCGTTCGCACCGCGCGGTTCGTCGGCTTCGACGAGGCACAGCTCCGCGGGATGCTCGGGGAGAGCGCACGGCGCATCGCGGAGAACGAGCCTCCGCTCCCGCTGAGCGAGCCGAAGCAGATGAAGACACTCGGCCAGCCGCTGACGTTCGCCCGGATCCACCAGTACATCTCGATGGCCGTCCCGATGTTGTGGATGCGCCAGCGAGACGGCATCGGCGCGCTCGGGCTCGCCGTGAACGCCTCGCGGGAGCGCAACGGCTACGTCGAGGAGGCCGAGCGGATCCAGGAGCTGCTCGTCACGGCGGAGCAGCTCTGGCGAGAGGGCGGCGAGGTGGTCGCGGACGCCGAGCGCGTCGCGGCCATGCGCCGGGCGATCCAGCTCGTCAATCTCGCCGATCTCATCGCCATCACGACGAGGGCGTAGCTGACAGCGCCGCGAAGGCGCGGCGAGCCCCCTCGACGCCCTTCAGCGCGTGCTCGCCCCGGTCCTCGAACTCGAGACCCGAGCCCGCCACGAGGTCGTGCGTCGTGGAGCTGACGAAGACCTCGCCTGCACCGGCGAGCGCCATGATCCGCGCGCCGACATGCAGAGCGATCCCGCGCGGCTTGTCGCCCGGCGTCCGCTCGACCTCCCCCGTGTGCACGCCGCAACGCACGTCGAGCTCGAGCAGCGCCAGGGCTTCACGAGCTGCGAGCGCGCATCGAATCGCGCGCGCCGGACCATCGAAGAGGGCGAGGAATCCGTCTCCCGCCGTGTCGATCTCCTCCCCCCCGTACCGGCCCAGCACTGCGCGAACCGCGTCGTCGTGCCGAGCGAGGAGCGAGGCCCACGCCGCGTCGCCGAGCGCCGTCGCCCGCTCGGTCGAGCGCACGAGATCTGTGAACAGGACTGTCGCCAGCACACGATGTGTCGCGCGAACCGGCCGCACGCCCGTCAGGAACTCCTCCACCTCGTCGAGGATCTGGTCCGGATCTGCAGCGAGAGAGTGATCGTCACCCGGGAGCTCGACGAAGCGAGCCCCGGAAATGTGCTCCGCGATGTAGCGGCCCTCGTCGACTCGCGAATCCAGATCGCCTGTTCGATGGAGCACGAGGGTCGGGCACTGGACGCTCGCGAGCGCCTCGCGCACGTCCGCCTGCGAGTTCATGAGGATGAGGTCGCGCACTCCGGCCGGGCTGAGCGCCGCGCGCCCTCGCCGGTGGAACCACGCGGCGTCGGCGGCATTCGCGTTCGGCCACATCGCGGAGAGATCGACGTTCTCGCCCCACGCCTCCTCGAGCTCGCGAGCGACGCGCACGCGCTCCTCCCACGTCGGTGCCCAGGGATAGTCGTCGTCGGGGTCGCGCCTCTTCGCGTAGGTTCCGTAGAGGACGAGAGCGCGAACCCGCTCCGGGTAAGTGGCCGCGAAGAGGACGGACATGGGCCCGCCTTCGGAGTAGCCGAACAGCACCGCCGACTCGCTGCCCACGGCGTCCATCACGGCACGGACGTCGTCCATGCGCGTCTCGAAGTCCGGGAGCCCGACGTCTCGATCCGAGAGCCCCGTCCCGCGCTTGTCGAACCTGATGAGCCGCGCGAACGAGCCAATCCGCTCTTGCAGGTGCGCGAACGCCGGCAGCTCCCAGTCGATCTCGAGGTGCGAGAAGAATCCGTGGACGAGGACGAGATCGAACGGGCCGTCGCCGGTCACCTGGTACGCGATGTTGACGTCACCACTACGCGCGTACCGGATCGGGGCGCTCACGAAGCGAGCCCCGGATACCGGAAGCAGTCGACCGTGTGGTCGTTGACCATTCCGACGGCCTGCATGAAGGCGTAGCAGGTCGTCGGCCCCACGAAGCGGAAGCCGCGGCGCTTCAGATCCTTCGACAGCGCCTTGGAGAGCGACGTCTCCGCCGGCAGCTCGGACAGCGCCGTGAAGCCGCCGACGAGGGGCTCGCCGTCGACGAAGCTCCACAGGTAGGCGTCGAGGCTCCCGGCCTCGTCCTGCACCTCGAGAACACGGCGGGCGTTCACGATCGTCGACTCGACCTTCAGACGGTTCCGCACGATCCCGACGTCGCCGAGGAGCCGCTCGACGTCCCGTGCCGTGAACCGCGCGACCGAAGCGGGGTCGAAGGCGGCGAACGCGCGACGGTACCCCTCGCGCTTCCGCAGGACCGTGCTCCACGAGAGCCCGGCCTGCGCTCCCTCGAGCGTCAGCATCTCGAAGAGGTGGACGTCGTCATGAGAGGGAGCTCCCCACTCCTCGTCGTGGTAGGCGAGCATGAGCTCGTCTCCACCGGCCGTCCACTCGCAGCGCGTCACGTCCACCGCCGGTGGGTAGCATCGCACGCATGCGCGCGCTCCTCCTGGCCGTCACCCTCGCGGTGCTCGCCGCCGGCTGCGGCGGCAGTGACGACGGCGGGGATGCGGCTGGCCTTCTGGACGAATGCCAGGAGGTCGAGGCGCCGGACGCCCGGGACGCGGGCGACAACGACGCCCCCACGGAGCCACTCGCGAGCGGCACCTCCTACACACTGACGTTCGAGACGAGCTGCGGCACCTTTTCCGTCGAGCTCGACCCCGAGCTAGCGCCGCAGACGACTGCGTCGCTCGTAGCCCTCGCGGGCGACGGGTACTTCGACGACACGATCTTCCACCGCGTCGCCCCAGGGTTCGTGATTCAGGGTGGCGACCCGACGCAGACGGGATCCGGCGGGCCGGGGTACTCGACCGTGGACGTGCCGCCGTCGGACTCCCGCTACACGAGCGGTGTGGTCGCGATGGCGAAGGCGGGATTCGAGCCTGCTGGGACATCGGGGAGCCAGTTCTTCGTCGTCACGGGCGAGGACGTCGGCCTGCCTCCCGAGTACGCGATCGTCGGCACCGTGACGGCTGGGATGGACACCGTGATGCGCATCGATGCGCTCGGAGCGGGCGACGGGCCGCCGACACAGCCGGTCGTCGTCCGAGCGGTCACCGTCACGGAGACCTGATGCCGGGGCGGGTCGCTGCAATCGTCCTCGCGGCAGGCGAGGCGTCGCGGTTCGGCGCGCCCAAGCAGCTCCTGCTCCTTCCCCGAGTTCTCGAGCGGCTACGACAGACCTCGATCGACGAGATCGTCGTCGTCGAGGGTGCACATGCGCTCGAGCCAGCGCCTTGTGGCTCAGAGCCACAAGGACCGACGTGCCGCGTCGTCGCGTGCCCCGAGTGGGCCTGCGGGCCGGGGGCCTCGCTTCGCTGCGGGCTCGAAGCGCTCGGGGACGACGTCGAGGGCGGGGTGGTCGTTCTCGCAGACGGCCCAGACCTGGCGCCGGCCGCCGTAGAGCGCGTGGTCGACGCGTGGCGGACGGGCGAAGGCCTCGTTGCCGCCTCGTACGGCGGGGAACGGGGCCACCCGCTCGTCATCGGACGCGAGTCGTGGAGCGAGATCCCCGACGAGGGTCTCCGTGGACGCGACGTGCGCCTGATCCCGTGCGACGACCTCGGCCCCCCCGGCGACGTCGACGTGCGGGAGGACCTCGTATAGACAGCCCGGCTACGCCGTGGCGTCGATGCCGCGCAGCTCCTGGAGCTTCTCCATCAACCCCGGCGGCATCCGCTCTGTGGCGCTCGTCCTGACGTACTTGCGGAGCGTCTCCTCGAACCGGTACCGCCGACGGCAGTAGTCGCATCCGGACAGGTGCGACTCGGCCTCTGCCCACTCGGCATCGGTCAACGTCCGGTCGAGGAAGTCCTGGAGGAGCTCCTCGCAACGATCACACGGTTCGTGGCTCAAGACAGGGCTTCCTCCGCGAGCTTCGCCTTCAGCGCCCTTCGTCCTCTGTGCAGGCGCGACATCACGGTACCAATAGGGATGTCGAGGATCTGCGCCGCGTCGGCATACGTGAAGTCGCCGATGTCGACGAGGACGACGACTTCGCGAAACTGGGGGGAGATGTCAGCCAGCGCGTTCACCACGGAGTCCTGCGAGAGGCGCTCCACGACGACGTCCTGCTCGAGCACGTCCTCGCCCGCCGCGGATGCCAGCTTGTTCGCGAGGTAGTAGTCCGTCTCCTCGAGCGGCTGGGTCTGCGGCGATCGCTGGATTCGGCGGCCGCGATCGACGTTGAGGTTGGTGAGGATGCGCAGGAGCCAGGCGCGCATGTTCGTGCCCGGTGTGTAGGAGCGCCAGCTCCGGAATGCCCTCGCGTACGTCTCCTGCACCAGATCCTCGGCCTCCTCGCGCGATCCGACAAGCCTCCGGGCGACGCGGTAGACCTGATCGGCGAGACCGAGCGCCTCCTCCTCGAAGCGTGCGCGGTCGCGTGCCTCGGTCGCGATGCGCTGCGCGTCGGTGGTGGGCTCCGGCTCGCTCACCGGGCTACCGTACCGCGTTACAGGACTCGTCAACGCGGCACGCGTCGGGGCTATTCCAGGCCCGTCGCGACCTCGTGGAAGCCCGCTCGGGCGAGCGCCGAGAGAATCGCGTCACGCGACGTGCGCTCCTCGTTCCACGCGAGCGTCACGTCACCCAGCAGGTTGGCGTTCGCCATCTCCAGGCCGTCATGCGCTTGCAGCGCGACAGCGAGGCGCCCCACGCACCGCTCGCAGCGGACGCCGCTCACGCGGATGGTCTCCTCGAGCACCGCCACGCGGCCATGCTACTTCCCGCGAACCCCGTGAACCGGGCGTCCGGCGGCCTCCCAGGCGTAGTACGACGCGCTCGGTCCGAATGCGGTCTCGTACGCAACGACGCGCGGGTTCCTACCGACCTCCTTCGCCCGCTGCGCGTGCCACAGGAGGTTGGGATCGTCCCGCTCCTGCCAGACGAGGACGAGGTGCGCAGCGGTCATGAAGTCAGCGACGAACGAGCATCCAGCGGCCGGACAGAGGAAGGGATCTGTACGGACGCAGTGCCATCCGGAATGGTCGTCGCCGTCATCGTCGCGCCAGAGCTCGTCGTCGCTCTCGGCGCCGACGTCCGGAAGGACGGCGGAACCTCGACGGATCTCTTCCTCCACGGGGGCACAATAGCCACGTGCCCACGCCCGGTTCGCGCGACGTCGCCCTCGTCCTCTCCGGAGGGGGCATCAACGGGTTCCTGCTCGAGTACGGCTTCCTGAAGCGCCTGCGCGAGACACCCCTCTGGGGACGCGTCGGCTGGATCTACGGGACCTCCGCGGGAGCGCTGTCGGGAGCGATGGCAGCTCTCGATCGCCTCGACGACCTCGAGGAGTTTCTGATCGGGCTGCAGTCGGTGGACGTCTTCAGCCCGCGGCGCGTGTGGCAGCTTCCGGGCGGGCTCCACGACTACACGCTGCCTGCGACCATCGCGGAGCGTCTCGGCGCTCCGAGCGAGCTGGGAGACGCGCTGGTGAAAGCCGAGATCGAGCTCGTCGTCTTCGCCACGGACGTTTCGAGCTATCCCGATCTCGACGGGACGCAGCACTTCGAGCTCGTGTACCCCGCGCACTCGACATCCCCCGGGACTCTGAGCCAGGCGCTCCTCGCGTCGGCCGCCATCTCGGCGCTGGTGCTGCCGGTCGCCGTCGACGACGTGGTCGCGACCGACGGCAGCTGGGTGCGGAACTTCCCCCTCGAACATGCGCAGCGAAATGCGTCCGTGAACGCGATCGCCGGCTTCCGCTACCTGGCGAGCTTTCGCCCGACGGACGTCACGATCCTCACGCGGATGCGAGAGCGTCTGGAGCGCTTTCGCGCCGTTCCGCCGGTGCGAGCTCTTCTCGACGAGCTCCGCCTCGCGGAGGATCGCGTCGAGCGCGGCGAGCCCGCCCACTACCCGGAGCTGATCGTGCGGCTGATGCGGGTCGCGATCGCTCGCAACACCGTTCTCGAGGAGCGCCAGGCGTCGGAGCGGGCGCTCTCCGTCGGAGAGCTCGCACGGCTGCGGGACGAGGTCGTCGTCGCCGCGCTCGCAGCTGCGCGGCGCAGGCGTCGAGAGCGTCTACGTGCGGAGCTCGACGAGATCTTCGGTGGTGCGAGGTTCCCGTTCGGACACGACCGCGTGATTCCGACGATGATCGTGAGGGGGGCTCCCGGAGCGGACGCGCTGGATCCGTCCTTCCGGGGAGACGAGCCCTGGCCCGAGGAGCGCAAGCGGGCGTTGATCGACCGCGGCTACCGGCTCACGGACGAGGCCCTCGCGGCGGCTCCCGCCGAGCTCCGTGACGAATAGAGCTGCGCGTGCGCGGCAGCCGACGTCATACGTGCCGCTGATCAGCGTGCGATACCGGCTGCCGTGCGCGACGACCGCGACGGCGAAGCCGTTGTGCTTTAGAGATCTTCGCGCGACCGGGAGTCCGCTCGGCGGATTCGCGACGTGCGGAGCGGCGAGACGGACGAGGTATGCGATCAGGGGCAGCTTCGCTGCCCCGCTTCAGGGGATCTTCGCGATCGGGATCCGCTTCTTGCGGATCCCGATCTGCGGAAAAGAGGTCGGCCGGGGTCCGGGCAGGCGGTCGGACCCCGGGCCGTTGTGCGATCAGGCCCCGGCACGCCGGGGCCTGATGCGGCGGCTAGCCCTGGGGGGAGGGGGGCTGGCGCCCGAGCGTAACCGTCACGCTCGTCTTCTTCCCGTCGCGAAAGATCTCCAGCTGCACCGTCTCGCCGGGCGTGTGCTCGGCAATCGCGTCGCGGAGCTCTTCGATCGAGGAAATCTGCTTGCCGCCGAGCGCAACGATGATGTCGCCCCCGAGCGTGTACGACTCACCGGCGACCACGAGCTGCGAGTCGCCGCCCTTCAGACCGGCCTTGCCGGCGCCGCTGTCCTCGCGGACGGTGGCGACGATGACGCCCTTCTGCACGGGGAGCTTGACGCTCTCCGAGAGGTCGGGAGTAATCGCCTGGCCCGTGATCCCGAGGTACGCGCGATCGACCCGTCCTGTCCTGAGAATCTGCGCGACCACCTCCTTCACCGTGTTCGAGGGAACCGCGAACCCGATTCCGACGTTCCCCGTCGAGACGCCGCCGGTCTCGATCTGCGTGTTGACGCCGATCACCTGGCCGCGCTCGTTCAGGAGTGGCCCACCAGAGTTCCCCTTGTTGATCGGGGCGTCGGTCTGGATGACGTGGTCGATGGTGAACTGGTTGGGAGCCTGGATCAGGCGCTGGAGCGCGCTGACGATGCCGGCGGTCGCCGTCCGCGAGAGCCCGAAAGGGTTCCCGATCGCGACGACGGGATCGCCGACGCGAACGCTGTCCGAGTCGCCGAGCGGCAGGGGCGTGAGCGCACTCGCATCGGTGTCCACCTGCAGCACTGCGAGGTCCGTCGAGGGGTCGGTGCCCACGAGCTTCGCCTCGACGGTGTCCTGGTTCGAGAAGCTGACGCGGATCTGGGACGCATCTCTCACCACGTGGTAGTTCGTGACGATGTGCCCCGCCTTGTCGACGACGAACCCGGAGCCGAGCGCGCTCGAGGGCGCTCCGCCGAGCGGGTCCACGGCCACAGGGCCCTGAGCGGTGGACGCGATCTGAACGACACCGGGAGCCGACCGCTCGTAGATCTCGGTGACGTCCATCGCCGACGTGGCACCTGAGCCCGACGAGGCCGGCACGGCGACGGTCTCGGTGACCACCGTTGTGGAACTCTCGAACCCTCCGAGGAGCGCAACCGCGCCGACGGCGGCAGCGGCGCCGACAGCTGCGGTTGCGAGGAGGAGGACGACGGATCCGACCTTGGAGGGAGAAGCCATGCGACGTTCGTTATAGACGTCGTGCCGTGAACCGCGGGTTAGAAGCCGTTAAGTCGTCGTTGAGCAGCGCGGGGCCGGGTGAGCCAGGTCAGAACGTCAGAGTCTCCTGAGCCAGGCTGCGTCCGCGCTCGGTCAGCCCGAGGATCCCCGCCTGCTCGACCACTAGGCCCCGGCGCTCTGCGGACGCGACGATCCGGCGGACGCGGGCCGTCTCCCAGCGAAGGTGCCCACCGAGGTGGTCGACACGGCTCTCGACCTCCGCTTCCGGCTTTCCCTCGTGGTTCGCGAGATGGACGGCGAGCATCGCGTGCGCGAAGTCGACGCGCTGCCGCGCGCGGCGACGGGCCCCCGCGACGAGACCACGGCCCGGCGCAAACGACCATGCGAGCGTGAACGCCACCCCACACGCGCCTGCGATGCAGCCCGCGATGGACGCATCGAGGAGGTAGGCAGCCCAGTAGCCGGCGACCGCGCAAGCGGCGCCGATACCGACGGCGAGCGCGGTGACGCGCCAGAGGGTGTCGCTCAAGAGGTACGCGGCTGCGGGCGGAGCGATCATCAACGCCACGACGAGGATCGAGCCGACCGCGTTGAAAGCCCCCACGGCCGTCAGCGACACGAGCGTCATGAGCCCGTACGTCACGGCCGCCGGCGCGAAGCCGAGTGAGAGCGCGAGGGCCGAGTCGAACGCCGTGAGCTTCAGCTCCTTCCAGAGCACCAGCACGACGACTGCGTCGATCACGAGCACCACGGCCATCGTCACGAGCGCGGCGGGTCCCAGGTCGAGTCCCGCGACCTCGACGCGGTCGAACGGGGCGAGCGCGAGCTCGCCCAGCAGCACGGCGTCGATGTCGAGGTGGACGCCTCCCGCGTAGCGCGAGACCAGGATCACGCCGATCGAGAACAGCACCGGGAAGACGAGGCCGATCGCGGCGTCCTCCTTCACGAGCCGCGTTCCGACGACGAGCTCGACGAGCGCGACCGTCGCGACACCCGCCAGCGCCGCGGCGACGAGGAGCAGCGGAGAGGTCGTCGACTGGGTGACGAAGAAGGCAAGCACGATGCCGAGCAGGACGGAGTGGGTGATCGCGTCCGAGACGAGCGACATCCCGCGGAGCACGAGGAACACGCCGACGAGCGCGCAGGCAGACGCCGTGAGCGCGGCGATGACGATGATCTCGATCTGCCCCGAGGTCATCGTCGTGATGCCTCCGCGCGGCCCTTGTCGGTGAGCTGCCAGAGATCGTCGGGCGTGTGCTCGACGAGGCCGCGCCGCTCGAGCTCGACGAGCGCGAGCCCGACGTCGGCCTGCTCCATGACGGCGATCGTTGCCGCGTGGTGGCCGCCCACCGGCCCCTCGTGCCGCCGTTCCAGCTGGGCGAGATCGGCCAACACCGCGGAGGAGCCGAGCCGCTCGCGCGCCGCACGTGCGCCGACCGCTCGTGACACGAGCCCACGCCGCGGGGCGGCGAGCAGCGAGACGACCACGAGGAGCGTCGCGAACACGACGATGGTCGGCCCCGTCGGCAGACGGGCGACCTCCGCTGAGGCGACCGCCCCGGAGACCCCCGCGAGTGCCCCGAAGGCCGCTGCGAGGATCGCCATGATTCCGAGGCGGTCCGTCCACTGGCGCGCCGCGGCGGCGGGGGCAACGATCATCGACGCCATCAGGACGGCACCGACCGTCTGGAGGCCGATGACGATGGCGACGACGAGCAGGCCGGTGAGGACGACGTCCACGACGCGCATGCGCAACCCGAGGGCCGACCCGAACTCGTGGTCGAACGCGAGCAGCTTCAGCTCCTTCCAGAGGAGGAGCATCACGAGCAGCGCGAGCCCGCCGGCAACTGCCATCGTGACGACGTCCTCGCGGAGGAGCGTCGCTGCCTGGCCGAAGAGGAAGCGGTCGAGGCCCGCCTGAGAAGCGTCGGGGCGGCGCTGGAGATACGTGAGCAGGACGAGGCCGACGCCGAAGAAGACCGAGAGCCAGATGCCGAGCGCCGCATCCTGCTTCACGCGCGTGGTGCGGACGACCGCGCCGACGAGAAGGACGGCCGCGAACCCGGTGAGCGCCGCCCCGATCATCAGCGCAAGCGAGCCCTTGTTGCCCGTCACCAGGTACGCGAGCGCGACGCCCGGCAGGGCGGCGTGCGAGATCGCGTCGCCGACGAGCGCCTGCCGACGAAGCACGGCGAACGTCCCGAGCGCGCCGCTCACGATTCCGAGCGTGGCCGCCCCGACCGCGACGACGCGCAACGTGTAGTCGTCGAGCAAGAGGAATGCGGCCATCACGTGGCCGGGCGGCGACCGAACACGGCGGAGCGTCCGCCGTACGTCAGCCGGAGGTTCTCTTCCGTGAACACCTCCTCCACAGGCCCGCCGGCGATCTTCCGTACGTTCAGGAGCGCGACGCGATCGAAGTACTCGGGCACCGTCTGCAGGTCATGGTGCACCGCGACGATCGTCTTCCCGCTCTCGCGCAGCGTCCGGAGCAGCTCGACGATCGCGAGCTCGGTCGTCGCGTCGACACCCTGGAAGGGCTCGTCCATCAGGTACACGTCTGCCCCCTGCACGAGGGCGCGTGCGAGAAACACGCGCTGCTGCTGTCCTCCCGACAGCTGGCTGATCTGCCGGTGGGCGAGGTCGGCCATCCCCACTTGTCGCAGCGCGGCGTCCGCGGCCTCTCGATCCGCCCGGCGAGGACGCCGCACCCAGCCGAGGCGCCCGTAGCGGCCCATCAGCACGACATCGCGCACGTCGGTCGGGAAGTCCCAGTCCACCGAGCCGCGCTGCGGAACGTACGCGACGAGCTGGCGCTGCTCCGAGTACGGCTTGCCGAGGACGAGCGCGCGGCCCGCGGCCGGCTTGACGAGCCCGAGGATCGAGCGCAGGAGCGTCGTCTTGCCGGCTCCATTGGGGCCGACGATCGCGGTCAGCGTCCCGGTGGGGACATCGAGGTCGACATCCCACAGAACCGGCTTGTCGCCGTAGGCGACGGTGAGGTCGGTCACCTCGAGTGCCGGGACGCTCACAGCTCCCCCAAGAGCCCCGACACGATGGCGTCGACGTTGTGCCGCACCATCCCCGGGTACGTCCCTTCGAGCGTTCCCGAATCGCCCATCGCATCCGAGAAGAGGCTCTCTCCGATGGCGACCTCGAACCCCTGCGCGCCGACAGCGGCCTGAACGGCTTGGATCGTCCGCGGCGAGACGGAGGACTCGACGAAGACGACCGGGATCCGGCGCTCGACGATGAAGTCCGCGAGCTCGGCGACATCCCGCGTGCCGGCCTCGGACACGGTGGAGATGCCCTGGAGACCGCGCACCTCGAACCCGTATGCGGAGCCGAAGTACCCGAACGCGTCGTGCGCCGTGATGAGCACGCGCCGGTCGGGGGAGACGCGCGCCGCCTGGCGCGAGACGTACGCGTCGAGCTCGGCGAGCTCGGCGACATAGGCCTCCGCGTTCGCCCGATAGACGGCGGCATTGGCGGGATCCACCTCGACGAGCGTGTCGCGCACCGCGAGAACGGCGTGCTTCCAGAGCTCGACGTCGAACCAGACGTGCGGATCCACCTGCGTCTCCGACACGCGATGCAGCCGGCTCCGCGGGATGGCCTCGGCGATCGCGCGTGTGACGCGGCCGCTCTCGCCGATCTCCTCCAGGACGTCGGCCATCTTCGCCTCGAGGTGGAGACCGTTGTAGAGGATGACATCAGCGCCTTCGATGCGCCGCAGGTCTCCCTCGCTCGCCTTGTAGAGGTGCGGGTCGATTCCCGGGCCCATGAGCGAGCGCACCGACACGCGCTCGCCGCCGACGCGCTCGGCGGCATCGGCGACCATGCCCGTGGTGGCGACGACCTCGATCACGCCGTCCGCGGCAGCGTCTCGACCCCCCGACCCGCACGCCGCCACGACGAGCACGGCCGCGGCGGCCGCAGCTCCCAGAGCGACACGTGAGATGCTTGTTTTAGTCAAAGCTAAATCCGGAGCGAACTGTAACCTAAGTCCCTCCCCCGTGGAAACCCCGGATCTCACCGTCGCCGTCCAGGACTACCTCAAGGCGATCTACGCGCTCGAGTCCGAGGGCGAGCGTGTCACGACGTCTGCGCTCGCCGGGCGGGTGGGCGTGAGCGCGCCGTCGGCGACGGCGATGACGAAGCGCCTCGCCGAGCTGGGCCTCGTCGAGCGCGCTCCCTACCGCGGTGTCGCGCTCACCGACGAAGGCCGCGCGGGCGCACTCGAGGTCATCCGGCACCACCGGCTGCTCGAGCGCTACCTCGTCGACCGCCTCGGCCTGTCGCTCGACGAGGTGCACGCCGAGGCGGAGCTCCTGGAGCACGCGCTCTCGGAGGAGCTCGAGGCGAAGATCGACGCCGAGCTCGGGTACCCGACGCACGATCCGCACGGAGATCCGATCCCCGACGCCGACCTACGAGTCGAGTACGCGCCACATCGCACGCTCGCCGACGTCGAGGAGGGGCAGCAGGCGTCCGTCACGAGAGTCCCGGACGGCGACCCGGAGCTCCTCCGCTACCTCGACGACCTCTCGCTCGTACCGGGATCAGACGTCGAGGTCGTCTCCCTCGCCCCGTTCGCCGGTCCGGTGACCGTCCGGACGACGAGCGGCGAGTATGCGATCTCGCGGGAGCTCGCCTCCCGCATCTCCACGAGCTGAGTAGGAACTCGCTTCGAAATGAAGCCTTGAGCCGCCGGAACACGCTGTGCGCGCCCCGCCGGCGAAGCGTCATCCGAAACGAGTTCTAAGGCCTACGCCAGCTCGAGTGAGACCACGCGGACAGTCGACTCGCGCTCGGTCCCGAGCGCGGCGTCGAGCTTCTGCCCGAGCTCGCCCGACTCGAAGAGCTCCTCTGTGATGTCCGCTCCCCCGACGAGCTCGCCCTTGACGAAGACCTGCGGGATCGTCGGCCAGCCCGAGATCGCCGAGAGCTCCTGGCGAATACGCGGATCCGGGAGGACGTCGACGGCCGTGACCGGAGCGCCTGCCGAGTGGAGCGCCTGCAGCGCGCGCAACGAGTTGCCGCACATGATCATCTCCGGCGTGCCCTTCATGAACACGGCGACCGGCTCTTGGTCGATCACGTGGGAGATCTGCTCGTTCAACGGCTTCATCGGGTTCCTTTCGTCTTGATCCTGAGCTCGTGGATCGAGCCGTCGCCAAGGGGCTCGGCGAGCGCGTCGTTGACCCGCCGGTGCTGATCGATGAGCGAGAGATCGTCGAAGGCCGCGCTGGCGACGGTCACCTGGAAGTGATCGCCGCCGCCCGTCCGATCCAGCACGTCGAGCTCGACGGCATTCGGGAACGCCTGCTCGAGGATGCTGCGGATCGCTTCGGCATGCACGCGAACGATGCTACCTCTCGCTCGTACACGCGTCCGCAAGTACGGATCACGACCGAACGTGCGGACGCGTGTACTAGTCTCGTAGCCGATGCGCTTCCTGCGAACCTTCCTCGTCTTCAAGCTCGGTGCCTACGTCGGGTTCGCGGCAGCCGCCGCGCTCATGAAGCGCACACTCGGCTCCCGCGGCGACGAGCAGAGCGACGAGCTCGCGCTCGTCGCCATCTTCGACGGGATCAAGCTCAAGAGCCGCGCCCCGGCGTTCCGCGGCGGCTCGATGCTCGCCTGGTACGGAGGAATCGACGTCGATCTCACCGAGGCGCAGCTCGCCCCGAACGCGCACCTGAAGCTGAACGCGCTCTTCGGCGGGATCGCGATAAGGATCCCGGCTGGTTGGCGTGTCGAGTCGCGCGCGAAGGCGCTCGCCGGAGGTGTCGACGTCCGCGCCGTCGGGGCAGACGACTCCGACGCACCGACGCTGATGATCGACGGGATGGCCGTCCTCGGCGGCATCGCGGTGGGCGCGAAGAAGGAAGACGCCGCGCCCGCGAGCTGACGCGGTGAACCGCGCGACCCGATACCTCGCCTCCCTCCCGGAGCGGGTCGCCCGCGTCGTCGCAGCGGTGACGGGCGGGGCGATCCACGAGACCGTCGAGCTCCTGCTGCCGCGGCTCGTCCGGCGCTCGCGCCTGTACGAGGCGACGGCGAAGAACCTTCTCCGCATCACGATCGAGCTCGTCGGCGGCGTCGAGCGGCCGGGGGAGCAGACCGCGTCCGAGTTCGAGCCCTCTCCGAAGAAGCTCGCGGTGCGGAAGGCGACCGGCAACGTCGTCGAGCTCGGATCGATCTTCGCCTTCGGCTTCTCGCCGCTATGGCTGCTCGCGGCCACAGCGGACGTGACCCACGGAACGCGCACCTACCTCGACGTGCTGATCGCGGAGCTGAAGGACGCCGGCGTCCTGGCACGGGAGACCGACCTCGACTCGGTCGACGACCTTCTCGGCACGCTCGAGGGCGCGAGCGGCACGACCGCACGGCTCATCGACATCCCTCCGCTCGAGGTCGAAGCGCTGCGGCAGTCGCTCGCCGATCTCCGCGGAGACGCCCGGGGGCTCCCCACGCCCCCGGAGCTCGCCGCGCTGTATGCCGGCCTCCTGGCCGAGTCGGAGCGCGAAGAGCGCTCTCTGCTCGAGGTGTCCGCGGGTGTGGGGATGGCGTTCTTCAACTCCGCGCGCAAGGTCGGGCGTCAGCACGTGCTCGACCCGTACTCGGAGGACCTGCGCCCGGTTCGCGACGAGGGCTTCGCAGCGTACGCGCGGCGGGTCGGCCGACCGTACTCGGCTGCCGTGCTCCGTCACTTCCGTCCGGGCAGCCCCACGCTCACGGAGCGCGGCCTCGATCGGCTCGCGAACCGGAACCTGGTTGAATCGAGTCCGATGGCGCACCCCGACTCCTTCGGCGCACGGTCGCAGCTCTCGGTGGGCGACCGGACGCTCGAGGTCTTCAGGCTCGACGCGCTCCAGTCGCGCTTCGACGTCTTCCGGCTGCCGTACACGCTGCGGATCCTGCTCGAGAACGTCCTTCGCCACGAGGACGGCGCGACCGTGACGGCACGAGATGTCGAAGCGGTCGCCGCCTGGGTCGCCTCAGCCGATCCGTCGCAGGAGATCTCCTTCACGCCCGGCCGCGTGCTCCTGCAGGACTTCACCGGCGTCCCCGCGATCGTCGACCTCGCGGCGATGCGGGACGCGATGCGCGACCTCGGCGGCGACCCGGCGAAGATCAACCCGCTTCTCCCCGCCGAGCTGGTGATCGACCACTCGGTGCAGGTGGACGAGTACGCCACCCGACTCGCCATCATCCGCAATGCTGAGCTCGAATTCGAGCGCAACAGGGAGCGCTACGCCTTCTTGCGCTGGGGTCAGGGCGCGTTCGCGAACTTCCAGGTCGTCCCGCCGAACACGGGGATCGTCCACCAGGTGAACCTCGAGTTCCTGGCCCGCGTCGTCGACGAGCGCGACGGCGTCGCCTTCCCGGACACGCTCGTCGGCACCGACTCGCACACGACGATGATCAACGGGCTCGGCGTGCTCGGGTGGGGTGTCGGGGGGATCGAGGCGGAGGCGGCGATGCTCGGGGAGGCGATCTCGATGCTCGTGCCGCAGGTCGTCGGGTTCCGGCTCACGGGCTCGCTCCCCGAGGGAGCGACCGCGACCGACCTCGTGCTCACGGTGACCGAGATCCTGCGGGAGACCGGCGTCGTAGGGAAGTTCGTCGAGTACTTCGGGCACGGGCTCGACGCGCTTTCACTGGCCGACCGGGCGACGATCGGGAACATGTCGCCCGAGTACGGAGCGACGTGCGGCTTCTTCCCCGTGGACGAGGAAACGCTCCGCTACCTGCGGCTGACCGGACGCTCCGAGGAGAGGCTCGCGCTCGTGGAGGCGTACTGCAAGGAAAACGGCTTCTGGCACGAGCCGGACGAGCCTCCGACGTACTCGGAGATCGTCGAGCTCGATCTCTCGACCGTCGAGCCCTCACTCGCGGGACCGCGACGACCACAGGATCGCATTCCGCTGCGAGCCGCCAAGTACGCGTTCACGGCAGCGCTGCCGACCTTCGGGGTCGACTACGGCGACGCGCAGGACGAAGGGGTCGCCGAGTCGTTCCCCGCGAGCGATCCCCCCGCCACGATGGAGCCCGGTGCGACCGAGCCCGAAGGCGAGGGCAGCGTTCCCGTGCTCGCTCCCGTCTCCCCGGCGGCGGTCTCCTGCGAGCTCGACGGCGAGACGTTCGATCTCCACCACGGAGCGGTCGTCATCGCCGCGATCACGTCGTGTACGAACACGTCGAACCCGGCGGTCATGGTCGGCGCCGGGCTGCTTGCGAAGAAGGCTGTCGAGCGAGGCCTCTCCCGCAAGCCGTGGGTCAAGTCGAGCCTCGCCCCGGGGTCGAAGGTCGTCACGCGCTACTACGATCAGTCGGGGCTGACCCCGTACCTGGAGGCTCTCGGGTTCCACACGGTGGGCTACGGCTGCACGACGTGCATCGGGAACTCGGGGCCGCTGCCCGACCCGATCTCGCGCGCGGTCTCCGAGGGAGACCTCGTCGTCTGCGCCGTCCTCTCGGGCAACCGCAACTTCGAGGCGCGCATCCACCCCGAGGTGAAGGCGAACTACCTCGCCTCGCCGCCGCTCGTGGTGGCCTACGCGCTCGCGGGTCGCATGGACATCGACCTCGCGACGGAGCCGATCGGGACCGGCGCCGACGGCGAGGACGTGTTCCTGTCGGATATCTGGCCAGCGCCGGACGAGGTGCAGGAGACGATGGCGAGCGCGATCGGCGAGGAGATGTTCCGCAGCACCTACGCGGACGTCTTCACGGGCGACGAGGCCTGGCGCGAGCTTCCCGTGCCCGAGGGCGACCTCTTCGCCTGGGATCCGGACTCCACGTACGTCCGTCTCCCGCCCTACTTCGAGGGCATGGCGCGCGAGCCCGCCGCGGTGGAGGACATCGTGGGTGCACGCTGCCTCGTCTCGATCGGCGACTCCGTCACGACCGACCACATCTCACCCGCCGGATCGATCAAGCAGGAGTCGCCGGCAGGGCGCTATCTCGTCGAGCACGGCGTCGAGCGCCGCGCGTTCAACTCCTACGGATCGCGGCGGGGGAACCACGAGGTGATGGTGCGCGGGACGTTCGCCAACGTCCGCCTGCGCAACCGCCTCGTCCCGGGCTCGGAGGGCACGTGGACGGTGCACCTCCCGTCCGGCGACGAGATGACGATCTTCGACGCCGCCGAGCGCTATCACGCCGAGGGCGTGCCGCTCGTCGTCCTCGCGGGCAAGGAGTACGGCTCGGGCTCGTCACGCGACTGGGCGGCGAAGGGGCCGAACCTCCTCGGCGTCCGTGCCGTCATCGCCGAGAGCTACGAGCGGATCCACCGCTCGAACCTCCTGATGATGGGAATCCTCCCGCTCCAGTACCTCCCGGGTGAGAGCGCCGAGTCGCTCGGGCTCACCGGGCGCGAGGAGTACGCGGTCACGGGTCTCGAGAACGGCGAGGCCCGCGAGGTGAGGGTGCTGGCGGACGGACTGGAGCTCCGCGCGCTCGTGCGACTGGACACGCCGCGCGAGCGCGAGTACCTGCGACACGGCGGGATCCTCCCCTACGTGCTGCGGCGCCTCCTCGCCGCCTGAGTGAGGGCCCGATCTCGTCCGTGAGTTCCTGTTCGGGCATCCCGAGCTCGTCGCGACGGAGGTCCTGACGACGCCGCAGACATCAGCGATCGTGGCAGCGCGCAGGCGCTAGCCCGGCGGCTTCCAGCCGGCGAAGATCGCCCAGCCCAGATGCTCGCGGCCGTGCCGGAGGTAGATCCGCTTGAACTTCTCGTGGATCCTGCGCACTTCAGGGGCCTCGGGGTGATGGGGATTGGCCGCCAACCACTCCTCGGCGGCGCGCCAGCGGAGCGTCTCGTAGCGATCCCAGTCCTCCTCGGAGGAGGGAATCGCCGTGATGACGCGGAGGTCGCCGGACTCGAAGATCGCGAGCGCCCCCTCGAACGTCGTCCAGGGATCGCGGCGATCCTCGTAGTCGTCGGGGAGCGGGAGCCGTCGCCAGTAGGGCTCGCCCACGACGACGTGGCCGCCGGGCGGCACGACCGGCTCGAGGACGTCGAGCGTGCCGGCGAGGCTTCCCCAGACGAAGCTCGCGCCGAGACAGAGCGCGACGTCGTACGACTCCGGGTCGAGAGCCACTTCGCGGGCGTCGGCCAGCTCGAACGACACGCGCTCGGAGACGCCGGCCTCCTCGGCCCGCTCCACCGCCGCGCCGTGGAACTCGGGCGCGATCTCGATGCCCCGCACCGCGCAGCCGAAGGCCGATGCCAGCAGCACTGCAGGCCCGCCTCGCCCCGATGCGACGTCCAGCACACGCGACCCCGGCCCGAGCCGCAGCCGCTCGCCGAGAAGGAGCAGCTTCTCGCGAGTTGTCGGGTTCTGGAGCTCGTGGTCGCACTCCGCGACGACGTAGTAGTAGGGGATCACGTCGCGATTCTCCCACTCGCCGGATACCCTCGCCGCCGATGACCGACCCCGGAAGATTCGAGGGCAGCTGGGGCGTCACACCCGTCCCTGAGCGGCTGCGCGTCCTGAGCGGGCTCGACACCGGGCTCCTGTGGGGGAACCTCGGCGTCTCGCTCCTCGTGATCGTCGCCGGAGCCGTGCTCGTCCCGGCGCTCTCGCTCCCGGACGCGCTGCTCGCGATCGCCGTCGGCTGCGTCATCGGAAACCTCATGCTCGGCGTCGCCGGTGCGATCGGCGCGGAGGCTCGGGTGCCTGCGATGGTGCTCATGCGCGCGCCGCTCGGACGCCGAGGCTCGTACCTTCCCACGGGGGCGAACGTGCTCCAGGGAATCGGCTGGTCGATCTTCGAGCTCCTGATCATCGCGACCGCCGCCGCGGCGCTCTCCGACGAGCTCTTCGGCTTCGGCGCCCAGTGGGCCTGGACGCTCGTGTTCGGCGCCCTCGCCCTGGCGCTCGCCCTGCTCGGGCCGATCGGGTTCGTCCGGCGATTCGTCCGCAAGGTCGCGATCTGGGTCCTCCCGCTCGCGCTCGGCTACCTGACCTGGTGGACGATCGACGGAGCCGACCTCGGCGCGCTCTGGGGCACCTCCGGAGAGGGCGGCCTCTCGGTCTGGCAGGGCGCCGACGTGGTCGTCGCGATCACGGTCTCGTGGGTCCCCTACGCCGCGGACTACACCCGCTTCTCGACCACTCGCCGCGGGGCGTTCTGGGGAACCGGTGTCGGCTACCTCGTCCCCGACGCCTGGATGCTCGCGCTCGGTGTCCTGCTCGTCCTCTCCCGCGATCTCACCGATCCGGCGGCGCTTCCCGCCGCTGTCGTTGCAGGGGGGTTCGCTGCCATCCTCGCCCTCTTCGCCCTCCTGGTCACCGAGACGGACGAGGCGTTCGCGAACGTCTACTCGGCGGCGGTCTCGCTCCAGAACCTTCTCCCGCGCGCATCGCAGCCGCTCCTCCTCGTGGTCGTCACGGCCGCCGCCACCGCGGGAGCGCTCGTGATCGATCTCGTCGACTACCAGAGCTTCCTCCTGCTCCTAGGCTCTCTGTTCGTGCCACTCTTCGCCGTCCTGCTCGCCGACTGGCTCGCATCCGGCCGTCGGTACACCCCTGAGCACGTGTTCGGGGCACCCGCCTGGCGCCCCGGCCTCGTCGCAGCCTGGCTCGCGGGCTTCTGCGTGTACCAGTGGCTCTACCCCACCGGGCCGTCGTGGTGGACGGCCGCAGTGGAGAGGCTCGACCCTCCCGACTGGCAGATCGGCGCAACCGTGCCGAGCTTCGTGATCGCCTTCGCGCTGGCATCCCTCGCAGCGTTTGCCGCTCGCTCATCGAGACGAGCGGGGGCACCGTGAGCGGGATCGCCGTGATCGGCCACCTGTGCCGGGACGTCGTCGCCGGGAGCCCCCCGCGCCCGGGAGGCGGGGTCTTCTACGCGACCAGGGCGTTGGCGCAGCTTGGCAAGGACGCCACGGTCGCCGCGGCCTGTGCAGCCGATGACCGGGAGACGTTGCTACCGCCGCTCGAGGCCTTCGGGCTCCCAGTGCGCTGGTACGCGTCCTCGACGACGACGGCGTACAGCTTCCACTACGAGGGCGATCGCCGGATCATGGAGCAGGACGCGGTGGGCGATCCATGGGGCGCCGCCCAGGCCGTGGAAGCGGTGGGCGAAGCCGCATGGGTAGGCGTCTGTGCGCTCACGAGGAGCGACTTTCCGCCGAGCACGCTCGAGGCCCTTGCCAGCGACGGCCGCCGCCTCCTCGTCGACGCGCAGGGCCTCGTCCGCCTACCGGCACTCGGAGCGCTGCGGTCGGGCAGGGAGATCGGTGACGTGCTCCGACACGTCACGATCCTCAAGCTGAACGACGAGGAGGCGGAGACGCTCGTGGGGAGTCACGAGCCGGCGAGGCTCCGCTCGCTCGACGTGCCCGAGGTCATCCTCACACTGGGATCGCGCGGCGCCTGGGTCGTCACCCGGGACGTCGCCGAGCACGTACCCGCGCTCCCGCTCGAGGCATCCGGCGACCCGACGGGCGCGGGCGATACGTTCGCGATGGCCTACCTCGCGTCGCGGATCGAGGGCGGGGAGCCGGTCGAGGCGGCGCGGGTGGCGAGCACGGTCGCGGGCGAGCACGTCGCCCGCGACGACGAGACTAGGCTGGCGTAGCCCAGTCCGCGGGCACGTCGGAGCCGCCCTCCTCCGTGATCCGGGTGCCGAACCGCACGAACGTCGGCGTCCCGACGAGCTTCCCCGCAACGAGGGCCTCCCCCTGGCGGAAGCCGGTCGCCTGCGCCACGAGGCTCGGCGGGACGAACGAGAACACCTGTGCGAGGTACTCGAGATCGGCGGCCGAGTTCATGCGCATGAGGAGGAGGTTGTCGCACTGGGAGACGACGTTCTCGTGCACCTTCTGCGGGCGCTGCGTCGAGACGAGGAGGTAGAGCCCGAACTTGCGGCCCTCGGCCGCGATCCGGATCGCGTAGTCGGTCGCGAGCCACTGCAGCGGGGTCTCCGGAAGCCGCGGGCAGACATTGTGCGCCTCGTCCACGACGACGAGCAGGGGTCGCCGCTCATTGCGTCGATCCCAGAGCCGGCCGAGGACGGACTGCGCCACCACCTCCTTCTCCTGCGGTGACCCGAGGGTTCCGAGGTCGACCACGAGGACGCGCCAGTCATCGGCGTCGAGCTCGTCGCGGATCGACCGACCCGCCTCGCCGCGCGCCCAGACGTCCCAGCGTTCGACGCCAAGGTTTCGGATCCGGCGGACGAGCGCCCGGGCTTCCCGGCCGCCGGCCGCCTCGGTCTCGTTCAGGCCGAGTCGCGCCATCGCCTCGGCGACTCGCTCGAGGCCGAGCACCTCCTGCAGCTCCGCGTACTCCTCGCCGTCGGCAATGGGATCGAGACGGAGAATGGCACCGCGCGCAACCTCGTCGAGCTCCCCGAACCGGACGCGAAGGCGCGCCCCGGACGTCGCATGCACCCGCCGGACGCAGATCTCCGGGGCGATCGCGCCAAAGCGCTGCGCGAGCGCTGCGTCCGCTCCGGCGCGGGTCTCCGGAAGACGAACGAAGTCCGAGTTGGGATCGAGGATCACGACGCGAAGCGACGTCTCCAGGAGGAGCCGCTCGAGCACGACGCCGAGCGAGTAGGTCTTCCCGGACCCGGACTGGCCGCAGAGGAACGTGTGCCGATCGAACCCGTTCGCCAGGAGCGCTGCCGGGACGTCACCCTCGACGAGCGCGAGTGCCCCGATCTCCAGTCCCTTTCGGCCCTGCGCAGAGCGCTCCAGGTACGTGCGAACTTCCTCGGGCGTCGCTGCGGCGAGGCTCGCATCGACGACGGGGATCGCGTCCGGGTCGAGGATGACGCCGTCGCCTTCGACGAGCCGGAGGCGAACCCGAGCCTTCACGCCGAGAGCATCCCCGCCGTCCGCGAGCCCCTCGTCCAGAGAGAGGCCGACTTCCGGGCCCTCGCGGGTGACGAGCTGCTGCGTGATGACCTGGCCGAGCACTCTCCCCGCTCCGCCGTCGATCGCGACGTACCCGCCCGGTGCGACGAGCGACGTCCCCACGGGAGCCTGATACGAGAACGTGCGACCGTCGACCGATGTGGCGGTCATCGGGACGGCGGTCTCGATCTCCCTCGCCAGCGCTCGGACGCGCTGGACCTGCGCGCGGATCTCCGCACCCCGGCTCGCGCTCACGCGGGCGGGCTCCCCGGGTTCGGGAGCCTGAACTCGCCGCGCGCGACGACGACCGCGCTCCCTCCGCACGACACGCTCTCGATCGTTCCCTCACTCCCTCGCGCCCGCGCGAAGAGCGTCGACGGGCGCCCGATCTCCTCGCCCTGCGAGATCTCGATCCACTCCCCCCACTCGACGAGGCCGTGGCGGCAGAGATGCGCCGCCAGCGGCCCTGCGGCAGAGCCCGTCGCGGCGTCTTCGGGCACGCCGTCTGCCGGAGCGAACATGCGCGTCTTCCAGCGCACACCCTCGCCGGCGAAGCAGCTCACCAGCACCTCGAGCTCCGCGAGCGCCACGAGATCGGGGCGCAGCGCAGCCACCTCCTCCCGTGCTCCGAGCGCGACGAACGTGTGCTGCACGCCGTTGTCGTACCGCTCGACGGGGAGGCGGGGATCCTGAACGCCAAGAGCGCGGAGGAGCGCGTCCTGATCCGGGTAGGGCTCCACGACGGGAACGGGCTGCTCCATGCGACCGAAGACGATCGCGCCCGAGTCGTCGCGCTCGAGCTCGACGGGTATGACGCCGCGTCCCGTCTCGAGCCCCACGACGCCGTGCTGGAGGGGGGCCCCGAGCACCCACGCCGTCCCGAGCACGGGGTGCCCGGCGAACGGCAACTCCGTCACGGGCGTGAAGATCCGGATACGGGCGGTTCCGCCCTGCTCCGGAGGAAGCACGAACGTGGTCTCCGAGAAGCCGACCTCGAGCGCAAGCGCCTGCATCGTCTCGTCGTCGAGCGCGCGAGCGTCCGTGAAGACGGCCAGCTGGTTGCCCTGAAGCGGCCGATCCGTGAAGACGTCGACCACGACGTAGCGGAGCCCGATCACGCCGGCACCCTAGCGCCGGGCCGTGCTCGGAGACCTGGCTATGCTCGCGCGGTGCTCGTCTTCCTCGTCCGTCACGCGCACGCCGAGCCGGGAGAGCCGGACGAGAAACGCTCGCTCTCCGCGCGTGGCCACGAGGAGGCGCGGGCGCTCGCCGAGCGCCTCGCGCGCCACGACACACCCCCGGAGACGGTGCTGACGAGCCCGTTTCTGCGGGCACGCGAGACCGCGGGGGCAATCGCAGAGGCAACCGGGGCGGTGCTGCTCGTCGAGGACCTCCTTGCCCCGGGAACCACCGCTGACGGGCTCCGTGCCGCGGTCGCCCAGCTCGACGGCCCCGTTGCCGCCGTCGGCCACCAGCCCGACTGTTCCGAGATCGCGCTCGAGCTGATCGGAAGCGATCCCGGCTTCCCACCGGCCGGCGTTGCAGAGATCGCGCTCTCGGCGTGAGCGCGATCGTCGTCCGCGACCTCCGCAAGTCGTACGGCGAGGTCGAGGCTCTCCGTGGCGTCAGCTTCGAGGTCGCGGAGGGGGAGGTCTTCGGGCTGCTCGGGCCGAACGGCGCCGGCAAGACGACGACCGTCGAGATCCTCGAGGGGTACAGGCAGCGCGACGGCGGCGACATCTCGGTGCTCGGACACGACCCGGGTGAGGCGCCGAGAGCCCTTCGGGAGCGCATCGGCGTCGTCCTCCAGCACACCGAGCTCACGCCGCTTCTGACCGTTCGCGAGACGCACCGGCTCTTCGCCGGCTACTACGCGAAGCCACGGGACGTGGACGAGGTGATCGACCTCGTCGGGCTGGCGGAGAAGCGGGATGCACGAGTCAAGACGCTGTCCGGAGGGCAGAAGCGGCGTCTCGACCTCGGGGTCGCCCTCGTCGGCGACCCCGATCTCGTCTTCCTCGACGAGCCGACGACCGGGTTCGATCCTGCGGCCAGGAGGACTGCGTGGGAGCTGATACGCGCTCTGCGCTCACTCGGGAAGACGATCCTCCTGACGACGCACTACCTCGACGAGGCCCAGCAGCTGGCGGATCGGGTCGCCGTGATCCGATCGGGAGAGATCGTCAGCCTGGGCACCCCCTCCGACCTGATCGGTGCGAGCAGCGTCACCGAGATCCGTTTCCGCAGGGACGGCGAGCTCGTCGTGATCGAGACGGAGGAACCAACGGCCGTTCTCCACCGTCTCAGCGACGAGGCGCTCGCAGAGGGACGCGAGCTCGAGCACCTCGAGGTTCGCAGGCCGACCCTCGAAGACGTGTACCTCGAGCTCATGGACGGGGAGGACGGAGCGCCGTGAGCGCGCTTCTGCACCAGCTCTCGTTCGAGCAGCGCATCTTCTGGCGAAGCCGCGAGGCGGCGGTGTTCATCTTCGTCTTCCCGCTGCTTTTGTACATGCTCCTCGGCACCGTCTACGGGGGCACCATCGACGGCATCCCGTCGGAGGACGTCCTGCTCGCGGGGCTGTTCGGCTACGGGGCCGCGAACACCGCGTTCGGCGGGCTGGCGATCACGCTCGTCGTGCGCCGTGAGGCCGGCATCCTCAAGCGGCTTCGCTCGACACCGCTCTCCCCCGGGGTGTACCTGGCCGCCGTCCTCGCCTCGACGCTCGTCGTCTTCACACTGCAGTCGCTCGCGCTGCTGGGGCTCGGAGGGCTCGCGTTCGGGGCGAGCATGCCCGCCAACCGTCTCGGCTTCGCGGGAGCGATCGTCCTCGGCGTCGCGTGCTTCGCCGGTCTCGGCGTCGGAGCCGCGGCGCTGATCCGGTCGGCGGAAGGCGTCTCGGCCGTCGTGAACGTCGTGGTGCTGCCGATGGCGTTCCTCTCGGGCTCGTTCGGGCCGACACGCGAGTTTCCGCCGTTCCTGCAGGCGATCGCGGACGTGCTCCCCCTCACGTACTTCCTTCGGATCGTCCGGGGGATCTACCTCGAAGGTGACTCGATCTTCGCCGATCCGCGAGCGTTGGCGATCGTCGTCGCGTGGGGAGTCGTCGGCCTCGTCATCGCGCTACGCCGGTTCGGCTGGACGCCGAGAGCAAGCGGGAACTAGCGGTTCGAGAGCAGCGAGAGGTAGTAGAGGAGCACGGCGACTGCGGCGAGGGCTGCGGCGACATACGTCCAGGCGGCAGCTTTGAGAACACCCTGAACACCGGCAGACTCCGTCGAGGCGACGAGTCCGAGGTCGTTGAGCTGCTGCTTCGCCCGCTTCGACGCGTCGAACTCGACGGGGAGCGTGACGATCTGGAAGAGCACGGCGACCGAGTACAGAGCGATCGCGACGTAGATGAAGCCGAGGATGTTGAGAAAGAGCCCGCCGAGCAGGAACAGCATCCAGATGTTCGAGGCGAACTGCACCGCCGGGAACATCGCGCTCCGCACCTTGAAGAACGAATACGCCTGCGCGTGCTGGATGGCGTGCCCGACCTCGTGCGCGCCCACGGCTGTTGACGCGATCGAGACGCCGTGGAAGACGTGCGGAGAGAGGTGCACGGATCGCGAGCGGGGGCAGGCTTGGAACGACACGGCGATCTGCCCGTTATAGCTGGTTACCGCATGAAACAGGCCCATGTTGTCGATGCAGGGCCCGAGGCCGTAGC
>JAWOIV010000147.1:0-14078 GCA_046484465.1 Gaiellaceae bacterium
TACGCCGAATGGCAGTGCAGCTCCACATAGCCGGCCACGGGTACTAGTGGTCTCTCCGGGAAGTCCGGTGCCCATTCGCCGGCGAGAACCGAGCAGGCCTAGGACGCAGGGAGGCCGCATACCAGAAGGTATGTGGCCGACCGAGGACGACGGCATGCGATGTGTTCGCAGCCGCGCGAAGGGGTGGCGTACTTCCCGGAGCGACCACTAGGCTCCCGATCGGTGGTCGAGATACGCGACGGTGAGCGAATCACAGGTGAGGGCGACCTGGGCGTGACGATCCTCGCCGATCTCGACCAGATCGGCGTCGCCGAGGTTCGCTCGCAGCCCGGTGTCGTGCACGCGCTCCGGAACCAGAGCGTCGAGCAGGCGCGCCTCCTCGATCCCCATGCGCCTGGAGGCTTCGTCGAGCACCGTCGTGCGCTCGCCGAGCTCGGGCGTCGACGCGAGACGCCCGATGCAGCGTTCTACGCGCGCCACGACGTCTTCGACCCGGACTGACGAGGTATCACGCGGCCTGGGTGAACCAGCAACCAGCCTCGCGATCGCGGTAGACGCACACGTTCCGGCCGCTCTCGAGGACGACCTCGAAGTAGCGGCGATCGACCGGCTCCTCCGTCCACCAGCGGTCGACGACGCGCCACTCCTCGCGGACGAGCGTCACGAGCTCGCGGTTCACGATCCTCGGCGCTCCACCCGGCCCGGCCTCGACGAGCGCCGGGCGCGGAGCATTCAGACGGCCGGATCTCGTAGGGGCGACGCTTGCGTCGCCCGAGGGCGGGGCAAGCCCCGCCCCTACACGTCGCGCGGGACGATGAGCGCTCGCGCTTCCGGGATCCGCGACCACGGAGCCACCTCCACGACGGTGCACACCGATCCTGTTCCCGTGCTCGCGCACACCTGGCGGAGCCCTTCGCGAAGACGGCTCTCTGCCTCCTCGCCCGCAGGCTCCACGAGTGCCAGCTGCTGGCCCACGTGCTCGGCGAGCTCGACCGCCTCGATCCGGAGCTCCACGATCGGAGCCGGGATCTCGGCGAGCTTCGGGCCGAGCGCCGCACGCAGGCGGGCCGGCTCCGCGGTTGCGTCGCGAAGCGTCAGCGCGCGGCGCCAGGAGCCTCCATCCACGAGCCGTGCAGCGACCGCGATCTTCCGGAACGGTCGTCCGGCTCGATCTGGACGGGCGAGCAGGCGCTCGAGGAGAGAGCCGAGCGCGCGTCGCAGGGTCAGCTCGTTCCCGACCGCCTCCGGGAAGGTCAGCGACTCGGCGAGCTCGACTACGGGCCGGCGTCCACGAACCCTCGCCTTGCGGCCTCCATGAGCGAGTCGCCATGCCCTCCTCCCCTCCACTCCCAACCGCTCGCCCACCGCAGCGTCCGGGAGCTGCGCGAGCTCCCCGAGCCGTCGCAGCCCGAGGCCCTCGAGCTCCGCGTAGCGCTGGGGAGAGAGCGGGAGGAGCGAGAGCGGAAGCGGCTCGAGAAACGACTTCTCCTCCTTCGCACCGACGAGCAGGATCTGGCCCGGCCGCGCGACGCTTGCGGCGGCGAGCGCGGTGAACCGGCGCTCGGCGGCGCCGATACGGGGATCCCAGCCCGAGCCGACGGCGGCGAGCGAGCGCTGGAGCGCAGGCTGCACCCCTCCGTACAGCCGCTCGACGCCGCGCGTCTCGAAGACGACGACGCCGTGCTCGACGGGATCGACGGCGAAGCCCACGTCCTCGAGGCGACGCAGAACGTCCTCCCACTCCCGCTCGACCGCGGCGGGGTCGCGCTCGACGAGGACGAGCGAGGGACAGGTGGCGAGCGCCTCCCCGAGCCGCATCCCCGGCTTCACGCCCGTCGCCTCGGCAGCGGCGGTCACCGGCCCGAGGAGCGGTTCCTCTCCCGCCTCCGGCGCGAGCGCCGCCGGGACGAGAGCGAGTCGAGGCCGCGCGCGAAGTGCTGCTCTCAGCTCGAACCCCGGAATGAGGAGACAGGCGATCATCCGAACACATGTTCTATACGAACAGGTGTTCTCCTGTCAAGCTATCCTCCCGCGGTGTCGCACGTCGAGATCCGCCGCGCCACCGCCGAACGCTGGCCGGACGTCGTCGACCTCTTCGAGCGAGTGGGGCCACGGGGAGGCACGCCGTTCACCGCCGGCTGCTGGTGCCAGTACTGGCACGTTCGTGGAAAGGTGTACGACGAGGGCTGGAGCGGCCGCAACCGCGTATTGCTGGAGGCCCAGATTCGGAGCGGCACGGCGCCGGCCCTCCTCGCGTCTGCCGACGGCATCCCCGTCGGCTGGTGCCGGCTCGGCCCGCGCGAGAGCTTCGAACGGCTCGAGCGCTCACCGAAGCTCGCGCGTGTGGACGACGAGGACGTCTGGTCGCTCGTCTGCCTCTCGGTTCACGTCTCCGAGCGGCGCAAGGGTGTCGCCACCGCGCTCCTCGAGGGCGCGATCGACTACGCGATGGCGGACGGTGTGCCCGTCCTCGAGGCGTACCCGGTGCGTGCGGGACACCACGTCATCGACTCGTTCACCGGCTACCTGCCGATGTTCCTCGCGGCCGGGTTCGAGCCCGTCCGCGACGCGGGCCGTCGCACGATCGTCCGGCGCAGCCTCGTCTGACGCGCGCTGCACCTCAGACGCGCTGGAGGTGCGTGTCCTTGAACCCCGTCGGGTACTTCAGCCCGTACCCGAGCAGGCGATCGAGGCCGATGTGGGCGAGCCAGATCAGCGCGAGCTGCGTCGCGACGCCGATGTCGCCCAGCACGCCGGCGAGCGCCAGCGCAACGGGCAGCGTGTACGTGTGCACGACGTCGTAGGCAAGCGCGCCGACACGAGGCCCGCCGAGGTAGCCGAGCATCGACAAGTCCGGGGCCAGAAAGAGCAGGACAAGGGCGAGCCAGCCGTAGCCGGCGTCGAAGTAGAGGGCGAGCGAGGCCACGAGCACCGCGAGCCCTTCCAGATGCAGCAGCCGTCGCGGCAGTCGTTCCAGCATCAGGTCGCTCCTCTCTTCCGTGCCCGGAAGCACTCGGTCCGATATGCGAGGCGGACGCCGTCGGGGCCCGCCGTCTCGTCGTACAGGGCGGTGACGGCCGCGAGGATCGGGTCGCGGTCCTCCTGCAGCAGCTTCGCGCAGTAGCTCCGCGAGAGGACGAGGTCGCGCAGGCCGTCGCCGTCGAGCGTCTGCACGTGTGCGAACTGCGCCTGCTCCACGGGCTCGAAGAGGCCGCTCCGCTCGAGCACGGGAGAGACGTCGTCGTCCTGAACCACCTCGTTCCCGATGATCGCGGAGAGGCGGGTCATCCACGGATCGGCGTCGTCGCGGGAGTTCCACACGAGCGCGAGCACGCCCTCGGGACGCAGGACACGAGCGATCTCCACGAGGGCCGTGGGGTGGTCGAACCAGTGGAACGACTGCGCGCAGGTCACCGCGTCCGCGTGAGCGTCAGGCAGCGGGAGCACCTCGGCGCTCCCGAGCATCCCGAAGGCGCCGGGGGCATTCTCGGAGAGGTGCTCGAGCATCGCGGGCAACGGCTCGATCGCCGTCACACGGTGACCGTGCGCGACGAGGACGCGTGTCAGCTTCCCGGTTCCCGCGCCGAGGTCGACGACATCGCACGGGGCCTCACCGACCAGCCAGCGCACGGCCTCGTCGGGGTACCCGGGGCGAGCGCGCTCGTAGGCGCCAGCGACCTCCCCGAAGACGGTGTACGGGCCGCGCTTCAGCGGGTCGCGGTTGACGATCACGGGGCGATCTCGGCGACGCCGTCGCGCATCGAGACGAGGCGCGGGACGACGTCGAGGACGCTCTCGCGAGCGCAGAAGGGAATGTCCGGCTCGAGCTGGGGTGCGTTCTCGAGCAGCTTGCACCCGCTCTTCGACGCGCGAAAGGCCTCCTCTGCCCCGCTCCAGGTCGCGGCGAGCCGCGCGGCAGCCTCCGCGGAGTCCGTACGCCCTACGCCGAGGAGCTCGACGATGCGCCCCGCGACGTAGGCGTCGTCCAGCGCCAGCGCCCCCTCCACCCCGGCGCAGACGACGAGCACGTCCTCCCCTGGGGCGCGGGCGGCCGCGACGACGGCCGACAGGTTCAGGAGCGAGGCGACGAACACGCGTCCGCACCGCTCCGCGGCGGAGACGACGGCGCGCGTCCCGTTGGTGGTCGAGAGGATGAGGGCGTCACCGGCGGGCTCCAGGTACTCGCGCGGCGAGTTCCCGAGGTCGAAGCCGGGGATCCTCACCGCATCGCGCTCTCCGCCGAGGACCCCCCCTCCGAGCTCGTCTCGCAACATCCGCGCCCCGTCGATCTCCGCCGCGCAGTACACGCGCTCGTAGCCGGCCGCGAGCGCCTGGCAGATCGTGGACGTCGCGCGGATGACGTCGATCACGACCCCGGTCGGCGCCTCTCCGGCCTGGTCGGGAGTCAGGGCGACGTCGACGACCACGCCGGTACGCTAGCCCGGCGATGAGCACGGCCGGAGGGGACATGCCCACCACTGCGGATCAGCCCCTCCGCTGCTATCGGCATCCCGACCGCGAGACGTACGTCTCGTGCGCCGAGTGCGGGCGAGGGATCTGCCCGGACTGCATGACGTTCGGCCCCGTGGGCATCCGCTGTCCCGATCACGCGAGGACGACCGGGCAGGCGCCCGCGGCGGCCCCACGCCGGGCTTCGCGACGCGCGGTCCTCCATGTCTCGAGCCGGGGCCCGGTCGTCACGCAGGCGCTCATCGTGATCAACGCCGGGATCTTCCTCCTGCAGCTCGCCATGGGGGCCGGGATGAACGCGAACTCGGGGTGGATCTACGAGAAGGGCGTCCTCGTCGCGAGCGCGATCGACTCGTCCGGCCAGGTCGTGGGCGTCGCCGAGGGCGAGTGGTGGCGGCTCATCACTGCGGCCTTCCTCCACTACGGGCCGCTCCATCTCGGGATGAACATGCTCGTCCTCTGGCTTCTCGGACAAGGCGTCGAGGACTACTTCGGGCATGCCCGATACGCGCTCCTCTACGTCGTGGCGGGCCTTGCCGGATCGGCGGGCGCGCTCCTGTGGACGCCCAACGCGCTCACGGTTGGCGCGTCGGGAGCGATCTGGGGGATCATGGGCGCGGCCATCGTCCTCGAACGTCGCCGGATCTACGTGTTCGGGGGCCAGGCGATGATGCTCCTCCTCCTGAACGTCGCCATCACGCTCTTCATCCCGGGGATCTCGATCGGAGGGCACTTCGGCGGGCTGGTCGGGGGCGCGCTCGCCGCTCTCGCATTCACGAGCCTGCGCCGGTCGCCGGCGCTTGCGACGCTGGCCGTCGGAGGGATCGGCGTGCTCGCAGTCGCTCTCGCCGCGGGCAGCGTCGCCTAGCCTCCGCGCTCGTTCCGGGAGTCTTCACGCTCTCCCGGAGTCGTCAGCGGTACCGTGGGCGGAGTGAGACTGGTCGCCGGGGCTCTCGCACTGGTCGCGATCGCGGCCCCCGGCTGCACGGTCGGCGGCGAGCCGGAGCAGGTTTCTCGGGACGCGCGCTACGTCTTTCCCGCGGCACCAACGATCACGACAGGACCGCTCGACCCCGAGGTGGCGAGCGCGCTCGACGAGCTGTTGCCCGCCGCCGCGGTCGGCGCGCTCGACCGTGGGCACCTCGGCACCGTCGCTCGCTCCGGCGACGCGCGCCTCGCCTGGGTGATCGCCGATCTCCTCCGCTTCTACCAGGGCTCGCGGGTCGAGGAGGACGCGCTCGTGGCAGCTTTCGAACGCCTCACCGAAGTCGACCCGAGCACGGATCCCCTCTTCCGGGGAGGCTCCTGGCGCGCCGTGGCCGACCATCTCATCGCCTGGGACACCCCCGCTCCGCCACGCTACCGCGAGCACAAGGCAGTCCTGTACCTCGGCCTCGAGCCCGGCTGGGCGCCGTTCTTCGACGATCCCGACGCGGAGATCGACTGGCGTCGCATTGCTTGGGGCGGCGTCCTCATCGACGACTCTGCGCGCGGCGACCACGGAAACTGCCTCCGGGGATGCATCCCCGCGCTCGACGACCCGGCTCTCACGTCGGTCGAGAGCGGCGGCTGGTATCCGAACGAAGGCACGGTATTCGGCGTCGTGGTCGAAGACGAGGCCGTCGCCTTCCCGAAGAACGTCATGGAGACCCACGAGCTCGTCAATCTCACCCTCGGCGGACGTCGTCTCGGGATCCCCTACTGCACGCTCTGCGGGTCGGCTCAGGCCTACCTGACCGACGCTGTTCCTGCCCGCTTCGCGCCACTCGTCCTCCGGACGACCGGGCTGCTCCAGCGGTCGAACAAGCTGATGTACGACCTCGGCACGGGATCGGCCATCGACACGTTCACGGGACGCGCCCTCTCCGGGCCGCTTCGCGACGCCGGGGTGGTGCTCGACCAGGTCACGGTCTTCACGAGCACGTGGGGCGAGTGGAAGACGGCCTATCCTCGAACCCGGATCGTCGCTCGAGACGGTGGTGTCGGACGCACGTACCTGGCAGACCCCTTGCGCGGACGCGACGACGACGGCCCGATCTTCCCCGTGGGAGACATCGATCCACGGCTGCCGGCCCAGGTGCAGGTGGTCGGCGTGATCGCAGTTGACGGAGACGCCGTCGCCTTTCCCGCAGAGGATGCTCGCGAGGTCCTCCGCACGGGTGGCGTGGTGGAGCTCTCCGGGGTCGGGCTCGTGCTCGACGGTGGAGGCCTTCGAGCCCGCTCGGAGGACGGTCGGGAGCTCCCGGCACATCAGGCCTTCTGGTTCGCGTGGAGCCAGTTCCATCCCGGGACGACGCTGTGGAGCCCGTAAGCTCGCGCCTGGGGCCTCGGTGGTCGGCGTCCACCCGACCGTGCCCGCCCACTCCTCCGCCGCCTCGAGAGCGTCGAGGATAGAAGGCGTCGAGCTCGTCCGGCTCGAACCCGACCACGGCGGCCTCGAGCGCGTAGCGGTCCACGAGAGTCGCACGCCGCCCGAAGCGCGCGTGCAGGCGGGCGTGCGCGGCCGCGGGATCTCCGAAGTCGGCCGGCTCGAGGCCGACCTCCGCGAGGCCAGCACCTCGTCCGCGGCGCGTCAGCCGCCGATGGCGAGCGCGGTCACGCCGACCTCGGCGAGCGCCGCCTGGGCGGCGGCCAGCCGTGCGAGCGGCACGCGGAACGGCGAGCACGAGACGTAGTCGAGGCCGAGTCGGTGGCAGAACGCGACCGAGCGCGGCTCGCCTCCGTGCTCACCGCAGATGCCGAGCTTGATCTCCGGCTTCGCCGCGCGTCCCCGCTCGACCGCGATCCGCATGAGGTCGCCCACGCCGTCCTCGTCGAGCACCTCGAACGGGTTCCGCTCCAGGATCCCGTGCTCGAGGTAGTAGGTCAGGAACTTGCCCTCGGCGTCGTCGCGGGAGAAGCCCATTGCCGTCTGCGTGAGATCGTTCGTCCCGAAGGAGAAGAAGTCCGCCTCCAGTGCGATCTCGTCGGCCCGGATCGCGGCGCGTGGCAGCTCGATCATCGTCCCGCAGCGGTACTCCACTGACGGCTCCTCCGCAGCCACGCGCTCGGTCAGCTCGCGCAGCCGGCGGAGCTCCTCGCGGAACCCGACGAGCGGGTGCATGATCTCGACCAGCGGCGCGTCTCCGGTCCGCTCCGCGACGGCTCTGGCGGCGCGGACGATCGCGCGCACCTGCATCTCGTAGATCTCCGGGAACTGGAGGCCGAGGCGGCAGCCGCGCGTGCCCAGCATCGGGTTCGACTCGTGCAGCTGGCGGATGCGGTCGCGCATCGCGTCCGACGTGGCCTCGTCGAGCGGGGGCAGGAACTCGTGGAGCGGTGGGTCGAGGAGCCTGATCGTGACCGGGAGCCCGGCCATGACCTCGAAGATCCCCTCGAAGTCGGACTGCTGCACCGGCAGCAGGCGCTCGAGGGCCGAGCGGCGCTCCTCCTCGTCGCGGGCCATGATCATCTCGCGGACGATCGGGAGGCGGTCCTCGGCCATGAACATGTGCTCCGTCCGGCAGAGGCCGATGCCCTCCGCGCCGAACTCGCGCGCCTTGGCCGCGTCCTCGGGCGTGTCCGCGTTCGCCCACACGCCCAGGCGGCGTACGTCGTCTGCCCAATCGAGCACGGTGCCGAAGTTCTCGTCGATCGCCGGCGGGACGAGAGCGACGGGCCCGATGATGACGTGACCCTCGGCGCCGTCGATCGTGATCACGTCGCCCTCGCGCAGGGTGTGCGCTCCGATCGTCACCGTCCCCGCAGCGAGGTCGATCGTCAGCTGATCGCAGCCCGCGACGCACGGCTTGCCCATCCCGCGCGCGACCACGGCTGCGTGCGACGTCATGCCGCCGTGCGCGGTGAGGACGCCCTTCGCCTTGATGAGCCCGTGGATGTCGTCCGGCGTCGTCTCCCAACGGACGAGGATCACGTCCTCTCCCGCGCTGCCCCGCTCCTCCGCATGATCGGCGTCGAGGACGATCGCGCCGACGGCGGCGCCTGGTGACGCGTTCAGCCCCCGGGCCGCGACCTCGTACTGCGTGTCCGGGTCGATCCGCGGGTGCAGGAGCTGGTCGAGCTGGTCGGGGTCGATGCGGGCGACCGCCTCCTCGCGCGAGATGAGCCCCTCGTCCACCATCTCGACGACGATCCGCAACGCAGCCGTGGCCGTGCGCTTGCCGGTACGGGTCTGGAGGAGGTACAGCTTGCCCTCCTCGACCGTGAACTCGACGTCCTGCATGTCGCGGTAGTGGGCCTCGAGCCGATCGAGCGTCGAAACGAGCTCGTCGTAGGCCTCGGGCAGGAGGCTTCGCATGTCGGTGATGGGCTCGGGTGTGCGGATTCCCGCGACGACGTCCTCGCCCTGCGCGTTCAGGAGGAACTCGCCGAAGAGCACGCGCTCGCCGGTTCCCGGGTCGCGCGTGAAGCAGACGCCCGTGCTGGAGCGCTCACCACGGTTCCCGAACACCATCTGCACGACGTTCACCGCGGTGCCGAGGTCGTCCGGGATGTCGTAGGTGCGGCGGTAGACCTGCGCGCGGGGAGCGTCCCACGACTCGAAGACCGCCCGATACGCGCGGCGTAGCTGCTCGCGCGGCTCCTGCGGGAACGGCGCGCCGGTGCTCTCCTCGTATATCTCCTTGAACGTCTCGACGAGCTCGCGCAGGTCGTCGGGGGTCAGGTCGAGGTCCTGCGCGACTCCGCGAGCCGCCTTGAGGTCGGTGAGGGTCTGCTCGAACCGCTGCCCGTCGACGTCGTCCACGACCTCGCCGTACATCTGGACGAGGCGACGGTAGGAGTCGAATGCGAACCGCGCATTCCCGGTGGACGCTGCGAGCCCCTCGACGGCGACGTCGTTCAACCCGAGGTTCAAGATGGTGTCCATCATCCCCGGCATCGAGATCGCGGCGCCGCTCCGCACGGAGACGAGGAGCGGGTCCGTGTCGTCCCCGAACCGCTTGCCCGCCCGTTCCTCGAGCGTCGCGATGTGCGAGTCGACCTCCTCGTCGAGCCCTTCCGGGACCTCGTGTCCGGCAGCCATGTAGGCGCGGCAGGCATCGGTCGTGATCGTGAAGCCCGCAGGCACCGGGATGCCGAGCTGGGTCATCTCGGCAAGCCCCACGCCCTTGCCGCCGAGAAGCTCGCGCCCGCCGGATTCCTCGTCGAAGTCGTAGACGTATCGCATTTGCGGGGGGAATCTACCGGTACTAGGCGGCATGCGGGAACCCGCATGGTTACGTGGTTGCCAATGTCGCCTACGTCGTGGAATCGCGTAGCGGTGTGCCACGGGTGTGACACGGAGAACGTCGCCGACCATGGCAACGAGGAAGGCTAGGCTCCGTTCCCCTCACGCCTGGGATGCGGGAGGCGCTTCGCGGGCGGCTCCACATCTCCCTCGGCGAGAACCTGCCGCACGCGCTCCCGGCTCACGCCGGCTGCTCGCGCGATCCGCGCCGCAGGGACTCCCACGGAGGCCGCTCGTGGGATCGCTGCGGGGAGCCCTGCCCGCTCACTCTCGAGCTCGACTTCCACCGCGCGCATCCTCTCGGCGGCACGCTCCACGTCCTCGAGGGGGTTCGTCTCGCCCACGTTGCGCGGAGCGTAGTTCCCCAGACTGATCGCTCCGAAGGCGAGTACCGCGTGGTCGACGCCGTGGTGAGCCCTCCCGGCTATCCGATCGAGGCGATCGTCAAGGTGCGCCCGGTGCGGCTCTCGGTCGTTTCACACGGCGAGTGATGCTTGAACGACCTCAACCGGCCACATTGGCGCATACGGCATAGGCCCAGATGGTGACGCCACTCGCGGACGTGTTCTTGTAGGCGACGCGCCAGGTCGTAGCGGAGGCGGGCATCGACTGCCACAAGAATCCTGCACCGGCGACGGCCCCGGAGACATGGCCTCCACCGCCGAGCACCCGCTTGCCGGTGGGACACGCGGCGGTGACGAGGCCAACCTGGTTGGCAGCGAGGCTCGTGCGCGCGCTCTGCACAGTCTGATGCCCCGCGACGCCGATGTCGCCCTTCTCGCCCTTGTCGCCCTTGTCGCCCTTGTCGCCCTTGTCGCCCTTCGCACCGGCGGGAAGCTGCCCGGACTTGAAGTCGGCGGCAAGGAGCGAGCCGTTCAAGACATGACCTGTGAGGACGGCGTTCGGAGCGAGCTTTGCCGGCTTGACGGCGTTTCTCTTGAGCTCGGCCGTTCCGACGCTGTTTCTCGGGACGCTCAGGACTGTGGCGTAGCTCGTTCCTGTCAACGCGACGAGCAGCGCGATGCAGGCGACGACGAGCGCGGGAGAGGGTCGGCGCACCTTGGGCCTCCTTGGTCGATTCGTTTCACCGTACTGCACCGAAGGCGAGGGGGCATGAGAACATACGTTCTTGACAGCGCAGGCCAATGCGCACGTTCGCTTCCGCCGAGCAATCGAGCGCCGAGCACCGTGGGACTCGCCGTTTGTTGACTCGCAGGGAAACGCTCTGTCGCGGAAACTGCGTCCTCCGCGCTAGTTCTCGTCGTGGCGGTGTGCCACGGGTGTGACATGGAGCGCCGGGAATCCTCGCAATCCCGCTCCCACACTCGGAGTTCATATTTGCGGGGGAATCTACACTCGCTCCGGATGTCCGGACAGATCCTCGCGATGGGTGGTGGCGGCTTCATGCTCGACCCCCGCTCCCCGCTCGACGACCTCCTCCTCTCCCTCTCGCGGTCGAGCCGGCCGCGAGTCTGCTTCGTGCCGACGCCTGCCGGCGATTCCGACCGCGCGATCGCGGCGTTCTTCGAGGCCTTCTCCGCCCGCGACTGCGAGCCGAGCTGCCTCCGCCTCTTCGGCACACCGGAGCAGCCGGCCGAGCAGTTGGCCGGACAGGACGTCGTGCTCGTCTCGGGTGGCAGCACGGCGAACGCGCTCGCGCTGTGGCGGCTCCACGGCCTCGACGCGGCGCTGCGGGCGGCGTGGGAACGCGGTGCGGTGTTGGGAGGCGTCAGCGCGGGCGCGAACTGCTGGTTCGAGTGCTGCGTCACCGACTCGTTCAGCCGCGACCTCGCTCCGCTCGACGACGGCCTGGGGATCCTCTCGGGGAGCTTCTGTCCGCACTACGACGGCGAGGCGCTCCGACGCCCCGTCTACCGGAGGCTCGTCGACGACGGGTTCCCGCCGGGGTACGCGGCCGACGACGGCGTCGCACTCCACTTCGTCGGGACCGAGCTTCGAGAGGCCGTAGCGTCCTGGCCAGGCGCTCGCGCGTACCGGGTCGAGCCGGGTGGCGAGACGCCGATCCAACCCCGCCTGCTCACGCGCGTCTGACTCCGGCTGCACCCGGCTGCGCGGATGGCTCGATCACCCGACCGGCAGGATGCGCGTCGCCGACGTGGGCAGCACCGCACGCGAGGACGGCGACCTGTGCGCGGGGGACGATCAGCGCGGTCACGTTCGTCGACCGGGATCTCGACGAGTCCGACGTGCTCGAGCTCCCGCAGGTGCGCGGGTTGAGCAGCTTCGGCGTTGACGGCCGGGGACGCGTCTACGTCACGTCGACGCGCGGCGACGTCCTTCGCCTCGACCCTCGCTAGCGCCGGGCGCGGGACCGAAGTTCTGCGATCCAGGCAGCCGCGCGCAGCCCGATCCAGATCGGGGTGAGCAGCACGTAGAAGACGAGGTCGCCGAGGAGGAGCAGGAACCACCAGAACGCGAGCCGTCCCGGCGGCATCCAACCCTTCTCGTCGAGGTCGCCGCGACCGCCGGGCGGAGGCCGGAACGGATGGCGAAGCGGCGGCTCGCCCGGGCCGCCGTGCGGCCGGCCCTTCGTCACGTCCGTGCGCCCCGCCGGCGCCGCTCGACGATCCGGATGATCCGCATCGCCGTCTCCTCGACGGAGAGCTCGGAGACGTTGATCACCGGGCAGCGGAGCCGGCGGTGCACCTTCTTCGCCTCCTCGAGCTCGCTGTAGATCGCCTCGAGCTCGGCGTAGTGCCGGCGGGGCGCGCCCATGCTGCGCACGCGCGCGGTGCGGATCTCGAGCAGGCGCTCGACGTCGATCGTCAGCCCCACGACCTTTGCCGGGTCGATCTCGAAGAGCTCTGCAGGGAGCTCGATTCCACCGACGACGGGAACGTTGGCGGCCTTGTGGCCGAGGTAGCCGAGGTAGATGGAGAGCGGCGTCTTCGACGTCCGCGAAACACCCACGAGCACGATGTCCGCCTCGTCGAGCGCCTTCCCGGCGCCGTCGTCGTACTTGACGGCGAACTCGATCGCCTCGATCCGCTTGAAGTAGGTCGAATCCAGCGGGGCACGGACGCCCGGCTTCATCTTCGCGGCCACGCCGGCGACGCGGGAGATCGAGTCGATCGGGTGCCCGAGGAGGTCGCAGTAGTGGACGCGCGCCCGTCGGCACAGCTGTCGCATCGCATCGCGGAGCCCGGGCTCCACGAGCGTGTAGACCATGACCGCCGGCCGCCCGCGCGCCTGTTGTACCGCGATGTGGAGATCGTCGGCGTTCTCGACCCGCGGGTGTCGGATCTCGACGAACGCCTGGTCGGGAAACTGCGCCTCGAGGGCGAGGACGAGGCGCGCTGCGGTCTCCCCGGTCGCGTCCGAGACGATGTGGAGCTCGACAGCTCCCGGGTCGGCGGCGGTGTCGCTCACGGCTGCAGGCTAACGACCCACTGGCGCGGACTTCGCGCCCCGAAGCTGAGCGAGCGCTGAAACGTCTCGCCAAGAGTCGACGGATGCCATGCTCAGCCGAGCAGCTGCCGGTCCCGCCGCAGGGCCGAGCCGAGTAACGTCTCGCCGATGTCGGACGTCGTGACCATGGACAAGATCGTCTCGCTTGCGCGCCGTCGCGGTTTCGTCTTCCCCTCCTCGGAGATCTACGGCGGGCTCGGCTCGTCGTACGACTACGGCCACTACGGCGTCCTGCTGAAGGAGAACGTGAAGGCCCGCTGGCTCGAGGCGATGGTGCGAGAGCGCGACGACATCGTCGCGCTCGACTCGTCGATCATCCTCCATCCGCGCGTCTGGGAGGCCTCGGGACACGTCTCGGGATTCACCGACCCGCTCGTCGACTGCCGTACGTGCAAGCTGCGGTTTCGCGCCGATCAGCTCGACCAGATGCAGTGCGGGCGCAAGCCCAGCAAGCACCCCGGTGAGACGGAGCAGTGCGATCTCACCGAGCCGCGGCACTTCAACCTCATGTTCCAGACACGCATCGGCCCCGTCGAGGAGACGGGGATGGATGCGTACCTGCGCCCGGAGACCGCGCAGGGGATCTTCGTCAACTTCAAGAACGTCGCCCAGATCGCGCGCCGCCGGCCGCCGTTCGGGATCGCCCAGGTCGGCAAGGCGTTCCGGAACGAGATCACACCCGGCAACTTCATCTTCCGCACGCTCGAGTTCGACCAGATGGAGATGGAGTTCTTCGTCCCGCCCGACGAGGCCGGCAAGTGGTACGAGTACTGGTGCAACGAGCGGCTCGACTGGTACGTCCGCCACGGCATCCCGGCCGACATGCTCCGCATCCGGGCCCACGACGACGACGAACTGTCGCACTACTCGACCGGCACGTCCGACGTCGAGTTCCTCTTCCCGTGGGGCTGGGACGAGCTCGAGGGCATCGCCCAGCGCACCGACTACGACC
>JAWOIV010000079.1:0-15012 GCA_046484465.1 Gaiellaceae bacterium
GGTAACATACTTGCCGAATTGAACAAGAAAAGCGGCTTCAATCTCTTTAGCGGAAGCACCCCGAATTTCCGCCCTGGCAGCAGTAGCCGTCCAACCAAAGAGCAAAAGCAGCAAAACTGCCGTTATCAGCCGTTGAAAGATCATCTCCCGTCAAAAGTTGTAAGCTACGGTAGCGTAAACGATTCTTGGGATTTCACTGGCAACAATACCATCCATGGTATCAGTGAACTCTCGAGAGCTGTTTTCGAGGAGATTACGGCCACCCACCGATATTGTCCAGTTTTCGTCCGGATGGTAGCCAACATTAAAATCAAACCGCACCCTGCTATCGAGTTCTGTCTTGGTAGTGAAACCAAGATTTGTAAGACCATCGACATAATAAAAGGAAGCGTTCAGTTCGAAGTTGCCCGGCAGATCCATATAAGAAACAAGCGATACTTGATGTTCGGCATTATTTCCTTCGACAAACCCCTGTCGAGACTCTCGCTACCACAGGGCGAAATCCCAAGACATCCACTGCCGTTCCGGTTGAGACGAGATAAACAGTTGCCATCGCCATGATTAAACAAAGGCGTGAGATAGCCCGGGTCGGCGTCGCGAACGGTCGACGTACGGCTCGCTCGCCCGGTGCGCGGTGCGACCACCCGACACGTACGGGTTCTCGATCGGGTTCACGTCGATGGCCCGGCCGTACGCGTGCTCCGACCAGCGCGTCGTCCCCTCCACGAAGCGGCAGTTGAAGGCGGACGTGTTGTCGGCCTCGATCGAGCGAAAGTCGCTGGCTCCGTACCGGTCGACGGGGAGCATCCGGCGGATCGGGAACCTCGCCGCGTACAGCCTCCGGAAGACCGACACGAGGTCGCGCGCGACGTCGCGGTGAACGATCAGGCGACCGGTGCGCACACGGCCGTCGAAGCCCCGGTGGGAGAGCCGAAGGAGGCGGAGATCACGCAGAGGAACGGGACAGCCCGGGCGCCACGAGGCACCGGTCATCCGCTTCGCCTGTACAGCGTCGATCCGGGAGATCGTCACGCGGAACGCCTGGCCGCCGACGACGCTGCCCTCGTTCACGGCAGCCGCACCGCCCGCGAGAGCGCTGCCGAGGACGAGCCCTGTAGTCACGAGGAGCCTGATCGTCCTCACCAGTCGGGGCGGCCGGATCTGAACCGGCGACCTCTCGCTCCCAAAGCGAGCGCTCTACCAGGCTGAGCTACGCCCCGTACGCGGAAGTCTAGGCGGATAGCCTGCCGGGCCTATGGTCGACGCCCCTCTGCCGATCCCGGGAGCGATCCAGCGCGACCGCCGCGTCGGCCGCGGCTACGCGATGGCACTCGCCGCCGCGACGCTCTTCGCGGTCAACGGCACGATCTCGAAGATCGCGCTCACCGGCTCCGACCTCTCACCGATGGACTACACGCAGGTGCGCACGACGGGGGCGTTCGTCGTCCTCGTGCTCGGGCTCGCGATCCTGGCCCGTGACCAGCTCCGGATCTCGCGACGGGACATTCCGTTCCTGGCGTTCTACGGGATGTTCAGCTTCGCGCTCGTGCAGTGGCTCTACTTCGTCGCGATCGAGAACCTGCCAATCGGGATCGCACTCCTCATCCAATTCTCGGGTGTCGTGCTCGTCGCGCTCTGGGCACGCGTCGTCTGGCACGAGACGGTGCGACCCCGGGTCTGGGCGGCGCTGAGCCTCACGCTCGTAGGGCTGGCGCTCGTGTCCCAGCTCTGGCTCGGCTGGACGCTCGACACGGTCGGTGTCGTCGCAGCGGCGGGAGCCGCGATCGCGCTGGCCGTCTACCTCCTGGCCGGCGAGCGCGCGGTGCAGACGCGCGGCCCCCTCTCCGTCCTCTGCTTCGCGCTGTTCTTCGCATCGATCACCTGGGCCGTCGTGCAGCCGTGGTGGACGTACCCGTTCGGCGAGTTCGCCGAGAGCACGTCGCTGCAGGGGAGCTTCGACGAGCTCTCCGTGCCCGTGTGGGCGCTCGTGACCTGGACGATCGTGCTCGGGACGATCGCCCCCTTCGCCCTCGCGATCACGGCCCTGAGCCACCTCGCCGCGACCAAGGCCGGGATCGCCCTCACCTTCGAGCCGGTGGCCGCAGCGGTGATCGCGTGGGCCTGGCTCGGGGAGACCTTTGCGACGATGCAGGTCGTCGGCGGTCTGATCGTCGTGCTCGGCATCTTCCTCGCGCAGACCGCCCGCTGACCCACACCGCACGCCTGTGACGTCAGTCGTAAGCGTCGGTGGCCGAGCCCGCGCGCGTAGTACTCGCGCCTTGCAACGATCAGTTGCAAGCTACGAAGAACTACCCTGTGCGCCATGGTGAAGCGCGTCCTCCTCGCGTCGCCCCGCGGCTACTGCGCCGGCGTCGAGCGCGCGGTCGAGACGGTCGAGCGTGCGCTCGAGCACTACGGCGCACCCGTCTACGTGCGGAAGCAGATCGTCCACAACATCCACGTCGTGCGCGATCTCGAGACGCGCGGGGCGATCTTCGTCGAGGAGGAGGCGGAGGTGCCCGAGGGCGCAACCGTCGTCTACTCGGCGCACGGCGTCGCGCCGTCCGTGTTCGAGAACTCGGCTCTGCTCGGGCACAACGTCATCGACGCCGTGTGCCCGCTCGTGACGAAGGTGCACGTGCAGGCAAGGCGGTACGCGGAGGACGGTTACACGATCATCCTCATCGGCCATGCGGGGCACGAGGAGGTCGTCGGGACGATGGGCGAGGCTCCCGACGCGACGGTGCTCGTCCAGAACGTGGCGGAGGTCGAGGTGCTCGATCTCCCGGCCGACGCGAAGCTCGCCTACGTGACGCAGACGACGCTCTCGGTCGACGAGACCGGTGAGATCATCGCCGCGCTGCGCCGCCGCTTCCCCGACATCCGCGCGCCGCGCAAGGAGGACATCTGCTACGCGACCTCCAACCGCCAGTGGGCGGTCAAGGAGATGCTCCCGGAGATCGACCTCCTGCTCGTCATCGGCTCGCGCAACTCCTCGAACTCGAACCGCCTCGTCGAGACGGCGAGGGCAGCGGGAACGGCCGCTCACCTGATCGACGACCAGTCCGAGATCGACGAGACCTGGCTCGACGGCGTCGAGACGGTGGGGATCACGTCGGGAGCCTCGGCGCCCGAGAAGCTCGTGACGCGCGTCTGCGACTGGTTCCGCGCCCGCGGCGTGACCGAGATCGAGGTTCACCGGCTGGTCGAGGAGGACGTCACGTTCCGCCTGCCCGTGGAGCTCCGCCGCGAGCTCGAGCTCGCGGCGCAAGGCTGAAGCCCCAAGTCGACCTGCCTGGCTTCGGCACGGTCAGCGGATCCACGCGGCATACCGGGCCAACGGAGGGGCGAGCCTTGTGGCTCAGAGCCACAAGGTCGTTCGTTCAGGACTTCTCGAGCCGGAGCTCGAGGCCGTCCGCCTCGACGGAGACGGCGAGCACCTCGCGCGCGATCCAGTCAGCGTGCTCGAGGAGGTCGCCGTCGGACGCCGGAAGTGTGAGCCGGATGCGGTCGACGAGCTCGAGGCCGGCGTCCTTCCGCATCGTGTTGACGGTGTGGATGATGTCGTAGGCGCGGCCGCGCAGGCGAAGCTCGTCGTCGAGCTGCAGGTCCAGAGCGACCGTGACGCCGTCGGCGGCCGCGATCGCCCATCCCTCCTTGCCGTGCCGCTCGACGAGCACTTCCTCCGTCGCCAGCTCGTGCCCTGCCGCCCGGAACCCACCGCCCGGGAGCTCCTCGAACTCGCCGGCGTCCAGCGCGGTGCGCACGGTGCCGAGCTCCCGGCCGAGCTTCGGCCCGAGCAGCGGGAGATTGGGCTTGACGCGGAGCTCGCTCGCCTCGACGTGCCCGAACGACACCTCCTCGACGCGAAGCTCCTCGGCGATCTCGTCGGCGTGCGCCTCCGCGAGCGGCGCTCCCTCGACGACGATCGTCCGCAGCGGCTGGCGGAGCTTCATGCCTGACGCCGACCGCGCCTGCCGGCCGAGCTCGACGACGCGTCGCAGCTCCGCGATCTCCTCGAGGAGCGCGGTGTCAGGCTCACGGAGCTCGGGCCAGCCGGCGAGGTGCACCGATTCAGGAGCGTCCTCGCACGGCTCGGTGAGCACGCGCCAGAGGTGATCGGTCAGGAACGGCATCACCGGTGCGACCGCGCGTAGCCCCTGGACGAGCGAGAACCAGAGCGTTCGCAGCGCGGTCGCGTCCCCCTCCCAGAACCGGCGTCGCGAGCGGCGGATGTACCAGTTCGAGAGGTCGTCGACGTACGACTCGAACGCACGGACGACGTTCACCGTGAGCCAGCTCTCGTACGCCTCTGTCGCCTCGGCAACGAGTGCGTGAGTCCGGGCGACGAGCCACCGATCGAGCGGCTCGAGCTCTCCGCCCGGCCCGTTCTCGAGGTCGCTCCAGGCGGGCGTCCAGCTCTCGACGTTCGCGTAGTCGACGAGGAACTTGCACGAGTTCCAGAGGGTGAGAAGCCGACGCTGGATCTCGTGAGCCGGGCCGAACCCGAAGAGGAGATTCCGGTCGGGAGGCTGCGCGCAGTACTGCCAGCGCATGACGTCGGCGCCCATGCGCGCGAAGGCGTCCTCGGCCTGGATCATGTTCCCCCACGAGCCGTGCATCTCGCGCCCGTGCTCGTCGAGCATCTTCTCGTAGCCGAGTACCTTCCCGAACGGCGCCCGCCCGACCAGGACGACCGACATGAAGAGCTGCGAGTAGAACCAGAGGCGGATCTGCTCGCGCATCTCCGACACCCAGTCGGCCGGGAACCACTGCTCCCAGTACGCATGATCGGGAAGGTCGGCGGTCGTCAGGCCCTGCGCCGCGCCGGTCGCGTACCCCTGGGGGATCCACTCCGGGTTCTCCCAGCCGAGCGTCGAGAACGGCACGATCCCGGCGTCGAGCCAGACGTCTCCGACCTCCGGGATACGCTGCACCTCCTCCCCGCACTGCTCGCACCGGATCCACACCTCGTCGATCCACGGGCGCCGGAGCTCCTCGAGCTGGTCGAGCCCGCGCGTCGCCCGCTCCTCGAGCTCCGCGCGCGACCCGACGACGTTGAGGTGTCCGCACGCACAGGGATAGAGCGGCAGCGGGAGCCCGTAGAAACGACGGCGCGAGATGTTCCAGTCGCCCATGTTGTTGAGCCAGTCGTCCATGCGCTTGCCCATGTAGGCAGGCGTCCACTCGACGTCCGCGTTCGCCTCGAGCAGCCCGGGGCGGATCTCGTCCACTGCGATGAACCAGTCGTCGGAGACGCGAAAGATGAGCGGCGTGTGACAGCGCCAGCAGAACGGGTACGAGTGCTCGTAGGTCTCGGCGCGCACGAGCAGCCCGCGATCACCGAGATCGCCGACGATCTGGTCGGCCGCCTCGAGCGTCGACAGCCCGTGTAGCCATCCGTACTCGGCGTAGAAGCGCCCGGACTCGTCCACGGGCGCGAGGACGGCCAGGTCGTGCTCGCGCGAGAGCTCGAAGTCCTCCGCGCCACAGCCGGGGGCGATGTGGACGATCCCCGTCCCCGTCTCGAGGTCGACGTCGTCCCACGGGATGACGCGGTGCTCGACGCCCGCGCCGGGCTCGAGCGTGTCGAACGGCCCGTGGTAGGCGAGCCCGACGAGCTCTCCGCCTTTCACGGTGCGGGTGAACGACTCGTCGGGGAAGAGGGCGACCGCAACCCAGTCGCCGTTCTCGAGCAGGCCGTACTCGGCCTCGGGATTGACGGCCGCGGAGACGTTCGCCGGCAGCGTCCACGGCGTCGTCGTCCACACGACGAGCGCCTCGTCCTCGCGATCGACCAGCCGGAAGCGCACGTACAGCGACGGGTCGATCCGGTCCTCGTAGTGGCCGTGGAGCTCGTGCGCGGAGATGGACGTCCCGCAGCGAGGGCACCACTCGGTGGAACGGTGGCCGAGCACGAGCCAGCCGCGCTCGTGAACGATCCGGAGGAACTTCCAGATGTACTCGATGTTCGTGTCCGAGAACGTGAAGTAGTCGTTCCCCCAGTCCATCCACTGCCCGAGGCGGATCGAGCCCTTCGTGAGATCCGCTGACGAGCGGACGACGACGTCGCGGCAGCGCCGTGCGAACTCGGCGAGCCCGAACTCCTCGATCTCCCGCTTCGAGTTGAGCCCGAGCTCGCGCTCGACACCCACCTCGATCCAGAGCCCCTGGCAGTCGAAACCGTTCTGGTAGCGCTGGTCGTAGCCCCGTAACGCCTTGTAGCGCTGGAAGACATCCTTGAGTGTTCTCCCCCACGCTGTGTGGACGGCGAGCGTCTTGTTCGCCGTGACGGGGCCGTCGACGAAGCTGAACCTCGGGCCCTCGCGGTTCAGCTCGCGCAGCTTCGCGAACGTTCCCTCGCGCTCCCACGTGTCGAGGAGCGCGAGCTCGAGCGCGTCGTGGTCGGGCTTGTCGGGAAGAGGTTGGAAGGCGCGATTCACGGGAATGAGAGTCTAGGGACAGGCCCTTGGGGAAGGGTTTCTCCGACCAGGCCGTTAGATTCACTGTCAACCTGCAGCACCACGACGAAAGGAACAACGAGAACGATGGCAATCGACGTCACGGAGGCGACCTTCGAGCAGGAGGTCCTTAACAGCGAGACACCGGTGATCGTGGACTTCTGGGCCGAGTGGTGCGGACCGTGCCACGCCGTGGCTCCGGTGCTCGAGAAGATCGCCGAGGAGCGCAAGGACGAGGTCAAGCTCGTCAAGGTGAACATCGACCAGGAGCAGGGGCTGTCCGCGAAGTACGGGGTCATGTCGATCCCGACGATGATCCTGTTCAAGGAGGGCGAGCCCGCAGCCGCCGCGGTCGGCGCTCAGCCAAAGGGCGCGCTCGAGCGCTCGCTCGGCCTCGCAGCCTGAGCTCCCGACTTTCGCTGCGACCTCTAACCTGATAGAAGCCTCAGGCAAGTTTCGTTCGAGGCTTCCCCCTCCCCCTCCCCTGACCGAAGGGCTGCATTCGTGCAGCCCTTCGGTGCTTGTGGTCAGTCGCTCTCCACCCAGGCGCGGAGCATGGGTGCGATCCAGCCGAACGCGAGTTCGTCCTCGAGCGGTAGAGCGTCGAGCGGGAACCACCCGAGCTCCGAGACGTCGTCGGCCGGAGCGGGATCGCCCGACAGGATCGTCGCCTCCCAGACGAGGTTGACGATCTCGACGGCATCAGGCCCGTCTCCGTAGGCGTCCGGGTACACGCCGACGAAGTCGCCGACCGCGATCGTCAGGCCGGCCTCCTCCTCGAGCTCGCGCCGCAACGCGTCGACGGGATGCTCGCCCTCCTCGAGGAAACCTCCCGGCGTGTCCCAGAGCCCGGCGTACGGCTCCTCTGCGCGCCTCGCGAGAAGGAGGCAGCCCCGTTCGTCGCGGACGAGCGCCGCGACTGCGGGGATCGGGTTCGCGTAGTGGACGAACCCGCACGACTCGCATTCGACGCGCGACGTCATCAGCCTCAGCTGCTGCGCGCAGCGCGGGCAGAACTGCCACCCCGAGTGCACGCCCACGGCGGTACCGTAACCGCGCGATGTCGCCGCGCCACGTCCCAGCATCGGTTACCGAGCTCTCGCGCGTCGGGCTGTTCGCCGCCCTGCCGGGCGAGACCCTCGGGAAGCTCGCCGACCGGATGCGCAGGGACGAGGTTCCGTCGGGAACCGTCGTCGTGCGCGAGGGCGAACCGGGCGACCGCTTCTACGTCCTCTTGTCGGGTGTCGCCGGCGTCTCGCAGTCGGCGCTCGGAGACCGCCGCATCCTCAGGGCCGGCGAGTTCTTCGGCGAGGTCACGCTCACCATGGGAGTGCCGCGGACGGCGACGGTGACGGCGATGACGCCGTGCGTCGTCGCGAGCTGCGATGCGGAGGCGTTCGACGAGCTCGTGCGCCCGCTGTTCGCAGACGACGACTGAAACCCCGACCGATCGCCAGAGGTCGGAGTCAGCTCGCCGAGAACTCCTCGATGACCGCATCAGCGAGAGCGGGCCACGCGTCCTTTGCCCACGCGTCGAACGCGCGCGTCGTCAGCGCAGCGCAGGCGACACCCGCATCCGGATCGACCCAGAGGAGCGTCCCCGAGCCGCCGAAGTGGCCGAACGCCCGCACCGACGCGCGCGTGCCCATCCACGACGGCGGCGTCGTGTTGAGCTGGACGCCGAGCCCCCAGTCGAGCGGGTCGAAGCGTCCGTAGTCGGGGAGGACACCACGAAGCCCGGGGAACTGCACGCTCATCATCTCAGCGAGGGTCTCCTGAGCCACGAGCGTCGGCTCGAGCAGCTGGCCCGCGAGAACGAGAACGTCGTCGAGCGAGGCGTGCATCCCCGAGCCCGGATCTCCCTCGGGGTCGAGTCCGAGACCGAGAGGAACGCAGATCGCATCACGCACGTACTCGACGAAGGGCATCCCGGCGTACCGCTCGAGATGCTCGGCGAGCACGCGGAACGCCTCGTTGGAATAGGTGCGCCGCTTCCCCGGCGGCGAGATTGGTGCCGTCCCCTGGAAGGGAAGGCCTGACGTGTGGGCGAGGAGATGGCGCACCGTCGAGCCCGGAGGCCCGGCGGGCTCGTCGAGATCCACCACCCCCTCCTCCGCGGCGACCAGCAGCGCGAGCGCGGCCACGGGCTTCGAGATCGAGGCGAGCCGGACGGGGCGCGTGGTGTCGCCGCGAGCCTCATGAAGACCCGCTGTCGTCACGACACCGGCCGCCGCGAACGACACGGGCCAGCGGTCGATCTGGCGAAGTGCCTCCACGCCGCGCGATACTAGAGGCGTGGCCGAGAGACGCGGCATCCCGGGGACCTCACCGTACGAGGCGATCATGGGGTACTGCCGGGCGCTCGTCGTGGGGAGGAACGTCTACGTCGCGGGCACGGCCCCGATCCCTCCCGACGGCTCTCCGCCCCCCGAGGGCTCCTACGAGCAGACCCGTCTGTGCCTCGAGATCATCAGGCGGGCGCTCGAGCAGGCCGGAGCCGGGTTCGAGGACGTCGTGCGAACGCGCGTCTACATCACCGACCCCGAGCACTTCGACGGCATGGCCCGAGCGCACGGCGAGGTCTTCGCCGACATCCGCCCGGTGAACACGACCGTCGTGGCGACGCTCATGGATCCGGCGTGGACGGTCGAGATCGACGTGGACGCGGTGCTCTCGTGAGCGGCACCAACGGCCTGAGACAGGCTTTCCCTCCCTCGATCACGGGCGAGCCGGATCACCATCCCGGAAGCGTCCTGGATCACGCGTTCGGGAAGAGCGACCCGTACACGCTCGGCGTGGAGGAGGAGTACCAGCTGCTCGACGCCGAGACGTTCGACCTCGTACAGCACATCGAGACGATTCTGGAGGAGGTCACGGGGCACGAGCTCGAGGCGCGCCTCAACGCCGAGCTCATGCAGTCCGTGCTCGAGATCTCCACTCCCGTCTGCCACGACGCGGGAGACGTCATGCGCTGGCTCGCCAAGCTCCGCGGCTATGTGACCGAGACAGCCCGTGCCAAGGGTGCGCGCGTCGGATCGGCGGGGACGCATCCGTTCAGCCTCTTCGAGCGCCAGCGAATCACCGCGAAGGACCGCTACCGCGCGCTCATCGACCAGCTGCAGTACGTCGCGCGGCGCGAGCTCATCTTCGGGATGCACGTGCACGTCGCCGTGGACGAACCGGAGAAGGCAGTGCAGGTCGTCAACGGCCTCCTCCCGCAGCTCGCGCCCCTGCTCGCGCTCTCGGCGAGCTCGCCGTTCTGGCGCGGCGAGCCGACCGGGCTCGCGTCGAGCCGACAGATGGTCTTCGCGGCGTTCCCCCGCTCCGGGCTCCCACCGCGCTTCCGGGACTACGCCGACTACGCGGACGTCGTCGGGCAGCTCGAGCGCACCGGCTGCATCGCCGACTACACGCACATCTGGTGGGACGTCCGGCTCCACCCCCGGCTCGGGACGATCGAGATCCGGATCTGCGACGCCGTGACGCGCGTCGAGGACGCCGTCGCCATCGCCGCGTACTGCCAGGCGCTCGTGAAGCAGCTCTGCGAGCACTACGAGGCCGGCCACGAGATCCCCTCCTTCCACCGCATCCTGACGAGCGAGAACAAGTGGCTCGCAGCCCGGTACGGGCTCGAGGCGCCCGTCATGGATCTCGGCTCAACGCGCCGCAACCGCATCCCCGTCGCGCGCGTGATCCGGCGCACCGTCGCAGAGCTCCGGCCGCATGCTCGCGAGCTGGGCTCCGAGCGGGAGCTGGACGGCATCCTGGACATCCTCGCGCGCGGCTCGAGCGCCGAGCGCCAGCTCCGGATCTGGAACGCGAACCGCGACATCGTCGAAGTCGCGCGCGAGATCGCGATCGCGACCGAGGCGCTGCCGGTGGTGCCCGAGCCGCTCGTCGAGCTAACCACCTGAGCCGCACGGCGACCCGGCGGGCAGGGTCCCCGGCGGGCCGAGCACCGTGATCACGGCGCCCGCGCGGCGATGACACGACGCGCCTCCGCGGACGCACCGCCTACCGCGTGCGGAATCCCGACCGGAAGCGTGAGCTCGTCGCCCGCGGCGAGAGGAGCCTCGTCACCGCCGATGTGGACGACGATCGCGCCCTCGAAGGCACGGAGCATCTCGGCGTCCGGAGGTGCGGCCCGCCGTACCTCTACATGCCCATCGAGTGGTACCCGGCATCGACGTAGAGCGTCGTGCCGGTCACGTTCGCGGCCTCCTCGGAGAGGAGATAGGCGGCCGCCGCGCCGCAGTCGTCGGCGTCGATCTGGCGGTGCAGCGGCGCGCGCTCCTCGAACATGGACTCCATCGTCGTGAAGCCGGCGATCGAGCGGGCGGCGAGCGTCCGCACCGGGCCGGCCGAGATCGCGTTCACGCGGATGTTCTTGAAGCCGAGATCCCACGCGAGGTAACGCACGGAGGAGTCGAGCGCGGACTTGGCCACGCCCATGACGTTGTAGTGCGGCACGGCCCGCTCGCCGCCGAGGTACGTCATGGTGAGGATCGATCCGCCTCCTCGTGCCTCCATCAGCGGCTCGGCGTGCCGGGCGCAGGCGACGAGCGAGTAGGCGCTGATGTCGATGGCCATCCAGAACCGGTCGCGTGGCGTGTCCACGAAGCGGCCCTCGAGATCCTCTGCCGCGGCGAACGCGACGGAGTGGACGAGAACGTCGAGGGCTCCACCGAAAGCGTCGGACACCTCGGAGAAAACGCGTGCCAGGTCCTCGTCCGAGCGGACGTCGCACTCGGTGACGAGCGGGCTCGAGACCGTCTCAGCGAGGTCCCGGACGCTCTTCTCGATCCGCTCGCCCTGGTACGTAAAGGCGACCTGGGCTCCCTCGTCCGCCAGACGCTTCGCGATTGCCCACGCGATCGAGCGCTTGTTGGCGACTCCGAGCACGAGCGCCTGCTTTCCCTCGAACCTGCCTGGCATCGGGCAAGCCTAACCGGGCAGGTAGGGTGGCGCCGCGATGAGCAGCGCCGGGGTAGCCGTGATCACGGGAGCCTCCTCGGGGATCGGGGAGGCGACCGCGCGGGAGCTCGCGCGGCGGGGATGGCACTGCGTCCTCCTCGCGCGCCGCGCCGACCGGCTTGCGGAGATCGCCGGGGAGATCGACGGTGAGTGGGAGACCTGCGACGTAGCGGATCGCGCGCAGGTGGACGAGGTGGCGGCACGCGTCCTCGAGCGCCATCCGGCGATCGCGCTCCTGGTGAACAACGCCGGCATCCCTGCGAGAGGGAGCTACCTCGACATCGATCCCGCCCGGCTCGAGAGCGTCATGGACGTGAACTACCTCGGCGGCGTCTGGTGCCTGCGCGCGTTCGAGCCAGGACTGCGTGCTGCAGCGGCGGCCAGTGGCGCCCATGTTGTCAACGTCGCATCGGTGGCCGGGACGGTCGTCTTCGCTCCCGCCGGCGCGTACGCCGCGTCCAAGCACGCACAGCTCGCCTTCTCACGCTCCTCGGCCGCGCTGCTCCGAGGAACGGGGATCCGCGTCCATACGATCCTGCCAGGGTTCGTGGAGACGGAGGGCTTCCCGCAGCGCACGAAGCTTCGAAGCCGCCTCCTCCGGCGGTTCGTGATCGAGGCCGAGGACGTCGCGACCGCCATCGTCAAAGCCGTCGAGAAGAACAAGGGTGAGATGACGATTCCGTGGTTCCCCTACCGCCTCGTCTCGATCACGCAGGCCCTCTTCCCCGGCCTCGTCGCAGGAATCGCCGCGCGGGCGACCGCCCACCGGGACGAGTGAGCTACGCCGGGCCGAGCTTGCGCGACACGTACCAGCCGACCTCGATCTCGTAGGGCGCGATCGGAGCCGGCCCGCGGATGCGCATCCGCTCTTCCTCGGGGATGCCGCCGATGTCGAACCGCTGCTCGAGATCGACGCGCTCCTTGGTGACCTCGGAGCTGACGAGGACGAGGTCGTTCGCGTCGAGGTAGCCGCGGATGTCGGTGTCCGGGAGGAGCCGCTGATGGTTCGGCTCGCGGAGGCGCTCGAACCGGTCCATCTCGAGAGAGCGCAGCGGGTCGACAGACCCGAGCTGGTCGACGATCAGGAGACGCCCGCCGAGGCGCGTGACCCGCGCGAGCTCCGAGACGGCCAGCTCGGGACGCCGCACGTGGTGGAGGAGGCGGTGGCAGCCGGTGATGTCGAACGCCGCGAACTCGAACGGCAGCGCCGTGGCGTCTCCCTCGACGAACCGGACGCTCTCCGGTGCCGCGGCGCGCGCGGCCTCGAGGTACTCCGGGCTCGTGTCCACGCCGACCACTTCCGCGACGTTCGGCGCCAGTGCGAATGCGAGCGCGCCCGTGCCGCAGCCCGAGTCGAGCGCGACCTCGGCGCCCGTGAACGGCCCGAGCAGCCGCCGCACGCGCTCGGCGAGGTCGTCGGCGCGCTCGACCTGGAGCCGCAGCTTCAGCTCGAGATTCACGCCGTCCCCTCGGCCGTAAGTGACCGCGCGAGAGCGAGCGCCTCGTCGCGCGTGGAGATCGTCCCCGCTGCCCGTTCCTCGTCGATGGCCGCGAGGATACGTCCGATCTCCGGGCCGGGCGGCAGTCCGAGCTCGTCACCGCGGACGAGAGGGCCGTCCGGGTCCGCGAGCCGTGCCGCTTCGACGACACCCGACAGCTCCCAGGACCCCACGAACGCCAGCGCGTCGAGAGCCCATGGCTCGGTCTCCCGGCGGAAGCGATGGATCGACCGAGGCGACGGATCCGCGGGTGGCGTCGCGCGCAACAGTGCCGTCGCGTATCGCTTCAGGTCGTTCGAGATCGGAAGGTGCGTGAGCCGCTCGCCGAACGCGGCGACGAGTCGGAAGTCGTGGTCGTCGAGCGCGTCCACCGGGCCGTCGAGAGAGCCGCCGAGATGGGCGAGCAGGCCCATCTCCGCCAGACGGCGGTACCCGGCGGCCGAGAGCCGCCGGAGCTCTGCGAGAATGCGCTCGCCGGCCGGCTGCGTGACGAGGTGGGCGGACGCGTGGGCCAGCGCCTCCGTCTGCTCGTCCATGCGGAAGCCGAGCTCGTCCTCGAGGCGCACGGCCCGCAGGAGCCGCAGCGGATCGGAGAGGAACACGCCCGCAGAGACGGCGCGGACGACCCCCGCATCGAGGTCAGCGCGCCCTCCGTGCGGGTCGAGTGGCTCCCCGTCCTGGAGTGGAACCGCGATCGCGTTGAAGGTGAAGTCGCGAGTTGCGAGGTCCGCCTCGATCCCGTTGGGGAGCGGGGTGAAGTCCACCGTCTCCTCGCCCGAGACTGCGACGCGCCAGGCACCGTGGCGCTCGGAGAGCGCGAACGACACTCCCCCGACGGCTCTCGCGAAGCGGTGTGCGGCCTCCCGCGGATCGGTGCAGGCGACGTCGAGGTCCAGCAGCGGTCGCTCGAGCAGCAGGTCCCGCACCGCGCCGCCCACGATCCACGCCGTCTCCCCCGCGAGGAGCTCCCGGACGCGCGCTCTCGCGTCAATCATCGTGCGCAGCGCGGCGAGCACGGCCCGAGCGGGTGTTGAGCCCGGTCGCGATCTCGTACGCGATCGTTTCCGCAACGCGGGCGTGCGACTCGACGAGGATCCCGTCGCCGACGATCGTTACCGGCGTGCCGAGAGGTAGCTCGCCGTCGAGCTCGACGGCGAAAGCGTCCATCGAAACCGTTCCGACGACCCGCCGCCGCTCACCGTCCACGAGCACCTCCGTGCCGGTCATGTCCCTCCGGAACCCGTCCGCGTAGCCGACGGGCACGATCCCGATCCAGGTCGGTGCGCCCGCGACGAAGCGGCGTCCGTAGCCGGTGCTCTCGCCTGGCTCGAGCTTCTTGACGAGCGCAAGGTACGACTCCCAGCGCAGCGACGGCTCCAGCCCGTCCGCCGCCGGGTCGGTCGCGAACGGCGAGATCCCGTAGAGCGCGATCCCGCAGCGCACCGCGTCGAAGCGCGCATCCGGATACCTGAGGGTTCCCGCGCTGTTCGCGAGGTGGCGCGTGATCTTGCCGAGCCCCGCGGTCGCCTCGGCAAAGCGCTCGACCTGAGCAAGCGTGAAGGACTCGTCCGACTCCGCGGACGCGAGATGGCTCATGACGCCGACGACGTCGCGCGTCGGCGACGGGAGCTCGGAGACGCCCCAGCGTCCCATTCCCGTGTCGATCTTCAGGTGCACCTTCACGTTCTCCGGCACGCGGCCGTCCGCCGCCACGAGCTCCAGCTTCGCGGCACGGGCCTCGCCGACCTCACGCTCGCTCACCGGGCTCATCACGACGATGCGCGCCTCGCGCAGGGCGGCGCGCAGGTGAAGCGCCTCGGGCAGGGTCGCCACGCAGAGTGCGGTGGCGCCGCCCGCGACCGCCGCTCGGGACGCGTCCACCGCGCCGTGGCCGTAGCCCTCGGCCTTCACGACGGCCCAGAGCTCTGCGCTACGGGCCGCGCGGAGGAGCGTCTCGGCGTTCCGCCGGATCGCGCCGAGGTCGATGGTGAAACAGGAGCGCTCCATTGCGAACCCGCATTGTGGGGGATCGCGAGCGGGTCGTGCGGCCAAGCCGCAGGGCTCAGCTCTCGAGCGCG
>JAWOIV010000031.1:0-14136 GCA_046484465.1 Gaiellaceae bacterium
CCCGAAGCGGTCGGCGACGTCGAGGTGAACCGTGTCTCCGCGCGTCGGCTCACCCGAGCCCGGGGCGGCCGGGACGGTCGGCACGCGCGGCAGCCGGCCGAGGCCCGGCTCGTGGGCCTCCGACGCGTCCTCGCCGACGAGCGCACGGCGCTTCGAGGCGTACTCCTCGTCCAGGAGCGCGTCGAGCGGCACCTCCCCGTCTCCGTAGAGCGCGTCACGGTCGGCGAAGGCGAGCTTCGCGCACTCGGTGACGACGTGGACGAGCTCCGCCTCCGAGAGCTCCGCGAGGTCGAAGCCCGCGAGGAGCGAGAGCTGCTGGAGCCCGACGGGACCGGATCCCCACGCCCCCGTCTTGCAGACGGTGAGACCCTGATAGTCGAACGTCGCGGGCGCTTCGAGCGTGGCCTCCCAGGCCGCGAGGTCGCCGCCGGTGAGAAGCCCGCCCTGCGCCTCGCAGAAGCGGTCGATCTCCTCGGCGACGAACCCCTCGTACCACGCGCGCCGCGCCTTCTCGATCTCCTCCTCGCGCGAGCCTCCGTGGCTCTCCTCGACGATGCGGCGGTACGTCCCTGCGAGCGCGGGGTTCCGGAAGAGCGCACCCTCCTCGGGCGCCGGAAGGTAGAGCTCCCGCGACGCCGGCCAGCCGGCCACGAGCTCCTCGTGGAGGAGGATCGTGTCGCGGACCCGAAAGTGGAGCGGGTAGCCGTGCTCGGCGTACCCGATCGCCGCCTCGAGCACGTCGGCGAGCCGCCAGGTGCCGAAGTCGCGAAGGAGGAGGAGCCACCCGCCGAACGCGCCGGGCACGCATGCTGCGAGGACGCCGGTCCCCGGCACCAGCTCGTGCCCGAGCGCGCGGAAGCGCTCGATCGTCGCCGCCGCAGGCGCGACGCCCTGCCCGCAGAGGACGAGCGCCTCCTCCCGGTCGGCAGACCAGAACACGGCCGGCACCTCGCCGCCCGGCCCGTTCAGGTGCGGCTCGACGACCTGGAGGCAGAAGCCGGCGGCGCACGCCGCGTCGAACGCGTTCCCCCCGCGCTCGAGCACGCCCATCCCGACCTGCGATGCGAGCCAGTGGGTCGTCGCGACCATCCCGAAGGTGCCGCGCAGCTCGGGCCTGGTCGTGAACGTCACGCGCCCGAGACTACGCGGACGCGGTCAGGGGCGGACGACGAAGTACGCGTTGAACGGATCGTGGTCGAGGAGGTGCACGTCCACCGACGAGAACCCGGCTTCGGCCAGCAGCTCCCGCGCCTTCTGCTCTCCCCACATCGCGCCGAGACCGTCGCCGCCCTGGGCGAGCGAGACGGTCATGCAATGCATGCAGGAGATCATGTAGAGGAGCGGCGCGCCCGGGTGGTCGATGTTCTCGTGGACGTGGCTCGACCCCTGGATGTCCTGCATCAGGTACACGCCTTCCGGCTTCAGGGCGCGACGGATGCCGCGCAGCATCGCGAGCGGCCTCGCCTGGTCGTGCACCGCGTCGAAGGTCGCCACGTAGTCGAACGACTCCGGCTCGGCGTCCCGGTCGAACGTGCTCAGGTCGCGCTGCTCGAAGCGGACGTTCGCGAGGCCGCGCTCGACCGCCTGTGCGCTCGCGAAGGCGGTCGCCTCCGCGGACAGGTCGTACCCGAGGAAGGTCGAGGCCGGGAAGCGCTCGGCGAGCATGACGAGCGCGCGCCCACGGCCGCAGCCGAGGTCGAGGAGCGAGGCACCCGCCTCGAGCCGCTCGGGCATCCCGGGGATCAGGGGGAGGAGGTGCGAGAACAGCACCGAGAGGACGGTCTGTGCGCTCTCTTCCGCCATCACCTCGTGGAACCGGTCGAAGCGCTGGTACGGGACGCCGCCCCCGTTCTGGAAGCACTCGAGGATGTCGTCCTCGACGGCCGAGAGCGTGGTGATCCACTGGGCCTCGACCGCGAGGTTGTCGGGAGAGGCCGCGCGGGTGAGCCAGGCCGCGTGCTCGGCGGGAAGCCAGTAGCGGCCGGAGTCCGGATCGACCTCGACGATCCGGCCTGTCACCATCGCCCCGAGCCACTCCCGCACGTAGCGCTCGTCGAGGTTCGCAGCCCCCGCGAGCTCGTGGCTCGTCGCGGCGTCGAGCGCCGCGAGCGCATCGAAGAGCCCCGCCCGGTGCCCCACCGAGGTCATCACCATGAGCGCCCCGCCGTTCAGCATGTCGAGCATCCGCCCCGCGAACGCCTCTGCGCGCGCCTCGTCGTATGTCGTCGCCACCATTACCGACCTCCTCCTCGACGTGAAGGACGACCGTGCAGGGCGTACCTATAGCGCGTCGGCGTCCGGAGAGCCGGGGGCCGCCAGGTGCGGCTACGCGGTCTCTTCGGCGAGCTCGTCGAGCTCTTCCACCGCAGCGCCGGCGCTCGTGACGAGGGTCGGCTTCAGGCCCTTCGAGATCGTCTCCTTCGTGATCACGCACTTCGTCACGTCGGTGCGCGACGGAAGCTCGAACATGACGTCGAGGAGCGCCCCCTCGATGATGGAGCGCAGGCCGCGCGCGCCGGTCTCACGTAGGAGCGCGTGCTCGGCGATCTCCCAGAGCGCGTCGTCGGTGAAGACGAGCTCGATCGAGTCGTAGCCGAAGAAGCGCTGGTACTGCTTCGTGAGAGCGTTCCTCGGCACCGTGAGGATCTCGACGAGGTCGTCCTTCGTCAGCTGGTGCACCGCGGAGACGACGGGAAGGCGGCCGACGAACTCGGGGATGAGCCCGAAGGAGATGAGGTCCTCGGGCATGACCTTCGTCAGCATCTCCGCGCTCTCGGCGGCCCCGCGCGAGCGGATGTCCGCGCCGAACCCGATGGTGTTCTTCCCGATGCGCCGCTCGATGATCTTGTCGAGGCCCGCGAACGCACCGCCGCAGATGAAGAGGATGTTCGTCGTGTCGATCGAGAGGAACTCCTGGTGCGGGTGCTTGCGGCCGCCCTGCGGAGGCACCGAGGCGACCGTCCCCTCGAGGATCTTCAGTAGCGCCTGCTGCACGCCCTCACCCGAGACGTCGCGCGTGATGGACGGGTTGTCGGCCTTCCGCGCGATCTTGTCCACCTCGTCGATGTAGATGATCCCCGTCTCGGCCTTCTTGATGTCGAAGTCGGCCGCCTGGATCAGCTTGAGGAGGATGTTCTCGACGTCCTCGCCGACGTAGCCGGCCTCGGTGAGCGCGGTTGCGTCTGCGATCGCGAAGGGCACGTTCAGGATCCGCGCGAGCGTCTGCGCGAGCAGCGTCTTGCCGCACCCGGTCGGCCCGAGCAGGAGGATGTTCGACTTCTGCAGCTCGACGTCGTTCTCCTCGAGCCCCATGCGCACGCGCTTGTAGTGGTTGTAGACCGCCACCGCGAGCGTCCGCTTGGACTCCTCCTGCGAGACGACGTAGTCGTTCAGGACGGTGTAGATGTCACCCGGCTTCGGGAGATTGTCGAGGTCGAGCTGCGCCGGAGTGGTCAGCTCCTCGTCGATGATCTCGTTGCAGAGATCGATGCACTCGTCGCAGATGTACACACCTGGACCAGCAATCAACTTCTTCACCTGGCGCTGACTCTTGCCGCAGAAACTGCAGAGCAGCTGCTCGTTACCCTCGCTCGCCCGAGCCACGTATCTCCTTTTACTCCGTTTTCACCGTCAGGGGAAGGGGGAGTGCTTCTAGCGGTGCTCGATCACTCGATCGATGATCCCGTACTCCTTGGCCTCCTGGGAGGTCATGTAGAAGTCGCGATCCATGTCCTTCGAGACCTTCTCGATGGTCTGACCCGTGTGCTTGGACATGATCTCCTCCATTAGCCGCTTGAGGCTGATCACCTCCCGGGCCTGGATCTCGATCTCCGTCGGCTGGCCGTGGAAGCCCGCGGAGCCCTGGTGGATGAGGATCTTCGAGTGCGGCAGCGCAGAGCGCTTCCCGGGCGTACCCCCGGAGAGGACGACGGCTCCCATGGACATCGCCATCCCGACGCAGATCGTCTGCACGTCGGGCTTGATGAATTGCATCGTGTCGTAGATCGCGAGCCCCGCGTAGACGACGCCACCCGGCGAGTTGATGTAGATCGAGATGTCCTTGTCGGGATCCTCCGACTCCAGGTGCAGGAGCTGCGCGACGGTGAGATTCGCGATCTGGTCGTCGATCGGCGTGCCGAGGAAGATGATGCGTTCGTTGAGAAGGCGCGAGTAGATGTCGAACGAGCGCTCGCCGCGCGAGGTCTGCTCGATCACCATCGGGATCAGTGGGCTCATCGACTCTCCTTAGCTACCGGGGGTCCACAACTTCGTGTCCCCCTCGGTCTTTTCCTTGTCGGGTGTCCAGAGCTTCTCGCGTGCCTCGGCGAGGTCGGGCGCGATCGGCGTGACGTCGGCGGCGAGGCGGTCGAGCGCGGCGCGGAGGCGAAGGTCCTCGCGAATCGGCTCCTGCTGCCCGTGCGCCCACACGTCCGCGATGAGGCCGTCGAGGTCGTCCTCGCCGGCCGCCTCGGCCTGCTCGCGGAGGTACTCCCTGACGTCCTCGTCCGAGATCTCGATCCCGGCGCGCTCGGCGAGCGCCTCGAGCGCGAGCTCGCGGGCAACCGACACTGCGGCCTCCATGACCATCTGCCGCTGGAGGTCGTCGACGCTCGTCCCGCTCGCGGCGAGGTAGGCCTCGAGCGAGGCGCCGCGCCGCTCGAGCGAGCGCACGAACCCCGTCAGGAGATCCGTGGCGCGCGTCCGCACGAGCGGGAGCGCGGGCTGCACCTCGGACGCGCGGACGAGCTCGTCGGCTGCCGAGACCCGGAAGGCGGCGTCGATCTCGCCGTCGAGCTGCTCGCGGAGCGTCTGTTCGATGCTCGCGCGGAGCTCGTCGAGCGTGTCGAACTCGCTGGTGGCACGGGCGAGCTCGTCGTCGAGCGGCGGAAGGATCTTCGCCTGGACGTCGCGCACCGTCACCTGAACGCTCGCATTGGAACCATCGGGCTGGGCGAGCGCGACATCCTTCGTCTCGCCCGCCGAGGCGCCGACGAGTGCTCGCTCGAGCTCCTCCGCGAGACGACCTGTCCCGAGCTCGACGACGGTGTCCCGCTGGGCCTCCCCGGATGCCTCCACGAGGTCGATGACGAGCGTGTCCCCGAGCTGCGCCGGGCGATCTCCGGCGGGGGCGAGCTCGGCGACGGAGTCACGGAGCACCTCGATCTCGGCGTCCACGGCCTCCTGCGGAACCTCGATCTCGACCCTGGGAACCTCGAGCGTCGTCCAGTCGACGATCTCCGGAAGGGGCTGGACGTCGACAGTCGCGACGAAGCTCCAGGCACCGTCGGTCGAGTCTGGCAGCTCGAACTCGTAGCGCGGGTCGGAGACGGGCCGGATCCGGGAGCGCGTTGCGGCACTCCAGAACCAGCCGCCGATATGACTGTCCACGGCCTCCGCGTAGATGCGGTCCTTCCCGAGGCGCGACACGAGCACGGGCTTCGGGATCTTGCCCTTGCGGAAGCCCGGGATCTTCGAGCTCTCCGCCAGGTCGGACATCGCGTGCTCGACGGCGTGCTCGACCTGCGCCTGCGAGACCTCGACGGTCAGACGGACCGAGTTCTCACCCAGCTCCTCGAGAGTTGTCGTGGACACCAGGCCATTCAACCAGCCTGGGCCCGGGCCGCGCAGGATCGTCCGGCTGGCCGAGCGGTGCCCCCCCCGCGTCGCTCCCGACCTTGCGCGGTCTACGATCGCCCGGTGGAGAGGTACGACGTCGTCGTCGTGGGAGTCGGCGGCATGGGGAGCGCCGCCCTCTACCACCTCGCCCGCCGCGGGCAGCGCGTGCTCGGCGTCGAGCGATTCGACGTCCTCCACGACCAGGGCTCGTCGCACGGCCTGACCCGCATCATCAGGCTCGCGTACTTCGAGCACCCGAGCTACGTCCCGCTCCTGCGCCGCGCGTACGAGCTCTGGCGCGAGCTCGAGGCGACCGCGGGTGAGCAGCTGCTCCACGTGACGGGGATCGTCGAGGGCGGCGGGCCGATCCTCGACGGCACGCTCCGTTCCTGTGAGGAGCACGACATCCCGCACGAGGTGTTCGACGGCCGCGAGGCGGCGCGGCGCTTCCCCGGGTACCGACTGCCGCCGGAGATGACGGTCGTGCACCAGCCGGACGGGGGGTTCGTTGCCCCGGAGCGCTGCATCGTGTCCCACGTGAACGGCGCCCTCGCGCACGGCGCGGTGGTGCGAGCGCGCGAGCGCGTGCTCGAGTGGAGCGAGGTCGAGAGCGGGGTGCGCGTCCGAACCGACCGCGGCGAGGTCGAGGCGGAGCGGATCGTGCTCACCGCCGGCGCCTGGTCGCAGGACGTCGCCCGGCTGCCGGACGGGCTCGTGCGCGGCGTGCGGCAGGCGCTCGCGTGGTTCCAGCCGTTCCGGGCCGAGCTGTTCGAGCCCGGCCGCTTTCCGGTCTTCAACCTCGTGCTCGACGACGAGCACTTCTACGGCTTCCCGGCCTTCGGGATCCCGGGCTTCAAGCTCGGTCGCTACGACCACTTCGGCGCCGGCGGCGACCCCGACGAGATCTCGCGCGAGCCCGCCATCGCCGACGAGGAGCCCCTGCGGGCGTTCGCCTCGCGCTACTTCCCCGACGGAGCGGGCCCGACGATCGCACTCAAGACCTGCCTCTTCGAGCCGACGCCCGACGAGCACTTCCTGATCGACCGCCACCCCGACTCCGAGCGCGCGATCGTCGGCGCCGGGTTCTCGGGGCACGGCTTCAAGTTCTGCTCGGTCGTCGGCGAGATCCTGGCCGACCTCGTGATCGACGGCTCGACGCGACACGACATCGGGCTCTTCCGACTGGATCGCTTCGGTCACTGACACCCGCGACGATCCTTCGCCGAGTCCGTCTCGCGACGCGTCGGGCTTTCTCGGCGTATGCGGGCGGGAGGACTCGAACCTCCAAGGGCCTCGCGGCCCAACGGGACCTAAACCCGTCGCGTCTGCCAGTTCCGCCACGCCCGCGCAGCCGTGAGTGTAGGGGCGAGGCTCGCCTCGCCCTCGATGTGAGCGCGAGCCGCCGGCGACCCGGGGGGCCCTCTCGTACTACCGGCCGACGAGCAGCTCGAACGTCTCGCGCATGCTCTCCGCGACGAGTCCGAGGAGGCCGACGATGGCGAGCACGGCGCCCGCGTGCAGCACGCTCCCGCTCGCGGACAGCACGAGCAGCGCGGTGAAGCTGCCGAGGACGAGAAAGGCCGTCGAGAGCGGGCGTCGCGTGTACGTGCCGAGCGCGAGCCCGACGAGGAAAGCGGCGCCGAACACCACGATCCCGAGTGCCATGGCGGGGAGGGTAGGACCGCCACCGGACGGACTGGACCCCTCGAGGCGGCCGCCCGGCCCTGCTCGGCCCGCCGCGGGCATACTCCACCAGGGGCCCCGTAGCTCAGTGGATAGAGCGGCAGACTTCGAATCTGCGGGCGGAGGTTCGACTCCTCCCGGGGCCACTCGAACGACCGAGTCCGACAGGTGCGCTCCTTACGCTTCCCGGCGTTGGATCACTGCGAGCCGAAGGGAGCAGCGCATGAGTGAGTACGACTCCAGGCCCTCGGGCATGGCTGTCGGTGGCGTCCTGTTCGCGGGGGTGATGATGATCCTGGTCGGCGTCTTCCAGGTCATCGCAGGCATCTCCGCGATCAGCAAGGACGACCTCTTCGTCGTGACGCAGAACTACGTCTTCGACCTCGACGTCACGGCCTGGGGATGGATCCACCTCCTCCTCGGGATCCTGGTCGTCCTCGCGGGGGTTGCCGCCATCTCCGGAAAGGTCTGGGGCGGAGTCGTCGGCATCGTCCTCGCGTCGCTCGTCGCGGTCGCGAACTTCTTCTGGATCCCGTACTACCCGTTCTGGTCGATCCTCGTGATCGCACTCTGCATCTGGGTGATCTGGGCGCTCACGCGGCCGGAGGTGTACGAGGCGCCGTAAGCACGCCCGCAGGGGCGGGCGTCGAAGGCGCCCGCCCCTGCGGCTTGCCGCTCGGCGTCCCCGGGCGCACGTGCGAGACTGAAGGCGTCCGTCGGCGGAGCACGCGCTCCGTCCTCACGTGAAAGGGCGCACCCGCATGGGATCGAGCCTCGAGCTGGGCCGCATCGCGGGGATCCGCGTCGGCATCCACTGGAGCTGGGTTGCCGTCTTCGCGCTCTTCGTGTGGACGCTCTCGGCCAACGTCTTCCCCTCTACGAACCCGAACCTGAGCGGGGGGACGCACCTCGTGATGGCGTTCGTCGCAGCCGTGCTCTTCTTCCTCTCGGTGCTCCTCCACGAGCTCGGTCACGCTCTCCAGGCGCGCCGCGAGGACATCGAGATCGACGGCATCACCCTCTGGCTGTTCGGCGGCGTCGCGACGCTGAGGGGCGCGTTCCAGACCGCCGGCGCCGAGTTCCGGATCGCCGTCGCCGGCCCCATCGTCTCGCTCGTGCTCGGCGCCTTCTTCGTCTCGCTTGCACTGCTCGACACACCGCCGGAGATGGAGGGCGTGGTGGCCTGGCTCGGCTACGTCAACATCGCGCTGCTCGTCTTCAACCTTGCCCCGGCCGTCCCGCTCGACGGCGGCAGGATCCTGCACGCGGCCCTCTGGCAACGCAGCGGCGACTTCGCCCGCTCGACCCGCACGGCGACGACGATCGGTCGCGGATTCGGCTACGTCCTGATCGCCGGTGGCGTCGCGCTCGCGGTCACCGGCAACGCCTTCAGCGGCGTCTGGCTCGCGTTCCTCGGGTGGTTCCTCCTCTCGGCCGCGGGCGCCGAGGGCAGGTACGCGACCGCACGTCATGCGCTCCGTGGCCTGCACGTGCGCGACCTCATGGCGCGTGATCCCGCAACCGTCCACCCCGATCTGACACTCGGCGAGGTCATGGACCACGTCGTGTGGCGTCAGCGCTTCACGACGTACCCGGTCACGGAGAACGGGATGCCCGTCGGTCTTCTGCCGTTCCGGAGAATGGCCGAGGTGCCGCGCACCGAGTGGGACGCGCACAAGGTGCGGGACTGCATGCTCGGCCTCGCCGAGGTGCCCGTGTATCGCGAGGCGGACGACGCGCTCGAGGCGTTCGCGCAGCTCACGCAAACGAGCATCGGACGCGCGCTCGTGGTGGACGGCGAGCGCCTGGTCGGCCTGCTCTCGATCACGGATCTCGCCCGGGCGCTCGAGGCGCCTCCGCGGCGCCCCGAGTCACCGTGATCGACCGCGATACCGGCGCTCCGCGCGCACCTCGCGCGCCCGGGCGCGCCAGCGCCGCTTGAGCTCGCGGCGCACGCGGGTCGAGCTCCGCGCCTCGATCGCGCGCAGCTCCCGCTCCAGGCGGCGGTAGCTCGCGAAACGCCCCTCGTCGAGCTCCCCCGAGGCCAGCGCCTCGCGGACGGCGCAGCCCGGCTCGGTCGCGTGCCCGCAGTCGTTGAACCGGCACCGCGCCGCGAGCTCGGCGATGTCGGAGAACGCGTCGTCCACGTCGCCCTCCCAGACCTGGAGCTCGCGCAGGCCGGGCGTGTCGACGAGGAGCGCGCCTCCGGGGAGCGCGAGCAGCTGGCGGTGCCGGGTCGTGTGCCGCCCCCGGTTGTCGCGGCGAAGGTCGCCGGTCGGCATGAGCGTCCGTCCCGCGAGCCGGTTGACGAGGCTCGACTTCCCGGCTCCCGAAGAGCCGAGGAGCGCATGGGTGAGCGCGGGACGAAGGAACGCGCGAACGTCTTCGATGCCCTCGCCCGTGACGTTCGATGCCGTCACGACGGGAACGCCGGCCGCGACGGCCTCGGCCTCGACGACGACCGCCGGGTCGTCACAGACGTCCACTTTCGTCAGCACGACGACGGGATCGGCGCCGCTGTCCCAGGCAGCGACCAGGTAGCGCTCGAGGCGACGAGCGTTGAAGTCGCCGTCGAGGCCTGTCACGAGGAAGACCATGTCGACGTTGGCGACGAGGACGTGCTCCTCCGCCTTGAGCCACGGCGTCTTGCGGGACACCTTCGTCCGTCGCGGCAGCACCGCTTCGATCGCCGCGAGACCCTGGGGCGCGTCGCAGACTGCGACCCAGTCGCCGACGGCGGGCATGCCGCCCCAGACCTCGTCGTCGCGCAGCCGCCCGCGCGCACGCGCGAGCCTCTCGTCGCGCTCGCCGCGCACGAAGTACCCGCCGCGATGCTCCGCGACGACCCGGGCGGGCTCGAGCCCCCGCTCGGCGTATGACGTGAAGGCCGCCTCGAGCTGGTCGGTCCAGCCGAGGTCGGCCAGGGATTCATCGGACACCACAGACTCCTTCTCTGGATGGGGTGTGAACCTGACCGCGGCTCGCGGCCACCCGAGAAGAAGCGCGTACTAGTCGCTCAGGAAGGCATCGAGCCGGAGGGTGGTGACGCAGCTGGCTTTCATCAACGGCCTCCTCTCGCTCGACGACCGAGCCAGGGTACGCCGCGAAGGGCGCGACGTCAATCACCGCGATAGGCTCGGCGACGACGTGAGCGAGACGCAGCACGCCCCGACGCCCGCGCCCGGCCCCCCGAGCCCGTGGAAGCGACGGCTCGCGTACGGTGCCGTCGCGCTCGGGGTCGTGCTCGTCGGCGCCTGGATCGGCGCCGCCTTCATCCCGCGCTGGTGGTCCCAACGCATCGGCGATCAGGTGAACGGCAGCATCCCCGCGGGGATCACGCTGGGGCTCGTGTACGGGTTCTTGTTCACCGTCCTGCCGCTGCTCCTGATCGTCTGGGCGGTGCGCAAGCGCCGGGGATGGAAGACGTATCTCGCGTTCGCGGTCGGGGCGATCGCCCTCGCGTTGCCGAATCTCTTCACGCTCGGGATCGTCGTGGGGCGCGGGAACGCCGCGCACGCGGGCGACCGCACGCTCGACGTCGAGGCGCCGGGCTTCCGGGGCGGAACGCTCACGGGCGCAATCCTCGCGGGTCTCCTGACGGTCGGCATCGCGTACCTGCTCGTCTCGCGCCGGCGCACACGGGACGAGCTCGACCGCGTTCGCGCCGCTCCCGAGAGCCCTTCACCGAATCTGCAGGAAGAGCAATGACCGCCGCCGACGACCTGACCGCCATGGTCAACGAGCAGATGCCGCTCGGGACGACGCTCGGGATCCGGACGAGCGGCGGGACCGACGAGGTCGAGGCCGTGCTCGGAGGCTGAGCAGCACGCCCGACGAACGGCCGGCGAGTCGCTGAAGCGACTGCCGGGCTCAACCGGCCCCCTGGGCCACCGAGGACGAGCGCTATCCTGTGCCGGCCATGGTGGCGGTAGCTCAGCTGGTAGAGCCCCGGGTTGTGGTCCCGGTGGTCGCGGGTTCGAGTCCCGTCCGCCACCTCTGAACCTGCGCAACCGCTACCGGCGAGCAGTACAGCAGGCGACAGCCCCGCACTCGGGGCTGGCGGACGCCAACCGCTTTCTCGTGTACGCGCTCTCCGCCCTGTTCGTCCTCGCGGCCATCGCGGGCCTCCTGTTCCTCGACTACGACGCGGGAAGAGCCGTGCTCTGGGTGGCCGTCCTCGTCGGCGGCGCCGCGCTGATGCTCGCCGGCCAGCGCATCGAGCATCCGTCCGCGCTCTCCGCAACGCTCGTCTCGTTCGGGGCCGTGGTCGGCGGATTCCCGCTCTTCTGGACGCTCATCGTCCCCGTGGCCGTCGCGGCCGTCATCGCCTCGAGCGTGGCCCTGGCGCGGCGCCGCTCTGTGCCCACGTAACCTCGACCGATGCGCCTCACGCGGCACGGGTGGTGGCTGGAGGAGGCCGACTCCGTCGCTCCGACACGCCCGCTCGACGGTGATACGACGGCGGGCGTCATCGTGGTCGGCGGGGGCTATCTCGGCCTCTGGACGGCGTGGCACCTGCTCGAGCTCGAGCCGTCGCTGGACGTCCTCGTGCTCGAGGCGGAGATCTGCGGGCACGGGCCGAGCGGGCGAAACGGGGGCTTCTGCGAGACGCTCTGGGGCGACGCGGAAACGCTGCGCGAGCGCACGGGCGACGCGGCCGCGCTCGCCGTCTGCCGCGCGTCCGAGGACGCCGTCAGGGGAATCGGCGGCTGGTGCGAGGCGAACGGGATCGATGCCTGGTTCCGCCCCGCCCCGATGCTGCGAGTCGCGACGACGGAGTCCCAGCTGGGAACGTGGCGGGGTGGCGTGCGGGCGGCGGCCGACCTCGCCGCGCCGGACGAGATCACCGAGCTGACTCAAGACGAGGTCCAGGCACGCTGCGGCTCCCCCCTCTTCCTCGGAGGAGCGATGTACCGCCTCAACGCCACGGTGCACCCGGCTCGGCTCGCGCTCGGGCTCCGGGCCAGGCTGCTCGAGCGCGGCGCGCGCATCCACGAGCGCACTGAGGTGACGAAGCTGCACCGGGACGGGAGCGTCGAGACGCGAGCCGGCCGGGTGACGGCAGGCGCAGCCGTGCTCGCCGTGAACACGGCGGCGGCCGGCTTCCCGGGCTACCGCCTGTCGCTCGCGGCCGCGTCGAGCCACATCGTGCTCACCGAGCCCGTGCCGGAGGTGCTCGAGGAGCTCGGCTGGACGGGCGGGGAGGCGATCGTCGACAGCCGCACGCTCGTTCACTACATGCGGACGACGCGTGACGGCCGCATCGTGTTCGGCTGGGGCGGCGGGGTCATGGGGCGCGGCGGGCGGACGTCCCGCCGGATGGAGATCGATCCCGACGTGATCGCACGGACGCACGCGAGCCTCGTGCGCTTCTTCCCCCAACTTCGCGGTCGCGCCGTCACGCACGCGTGGGGCGGGCCGATCGACGTCTCGCCGACCCACCTCCCCATCTTCGGGAGCCGGGGCCGTGTCCATCACGGCTTCGGCTTTACGGGCAACGGCGTCGGCCCCTCGTACCTCGGCGGCGAGATCCTCGCCCGACTCGCGCTCGACCGCCGCGACGAGCGCACGTCGCTCGCGCTCGTGGAGCCGCCTCGGAAGCTGTTCCCGCCGGAGCCCGCGCGCTACTTCGGCGGTTCGCTCATTCGGCGCGCCCTCGTGGCGAAGGACGATGCAGAGGATCGGGGTGAAGTGCCGGGCGCGCTCACCGCGCTCGCAGCCTCACTTCCCCGCCGCCTGGGTCTCCGCCTGCCGCGGTAGTAGCGTGCGGGCTCGGCTGGCGTCAGGCGGCAGCGGCCCGGACGGCCACGACGATCAAGAGCGCCGCGAACGCCGCGACCGCGATCACGGTTCCCACGGCGGAGATGGCTGCGAACGGTGTCGCGGACGATCTCCCGGATTCGATCGCCTCGCCGCTCGGGCCGCGCCGCCCACCCAGGATGCTCCATGCGAAGTACGTGATCGGGACAAGCGGGACGAGCACGATCCCCACGATCGCGAGCAGCTCCCACACGCTGTTGCCGACCGCCAGAAAACCCATGCGCCCGTTGTTCCCCGCTCGTCGCGAACGCAAACCGCGCAGCCGCTCGAGGAGCGGGCATGATCACGCCGGTGACGGGCACGGGATTCGAGGCAGGTGGAGGCGGGTCGACGCTGTCAGGGCGCACAGCGCTCGTGACGGGCGTCAGCCGACGTGCGGGCATCGGGTTCGCGATCGCGCGTCAACTCTGCGACCGAGGCGCTTCGGTCTTCGTTCGGGGATGGTCGCCTCACGACGCAGCGCAGGACTGGGGAGCGGATCCCGGCGGGATGGAAGCCGTCGCCCGCGAGCTCGGAACCGGCTTCGTCGAGGCCGACTTCTCCGACCCCTCGGCACCGTCCCACGTGATCGCCGCACGCTCGCGGACGCTCGCCGATCGTGGGATCACGGTCAACGCCGTCAACCCCGGCCCGACCGACACCGGGTGGGCGGCCGGTCTCGACCCACCCCCGGCTATGCCCTGCGGGCGCTGGGGCACGCCGGACGATGCGGCGCGCCTCGTCGCGTGGCTCTGCAGCGAGGACGGCCGCTGGGTCACCGGTCAGGTGATCGACTCCGAGGGTGGCTTCCGCCGCTGGCGGTGACCCGACCAGAGCCGGCTTCCGTAGTTTCTCCGCACTGCGCTCGGGGGCGCCACCCTTGGCATCGCCGCTTCGAAAGACGAGAGTCAGAACATGGCCGGGACGCAGCATCGCAGCGGCTCGCGCCAAACACCGGTGCGAGCCGCTCGCGTCCATAAGGTGTCCCGCACCGTCCCACGAGCGAGCGAACGGAGCCCTGCGATGAGCACGAGCCAG
>JAWOIV010000125.1:0-17299 GCA_046484465.1 Gaiellaceae bacterium
CGAGATGGACTGCATCGGCTCCTCGGAGCCCGAGCTTCGCGGCGAGCTCGCCCGCTCTCTCTGCGACGGCCTCGTCGAGGTCGAGAGCCTCGACCTGGGCGACGAGCCCGCGGAGGACGTCCCATGCTCTCACGGCTCCCGATGGGCTCAGTCGTCCCTCCCTGGCAGCGCGGGCGAGCGCCGCGCTCGACTCGGGCACCAGAAGCCATGACGACTGGATCACCGTCGCGGTCTCGAAGAGATCCTGCGCGTCGGGGGTACCCGGCTCGGCGACGATCAGCTTGACGAACGCGGACGCGTCGAAGTAGGCGATCAGCGACGATCCTCCAGCACCATCTCGCTCACGAGTGGCCCCTCGCCGACGAGGGGTACTGGGGGTGGCAGCGTCGTGCGTTTGGGTGCCCTTGCGGGCGTGAGCTTGCCTTCTCGGATCAGCCGTGCCCGCTTGGTCTCGCCGTCGTCGACGGGGCCGAGCTTCGCGACCGGCTCTCCGCGATCCGTCACGATGACCTCGGCGCCGGCACGCACTCGAGCGACGTAGCGGCTCAGGTTCAGCCGGAGCTCTCGGATGCCGACCTCCACGCGCTCCATCGTAGTGCCAATCCTAGCGTGAATGTAGTGCCCTTTCGGGACGTGTCCGCTCGTACCTGACGAATGCGAACGGCGTCCCGTCCTCGGCCGTGTGCTCGACCCGGTCTCCTTCCTCGAAGTCGTCGCGGCTCCACACTGGGAAGAACGTGTCGCCGTCCACCTCGGCATCGATCTCCGTGAGCGCAAGCTCGTCCGCCACCGGCAGCGCCGCTGCATAGATCTCGGCGCCGCCGACCACGAAGACCTCCGGCTCGCCTTCGAGCAGCCTCAGCGCGTCACCGACCGAGCTGGCGCGCTCGGCCCCATCCGCCAGCCAGCCGGGGTTTCGCGTGACCACGACGTTTCGGCGTCCCGGGAGTGGCCGGAAGCGCTCCGGGATGGACTCCCAGGTCTTGCGACCCATGACGACTGCGTGCCCTGTCGTGAGCTTCCGGAAGTGCGCAAGGTCCTCGGGAAGCCGCCACGGGATCGTCCCGTCACGACCGATCACCCCGTTTCGCGCAACCGCGGCGACGAGCGTCAGCTTCACACGGCGACCGGCGCGCGGATCGCCGGATGGTGCTCGTAGCCGACGACCTCGAAGTCCTCGTACGCGTAGTCGAAGATCGACGGCGGCCGCCGCAGGAGACGGAGCGTGGGGTAGGGGAACGGCTCGCGCGAGAGCTGCTCCACGACCTGCTCGCGGTGATTGTCGTAGACGTGGCAGTCGCCTCCCGTCCAGACGAGGTCGCCCGGGACGAGATCGCACTGCTCGGCGAGCAGGTGCGTGAGGAGCGCGTAGCTCGCGATGTTGAAGGGCACGCCGAGGAAGACGTCGGCGCTCCGCTGGTAGAGCTGGCAGGAGAGGCGCTCGCCCTCTCCGACGTGGAACTGGAAGAACGCGTGGCACGGCATGAGCGCCATGCGCGGCAGGTCCGCGACGTTCCACGCGCTCACGACGATCCGGCGGGAGTCCGGCTCCTCCCGCAGCAGCCGGATCACGTCCGCGATCTGGTCGACGTGACCGCCGCCGGGCGTCGGCCAGCTCCGCCACTGCACGCCGTACACCGGGCCGAGCTCGCCGTCCTCACCTGCCCACTCGTCCCAGATCGTGACGCCGTGCTCCTGGAGCCAGCGCACGTTCGAGTCGCCCCGGAGGAACCAGAGGAGCTCGTGCGCGACCGAGCGGAAGTGCACCTTCTTCGTCGTCACGAGGGGGAAGCCCTCGGACAGGTCGAAACGCATCTGGTAGCCGAAGACGCTCACCGTGCCGGTGCCGGTGCGGTCCTGCTTGGGCGTCCCCGTCTCGAAGACGTGGCGCATGAAGTCCTCGTACTGGGTGCGAACTGGGCGGTCGCTCACGACGACCGACGATAGCGCGGCTTCCGGCGAGGCTGGCCGGCGCAAGTGGGAACGCCGGGGGAACGCTCGAGCGTTTCCCCGGCGGTACGCACCTCGAACGGCTATCCCCGCGCGGCCGCGAGCTTCTCCGCGACGGCGTCCCAGCTCACCACGTTCCACCAGGCGGAGAGGTAGTCGGGGCGGCGGTTCTGGTAGTTGAGGTAGTAGGCGTGCTCCCAGACGTCGATCCCCAGGATCGGCACGTGCCCGTCCATGAGCGGGGAGTCCTGGTTGGCGGTCGAGTACGCCTCGAGCCCGGTCCCGTTCCAGACGAGCCAGGTCCAGCCCGAGCCGAAGCGGGTGATGCCGTTCTGCATCACCTTCTCCTTGAAGGAGTCGAGGTCGCCGAATGCGGAGCCGATCGCATCGGCGAGCGCGCCGCCCGGCTCTCCGCCGCCGTCCGCTGCCATGATCTCCCAGAACAGCGTGTGATTGGCGTGGCCGCCGGCGTTGTTGCGCACGGGTGTTCGCTTGTCCTCGGGCAGCTGGTCGAGGTTGTGGAGGACGTCCTCGACCGAGCGCTCGGCCCACTCCGTGCCCTCGAGCGCCTTGTTGGCGTTGTCGACGTAGGCCTGGTGGTGCTTCCCGTGGTGGATCTCCATCGTCCGCGCGTCGATCGAGGGCTCGAGCGCGCCGAAGTCGTACGCGAGCGGGGGAAGGGTGAATGCCATTCTCTTGCTCCTCTCCTCAGGGCTGATTCCGACAGAAGGATATGCTCCGCGACGTTCCCCGCACCAATCTGGAGGAAACCCGGATGACGAACTACGTCGAGATCAGGCCCCGCGAGCTCAAGCCCGCGCTTCACGAGCTCGACGGCATCTCGCGGACGACGATCGAGGCGCACTACCGCCTGTACCAGGGGTACGTCGCGAAGCGGAACGAGATCCTCGGGCGGCTCGCGGAGGTCGATCCGGCGACGGCGAACCAGGTCTACTCCGACCTGCGGTCGCTCAAGGTGGATCTCACCTTCGCCATCGGCGGGATCAAGAACCACGAGGTCTACTTCGAGCACCTCGGCGGCGAGGGAGGCGACCCCGACGACGCGATCGCGGGTCTGATCGAGCGCGACTTCGGCTCGGCGGACGCCTGGCGCGCGGACCTCAAGGCGACCGGCATGGCCGGGCGCGGATGGGCGTGGACGGCGTACGACTGGGACGAAGGGCGCCTCTTCAACTACCTCGGCGACGCGCAGAACACGTTCCCGGTGTGGAACGCCACGCCGCTCGTCGCGCTCGACGTCTACGAGCACGCGTACTTCCTCGACTACCAGACCGATCGCGGCGCGTACATCGACGCCTTCCTCGCGAACCTCGACTGGGGAGTCGTCAACGGCTGGCTCGAGGCGTACCGGATTCCAACCGCCTAGTCGCATGACGCAGGGGCTCGCGTGACGGACGCGGCGGCGATCCTCTGCGGGTACCTCCTCGGATCGCTCCCCTTTGGCTACTGGTTGCCGCGGCTCTTCCGCGGCGAGGACATTCGCACGCGCGGGAGCGGAAACGTCGGTGCGTCGAATGTCTTTCGCGTTTACGGTAGACGGCTCGGGATTGCCGTCGCACTTCTCGACATCGGCAAGGGGTTTGCGGCTGCATCGCTCGGTCTCTGGGCGGGAGGCGCGCTCGTGGGCGTGCTCGCCGCCTCGGCAGCGATGGTCGGCCATGCGCGACCGATCTTCCTCCGCTTCCAGCGAGGCGGGAAGATGGTGGCGACGGCCGCTGGTGCGACGTTCGCCCTCGCTCCGCTCGCTGCGTTCTGCTGCCTCGGCGTCTGGGTCCTCGTATTCGCACTCGCGCGGTACGCATCGCTTGCGTCCGTTGCGACCGCGATCGTGCTCGCGGCGCTCGTGCTTCTGCTGGGCTACCCCGTTCCGATCATCGTCTTCGGCGTCGCGGGCGCGGGCGCGGTGATCTTCCTCCACCGCCAGAACATCCGCCGGTTGCTCGGCGGCACGGAGCATCGGTTCGACCTGCGCCGCGCGCGCCGCGCGTAGGGCCTATTCGGTTACGCGCCGCGAAGCCAGTCCGAGAGCGTCGTCTGGTGGGCGCTCGGGCCTTCGCCTGCGAGCTCCTGCCGGAGCTCGCCGACCGTCCCGAAGCGCTCGGCGACGACGTCGTGGACGTGGATCGTCTCGTAGTTCACCTGGCGAGAGAGCAGGAAGTCAGCGTCGTCGAGCTGGGGCAGTGTCTCGACGGCGTCGCGCAGCGCGTGCCGCACGGAGTCCTCGACGAAGCGCGGCTGGAGGTGCGCGTGCTCGACGACGAAGAGCTCGTCGGGCCGCTTCAACAGGTCGTAGATCGGCGCGCTCATCGAGCGCTCGGCGATGTCGAGCAGGGCCCCCGCGTCGAGGTCGCCCTCGGTTCCGACGAACAACGTCTGGCGGCCGCGCTGGTTGTGGGTCGCGATCGGGACGAGCTCGAGGATCTTCTCGATGTCGCCCGTGTCGAAGCCTGCGTCCAGCAAGCGCTCCGATGCGCGGTTGCGGACGAGCCCCTGGGCGCACGGGCACGCGTTGATCCCTGCTGCCTCGACACCGACGGCGCGGCGCGTGCCCGACTCGGACGCGGCGGCGATCCCGCAGAGTGTGACCATCTCCTGCGTGGCGAGCCCGGTGACGGGTGTGCGGCGGTGGATCGGCCACTGCGCGCGAATGGAGACCTCGGCGCGAAGCGCGCGCTGCCGCTCGACGATCCGGGTCGCGATGTGTTCCGCGAGCGACTCGACGAGGAGGGCTTCCTGCTCGACGACGAGCTCGATCGCCTCCTCGAAGAGCTCCGGGAAACGCGACATGTGGACGCCCTTCTGATCCTGGGCGAGGTCGACGGTGCAGTCGATGACGGCCGCCATGACCGTCTCCGCGCCCCCTCGTCTGATCCGGATCGCCTTCTGCACGCCGGTCACACCGGCACGCGACAGCGCGAGCGCGATCTCCGGCGACGACGCCTGGAGATCCTCCTGAAGCTTGAGAGTGTCGGTCACGCCGGTCACCGTAGCAATGTACGGATGGCAGTCCGATCCGGATCACCCGCCTACCGGAGCAGGCGCGAGAGACGTCGATCCTTGAGCAGACGGCCCCCTGTCTGGCAGGCCGGGCAGTAGTAGATCGTGTGCTCCTCGAAGTCCACGCGCGCGATCGGCGCGCCGCACTGCGTGCACGGTTCTGAGAGCCGGTTGTGTATGCGGTACACGTCGCGGTCGCCCTTGCCGCGCATGCGGAGGTCCAGTGCCAGCTCGAGGTCTTCTTGGATCGCACGAGCGAGGAGATCGACCTCGTCGGGCGTGAGCTCTGTCGACGCCTTGAACGGCGAGAGGCGCGCGCGCAGGAGGATCTCGTTCGCGTGGGCCCGGCCGATCCCGGCGATCGCGCGTTGGTCGCGCAGGAGCGGATGGAGCTGGCGGCGCTCTCGGCTCAGGATCCCGGCAAGCTGCGGAACGTCGAGCTCGAGCGCGTCCGGCCCGAGGTGCGCGAGGTCGAAGTCGAGCTGCTTCGGCGTGACGAGCCACACCCCCGCGCGCTTCTTCTTGCCGGCCTCGGTGAGCACGAGCTCGCTGCCGTCCGAGAACCGAGCGCGGAACATCGGCGTCTTCGGCCCCTTCGCGCCAGGAGTGAGAAAGCGGAGACGACCGGCGCTCATCAGGTGCACCCGCAGGACGAGCTGGCCGTCGCGTGTCGGGAAGACGAGATTCTTCCCGCAGCGTCCAGCCCCGGCGAAGCTCCGCCCGTCGAGCGCCGAGAGAGGCGGGTCGGCGGTCTTCAGCGTCGCAATGTGCGCAGGCCCGGCGCGCTCGATCGGCGTGGCGGAGACGAGCGGGTCGAGCTCGCGCACCCAGGCCTCCACTTCCGGTAGCTCGGGCATCCGAGCTGACCGTAGCGCCTACGCGGGTGCGGGCTCGGGAACGGTGTCGTCCGCGATCGGTTCGGGCATGTCGCGAAGGTGCCGCTGCGGCGAGAACACGATCCAGAGAAATGCCAGGCCGCCCCCTATCGCGCCCACGAGGATGGTCTCCCTGAGGCCGACCCACGTCGCGAGCGCGCCCCCGAGGAGCGTTCCGAGAGGGATCGTCCCCCACACCATGAAGCGCATGACCGAATTCATCCGCCCCTGCAGCCGTGGCGGGCAGATCGCCTGCCGGTAGCTGACCTGGACGATGTTGTAGACGACGACCGAGAAGCCGAAGACGAGCTGCGCCGCGACGAGGAAGGGAACGGCAGCTGCTCCGGGTGGTGCGAACGCCACGAGCAGCAACGCCGGGCCGAACAGCGCCGCCGACGCGATCGTCGTGGGCCCGATGCCGAATCGACGCGAGATGCGCATCGCGGTGAAGGCGGCCGCGAGCGAGCCGGCGGCGCCGATCGAGAAGACGATGCCGATCACACCCGCGGAGAGGTCGAGCTCGCGGACGGCGAAGACCAGGAAGATGGAGAACGCGACGCTCGAGAAGAAGTTGGACGTCGCTGTGCATCCGGCCTGCGCACGCAGGTTCGGCTTTCCGAGGACGAAGTGCAGGCCCTCCTTGAGGTCGACCCACAAGCTCGGCCTGGAGCCGTCGGCCGTCTTGGCCGTGAGCGGCACTTCGACCTTTCGGATGCGCCAGAGAAGGAGCGCCGATCCGAGGAAGCTCAGCGCGTCGAGGAAGACCGCCCACGGCGCGGTGAAGATCTCGACCAGCGCTCCGCCGAGGCCCGGGCCGACGACCTGGGCGCCTGCACGGCTGATCTCGAGCTTCGAGTTCCCGTCGATGATCTGCTCTCGCTCGACGAGGGACGGGAGGTACGCCTGGTAGGCGACGTCGAAGAACACCGTCGAGAGCCCGACGAGGAACGCGACGACGAAGAGCTGGCCGAGCATCAGCGCGTCGAGCACGTGTGCGAGGGGGATGGTCGCGAGCAGCCCGGCGCGCGCGAGGTCCGAGGCGATGAGGATCGGCCTCCGGCGGAGCCGGTCGACCCAGACGCCGGCGGGCAGCGCGAAGATGATGAACGGCAGGAATAGAACCGTCCCGAGCGCCGCAACCTCGAAGGCCGACGCGTCGAGGACGACGATCGCGACGAACGGAAGCGCGATCTGCCCGATCTGCGTCCCGAACATGCTGACCGTCTCGCCGCCCCACAGCTTCAGGAAGTCGGGGTGGCGCCAGAGGCCGCCGTGCGGCCAGAGGCTACGCATCGGATCCCTCTTCCGGTCTCTCCACCGCCCAGCCAGCAACGGCGAGGCGATGAGCGGCGCCTTCGGCCGTATCTGCCGCTCGGAAGTCCTCGAGCAGCTTCCCGACGCGGCGGTCGAAGCGGCGGACGTCCTCGGGGGTCAGCCGCGACATCACGAGCCCCCACGTCCCCGTGCCGGGCGCGCGCTCGAGCTGAAATGCCGCGTCTCGAAGCGTCGCCGCGCCGACCGCGCGCGCGTCCGCCGGATCCTCCGCCTGGAAGAGGAAGAGGCGTGCGACGCGCCCGTAGAACTTCTCCGTCACGGCGCGCACCTTGCGCGTGTGGACGACGCGAATCAGGCCCGCGCGCTCCAGCACCTTCAGGTGGTGGCCGACCGTCCCCTTCGGCAGGTCGAGCTCGCGGGAGAGCTGCTGGGTCGACCGCGCGCGTTCCCGAAGGAGGCTGACGATTCGCCCACGGAGCTCGTCTGCGAGCGCCTTGAGCTGCTCGGCGTCGTTGACGAGCAGGATGTCGTCGGCGGGATAGTCGGTGAGGTCGCTATGGTCGATGATCGTAGAACATACGGGAAATGCCGACCATTAGCAAGCTGATGAGGATCGGGAGTGCGCGAAAGCCGCGCTCGTGTAGGCGCAGGCGCGATCGGCAGGCCGATCGTCGCGTCTCGTAGGGTGACGGGCCGTGGAGCCGATCATCGTCGAGGCCACACGTGGCGAAGTCGTCGAGGCACGGCATCGCGTCCACGCCGTCGCCGTCCGCGACGGCGAGGTCGTCGAGCGCGCCGGCGACGCGCTCGTCACCTACTTCCGCAGCTCGGCCAAGCCGATCCAGGCGCTGCCGGTCGTTCGAGCGCGCGACGACCTGACCGACCAGGAGGTCGCGATCGCCGGCGCGTCCCACCTCGCACGCCCGGAGCAGCTCGACGTCGTCCGCGGGCTCCTCGCGAAGGCGCCGGCGACCGAAGACGACCTCGCGTGCGGCCGGCCGCCCGACCGGATCCTGCACGACTGCTCCGGCAAGCACGCGGGCATGCTCTCGCTCTGCGCGGCGATGGGCTGGCCCCGGGAAGGCTTCGAGCGCTTCGACCATCCGTGCCAGCGCGCGATGCTGGACGAGGTGGCCGCGGCGACGGGCACTGACCCGGGCAGGATCCCGACCGCGATCGACGGCTGCGGCGTCGTCACCTTCGCGCTCCAGCTCGAGCGGATGGCACACGCGTTCTCGACCTTCCACGCGCGCGAGGGGGCGGACGTCGTTGTGCGGGCGATGTCCACCCACCCGGAACTGGTTCGCGGCCCCGGTGCTGCGGACACGGTGCTCATGCAGACGCATCCGGGCTGGATCGCGAAGGGTGGGGCCGAGGGGCTCCTCTGCGCTGCCTCGCCCGACGGGCTCGGCGTCGCGCTCAAGGTCGAGGACGGGTCGGGCCGCCCAGTCGGAGTCGCGCTTGCCGTCTTCCTCTCGCGTCTCGGGGTCGACCTCACCGCGTTCGAGCGTTCGCCTATCGAGAACTCTCGAGGTGACGTGGTGGGCGAGATCCGCGCGGCCTGACGGGGCCGCGCGCCACGCCGATCGCATTGCCCCTTCCACATTTCGCGTGGTCCGTCTAGGATCCGCGCGCTGTATCGCGACGCCGGAGCGGCAGGTGGGCCGGCTCGCAGCCGAAGGTGGTGGTCAGTATCCGTTCGAGCGCGAAAGGAGAAAGCCAGGCACATGCTGTCCGTCGATGTCGCTCTCCCGGAGGTCGACGAGCTCCAGAAGCTCGTCGAGCAAGGGCTCGAGAAGGGATTCCTCACCTATGACGAGATCGTCTCCGGTCTCGAGGAGGTCGAGCTCACCAAGGATCAGGTCGAGGACTTCTACGCGTACCTGATCGACCATTCGATCGAGCTCGTCGAAGGCGTCGAGCACAAGGCGCTCCCGCACGAGGAGCCCGCCCCGGGCCTGGAGGAGGAGAAGGTCGCACCGAAGCTCGACCTCTCGGTCGAGCCGTCGCTCGACTCGCTCCGCCTCTACCTGCGGGAGATCGGGAAGGTGCCGCTCCTCACGGCCGATCAGGAGATCACGCTCGCGAAGCGCATCGAGCGCGGCGACATGGCGGCGAAGCAGCACATGATCGAGGCGAACCTCCGGCTCGTGGTCTCGATCGCGAAGGGGTACCTGGGCCGCGGGCTGTCGTTCCTCGACCTCATCCAGGAGGGGTCGCTCGGGCTCATCCGCGCGGTCGAGAAGTTCGACTACCGCAAGGGGTTCAAGTTCTCGACGTACGCGACCTGGTGGATCCGGCAGGCGGTCACGCGTGCGATCGCCGACAAGGCGCGGACGATTCGCATCCCCGTGCACATGGTCGAGAAGCTGAACAAGGTCGTGCACATCGAGCGCCAGCTCGTCCAGCGCCTCGGACGCGAGCCGCTCCCCGAGGAGATCGCCGAGGAGCTCGAGATCGAGACCGACGAGGTGCGGGAGATCCTCCGCATGTCTCAGCTGCCGATCTCGCTCGAGAAGCCCGTCGGCGAGGAGGAGGACTCGTCCCTCGCAGACTTCGTGCCGGACGAGCAGGCCGAGTCGCCATTCGACACCACCTCGCTCTCGCTACGGCGCGACGACGTGGAACTCGCGCTCGCCGCGCTCCCCGAGCGCGAGCGGCGCGTCATCGAGCTCCGCTACGGCCTCGACGGCTCGCAGCCGTACACGCTCGAGGAGGTGGGGCGCGCCTTCGGGGTCACCCGAGAGCGCATCCGGCAGATCGAGAACAACACGCTCAAGAAGCTCGAGACGCTTCCCGAGGCTCAGGGGCTCAAGGACTGCGTCTGACGCTGAGATCCGACCGTGTCGGTAGCCCCGCGCCCGCGAAGCGGGCGCCTTCAGGGCTCTTCGCGCGGACGGGGATCCGCTCGGCGGATCCCCGTCCTGCGTAACAGAACGTGAAGATCGAGTACGTGGGGCACGCGACGGTCGTCGTCGACCTCGACGGCGTCCGCGTCATCACCGACCCCTTGCTCCGCAACCGCGTTGCCCACCTTCGCCGCGCGGTTCCCGTCGACGCGCGCTCGCGCCGTGGTCTCGACGCAGTCCTCGTCTCGCATGCGCACTACGACCACCTCGACCTTCCCTCGCTCGAGCGGCTCGGGAAGAAGCTCCCGATCGTCGTGCCTCGTGGGCTCGGGGGGATGCTGCGTAAGCGGCGCTTCGAGACCGTCCTCGAGGTCGATGTGGGAGAGACCCTGCACATCGGTGAGCTCGAGATCCGGGTCGTGCCCGCGGAGCACGAGGGAAGCCGCGGCCCGTTGGGAGCGACCGCCTCCGCCGTCGGGTACACGATCGTCGGCTCGCAGTCCGTGTACTTCGCGGGCGATACCGACCTCTTCGAGGGGATGAGCGACCTCGGCCCGCTCGACCTCGCGCTCATCCCGATCTGGGGCTGGGGCTCCGGTCTCGGCCCCGGGCACCTCGACCCGGAGAGCGCCGCCGAGGCGCTCGCCCGGATCCGTCCGAAGACCGCCATCCCCATCCACTGGGGGACGTACTCGCCGATCCACATGGGCCTCCGGGGTGCGCCGCAGTTCCTCGAGCTGCCCCCCGCGCAGTTCGTCCTGTCCGCCCAGGAGCGCGCTCCGGATGTAGACGTACGCGTCCTGCACCCGGGCGAGAGTGTCGACCTCCACGCCTGACTCGGAACTCAGCCGGCCGGGAGCAGATCCTCGTCCGAGAGCGCCGCGAGCGAGTGCTCGCGGATCGCGCTCGTGACCGCGGCGACGTTCGATCCAGGCGGGCTGAAGCCGGAGATGTCGAGCCAGACCGCCCTCTCGGCGACGTTGCCCACATTCACCTCGAGCGTGAGCTCGTGGCTGCCGGGAAGGCGTTCGAGCGCGCTCTCGACGATCCGCCGCGCGTCGACGAGCGACGCACCCATGCGCACCGGGACGGCGACCGAGACGAGGCGGCGCGGATCTCTGCCCGATCGGTTCACGAGCGTGCTCGACACCATCGTCCGGTTCGGGACGAAGACCTGGGAGCCGTTCTCGGTCACGAGCGCCGTGTAGCTCATCGTGATCTGGTCCACGACGCCCGTGTGCTGGTCGACCGTGACCCGGTCGCCGATGCGCACGGGCTGCGTGAACGCGAGCAGCACGCCGGACCCGAGGTTGCCGAGCGGCGTCGTCAGCGCGAGCCCGGCGATGACGGCCAGCACCGCGCTCGACGCCAGGAAGGCGCGGGCGATCTCCGTGGTTGCCGGGAAGATGGAGAAGACGCTCCAGGCCCCCACGAGCGCGACGAGCACGACGACGATGCGGACGAGGAACCCGAAGGTCGTTCGGCGGCCGGCGGCAATGGTCGGGTCGCGCTCGGCGAGGCGCTTCTCGTAGTGGTCGTAGCCCCGGTTAAGCGCCCAGCGCACGACGAGCACGACCACGAGCCAGATCGCGGCGGTGGCGAGCGCCTTCGCCCAGTTCGAGTCCACGGCGACGAGTTCGTCGTCCTCGGCGCAGAGCCTGCCCGAGAAGCTACGAGCCGGAGAGCAGGCGTGTCTTCGCGGCGGTGTACTCGTCGTCCGAGAGCGCGCCCGACGCGTGGAGCTCGGCGAGCCGCGCGAGGCTCGCTGCAAGGTCTTCGGCCGGCTGCGCCGGAGCGGTCGGCCGGGCCGTCCGTGCTCTCCGCTGCTCGTCCCACCAGCCGCTCAGGCGGCCGCGCGCGTCCGACAGGTATGCGGCTCCCGAGGCAGTCGGGAACTCGGCCAGCGTCTGCCGCCGCATCAGCTCGATCCAGGTGATCCCGAGGGCGGCGAACAGCACCACGAACAGCACACGGGTGAAGTCCGTCACCGGGCTGCGCAGGAGCAGGAAGAGAAGGACGAGCCCGAGCACGGCGTACGGCCACACACGGTCGCGCAGCGTCGGGGCCAGCGTTCGCCGCACGGCGACGGCGCGCCGGCCGATACCGGCCAGCCAGGACGTGGCGACGAAGAGAAGGCCGATGACGACGAACGCACGGAACGACCCTCGGAGAAGCTCCGACAGGATGGCCCACGCCTCCGAGGCGGCAGTGCGGACGTCCGTGGCCGATGTCAGCGAGTTGACGACGTACGTGCCCACGACGTTCACGGCGACCAGCCCGATCAGGCCGACGGCGAGCACGACGAAGCCGATGCTCCGCACCGCCCTGCGGCGGTCGCGCGCGAGCCAGATCGCGGCGCCGAACATCGCGAGTGCGAGCAGAGGCAGGAACCAGGCGAGTGTCTTCAGGATCTGGAAGCCGTTCTGCGCGGTGTCGAGCTCGTCCGACTGCAGGATCTCGATGCGCCCCACGTCAGCGGGCAGCTTCCCCTCGATCTGGCTGCGGATCCCGATGCGGTCGGCGGCCTCGAGGACGATCGGCTCCAGGTCGAGCGTGACGACGCCGCCCGTCGTCGAGATCACGCGCGTGTCGTCCTCGAGCACGGCCACGAGCGTCTTGTGGGACGCCTCGAGAGAGAGCGCCCAGAGCTTCTGGACGGCGGGCCGTTCGAGCGCGCGATCCACGAGCTGGTACGACGCCTGCTGTAGGCCGGCCGTGGCTGGCCCGGAGAGCGACTTGTAGTCGGTCGGCAGCTGCTCCTCGATCTCGGCCTGGACGTCGACGTTCGTGAAGAGCTCGTCGACGGCGCGCGTCGCCACCGCGCTCCGGATGGCGTCGTTGTCGAGGAGCTCGGCGCTCGTGTCGACGAAGACGTCGGTGTTGAGCGCCACCCGGTTCACCCAGACGGCGAAGCTGCTCAGCAGCAGGAGGAGCCCGGCGACGACGAGCGCCGCCCAGACACCGATCGAGCGGCCACGCGACGGGCGCGACGGCGTGGGGGCGGCTGCGGCGGTCTCCGTCATGGCGCCGGGAGACTACTTCTCGTCACCGTCGTGTGCGGCGCTTTCACCCAGGTGAAACGCCGCATGCAGGGCGCGCACTGCCAACGGGACGTCGCCCCGGGCGATGAGGCAGGAGATCTTGATCGGCGACGTCGAGATCAGGCGGATGTTGATCCCGCCGTCCGCGAGCGTCCTGAACATGGTCGCCGCGACCCCGGGGTGCGAGCGCATCCCGGCTCCGACGATCGAGACCTTGCCGAGATCGGCGATCTCCTCGACCTCGAAGGCGTCGAGCGCCTCCTGGGCCCGCTGCAGCGCGCGGCGTGTCGCAGGGACGTCCTCCTCCGGCACGGAGAACGACATCTCCGCGGCGTTGCCGACGACGTTCTGCAGGATCGTGTCCACGTTGACGTGCTCTCCCGCGACCGCGTCGAAGATCGCGGCCGCGGAGCCGGGGCGATCCGGCACGTCGCGCAGGTGGAAGAGCACCTCGTTCTCCGCGTGGGTCACCGCGGACACGATCGGCTGCTCCATCCCGGCGACGTCCTGGACCCAGGTTCCCTCGTCGTCGGAGAACGTCGAGCGCGCGTGCACGGGGACACTGTGCCCGCGCGCGAGCTCGACTGCGCGGAGCATGAGCACCTTCGCTCCCGAGGCCGCCATCTCGAGCATCTCCTCGTACGAGACGACGGCGAGCTTGCGAGCGTCGGGGACGATGCGTGGGTCGGCGGTGAACACGCCGGGCACGTCGGAATAGATCTCGCACGCCGCGCCGAGTGCCGCTGCCAGCGCGACCGCCGTCGCATCCGTGCCGCCTCGCCCGAGCGTCGTGACGTCCATCGTGTCGCGGGAGAAGCCCTGAAAGCCGGCGACGAGCACGATCCGCCCGCGGTCGAGCGCCTCCAGCACCCGCACGGGCGTGATCTCGCGGATCTTCGCCTTCGTGTGCACGGGGTCGGTGATGATCCCCGCCTGTGAGCCCGTGAACGACACCGCCTCGTGGCCGAGGTCGGTGATAGCCATCGCAACGAGCGCGCACGCGATGCGCTCGCCGGTCGAGAGGAGCATGTCGAGCTCTCGGGGGTTCGGGTGCGGCGAGACGCTCGAGGCGAGCTCGAGCAGCGTGTCGGTCGTGTGGCCCATCGCGGAGACGGTGCCGACGACACGAGCTCCGCGCTCGTGCGCGTCCACCAAGCGGCGTGCGACGACGCGGATCTTGTCGGGATCGGCGACCGACGAGCCGCCGAACTTCATGACCACCGTCCCCGGTCCTGGATCGGGCGCTGCACCCACGAGCGCCATTGTGGCGCGTGCATCACCCGGTGCGTTCGGCATCACCGCCGCGGCTCCCTCGCGTGCCGGCCGGATACGCTCCGGGTGTGGCGCGGAAGGTGATGCTCATCGGGCTCGATTGCGCCGAGCCCTCGCTCGTCCTCGAGCGCTGGCGCGACGAGCTGCCGACGATCTCGGGCCTCATGGAGCGTGGCTCCTACGGCCGCCTCACCTCGGTGGTTCCGCCGATCACCGTCCCTGCCTGGAGCTGCATGATGAGCTCGAAGACCCCGGGCGACCTCGGCGTCTACGGCTTCCGGAACCGCTCGGACCACACCTACGAGGGGAAGTTCATCGCCATGAGCGATGCGATCCGCGAGCCACGGCTGTGGGATTACGTGACCCGCGCCGGAGGGTCGTCGATCGTCCTCTCGGTGCCTGGCACCTACCCGCCGCGGCCGCTGAACGGCGTCATGGTCGGCTGCTTCCTCACGCCTTCGATCGAGAGCAAGTACACGTACCCGGCGAAGCTCCGCGACGAGATCGAGGAGGTCGTCGGGGAGTACCTCTTCGACACGAAGGACTTCCGGACGGACGACAAGGAGTACCTCCTGCGGCAGGTCTACGAGATGACCGACCGGCGGTTCCGGCTCGCGGAGCACTTCCTCGAGACGAAGCCGTGGACGCTCTTCGCGATGGTCGAGATGGGGCCGGACCGGATGCACCACGGGTTCTGGAAGTTCATGGACACCGAGCACCGAAAGCACGAGCCCGGGAACGCCTACGAGAGTGCGATCCTCGACTACCACCGCCACGTGGACGGGCTCATCGCGAAGCTGCTCGAGCACGCGGACGACGAGACCGTCGTCTTCGTCCTCTCCGACCACGGCGCGAAGCGGCTCGACGGCGGGATCCGCATCAACGAATGGCTCCGGCGCGAAGGCCTGCTCGGGACGCTGCGCGAGCCCGAGGGCGTCTGCTCGCTCCGTGACGTCGGGATCGACTGGTCGCGGACGACTGCGTGGGGTGAGGGCGGCTACTACGCGCGCGTCTTCATGAACGTCAAGGGCCGCGAGCCCGAGGGCGTGATCGATCCGGACGAGTACGAGGAGGTGCGCGAAGACCTCGCCCGGCGGATCGCCGCAATCCCGGACGACGCGGGGAATCCGATCCCGACGGTCGTCTACAAGCCCGAGGAGCTGTACGACGATCCGAAAGGAGTCCCGCCCGACCTCATCGTCGTGTTCGGCGACCTCCTCTGGCGCTCCGTCGGGACGATCGGCGGCGATGAGGGCATCCAGACGCTCGAGAACGACACGGGTCCCGACGACGCGAACCATGCCCAGGACGGGCTGTACCTCGTCGCCGGCCCCGGGATCGAGGCGCGTGGCAGGGCCGACGCGCATCTCCTCGACATTGCGCCGACGGTTCTCGAGCTACTCGGGATCGAGGAGCCCGCGGGCATGCGCGGCCGCAGCCTCGTGCCACAGCTCGCTCGCGTCTGAGCCTGAATCCACCGATCTGCGCGGGCGGTGCGCCCGTCTGAGCTCGCCAGGCCGCTCCCCGTCCGGCTTCCAACCCCTGCGGGGCCTGCACCCGGGCGGTGCGCTCCGCCCGCGCAGATCGGTGGATTCAGGCTGAGCACTCGAGCGCGCGTCAGCGCAGGAGCTGGAACGCCACGTCGACCAGCTCGTACGTCCGCGCCGCCCGCTCGTCTCTCGTGGCCAGCGTTTCGCCCGCCTCGGCGGCCGTGAGCCCGACGAGCGCGTCGTACACGGCGCCCCCGGCGAGCCCGAGACCGGCGCAGCGCTCGACGATGCTCCTCGTGAGGCGTGCCGAGGGTGCGAGGGTCGCGTCCGGCGGGAACCAGCGCGACACGAGCTCGGCCACGACGTCGGAGTCGAGGCGATGCGGGGGCGGGAGCCGCGTGAGCACCGAGTACGTCTCGAGGCGCGCGTGCGCGGGTATCGCGGCACCGGCCGCCGTTCGCCGCGCTTGCTCATGGGCCTCGTGCCAGCCTGCGAGTGCGGCGACGGCGACGCTCGTGTCGACGGCGGTCACCGTCGGACGCGGTCGAGCGTGTCGCGTACGTCCGCGTCGGTGAGAGCTGGAACGTCCTCGATGGGTCGAGCGACCGGGCCTTCCCGTGTCTCGACGACGTCCACCGCCGTAGGCACCAGCCGCAGCTCGACGACGCCGTCACGCTCCTCCACCTCGAGCGCCTCGCCGCCGCGGAGCTGGAGGCGCTCGCGAATCAGCTTCGGCACGACGACCCGGCCGAGGCGGTCGATGGTTGTTTTCATGGCAGAGATCCTACCATCGAAACTGCCATGAATCGACTCCGGTCGAGTCGGTCAGCGGCCGTGCGTTAATGTCGCCCTCGATGTCGCACAACCTCATCGAGCTGCTCAGCCGGCGCGGAGACCGCCAGGAGGAGACGGCGCTCGACGTCCTGCGGCGCGCAGCCGAGGAGCGCGGCGAGGTCACGGACGACGACCGGCGCGACGCCGCTGCGGTGTCCGGCCTGCCGGAGGCGACCGTCTACGGCGTCTCCACCTTCTACGACGACCTCGTCCAGCCGAGAGGGGAGCGCGACGTCCGCGTGTGCACGGGCACCGCGTGCTGGGCCGTCGCGTTCGACGGGCAGATCCGCGATCTCGAAGCGCGCTTCGGAGTCCTGCTCGGTGAGTGCTCCGAGGACGGCGAGCTCTCGCTCACCGAGGCCGTGTGCCTCGGGTTCTGCCACTCGAGCCCGTCCTTCCGAGAGGGCGACGTCGTCGATGCCGGTGAAGGTGCGCTCGAGCGGGTGCTCGCGGGAGAGACGCGCGCTGCCCCCGAGCCCGAGTGGGGCAGCACGCTCGCGCCGCCCGTGCGCGACGAAGTCCAGAGTAGTCGCCCGGCCGGCCTGACGTGGGAGTTTGCGCGCAAGGCGGCCGGCAGCCCGAAGTACGTCGTCGCGAACGGGGACGAGGGCGACCCGGGCTCGTACATCGACAAGTACCTCATGGAGCGCAACCCGGCGCTCCTGCTCGAGGGGATGGCGATCGCGGGCTACGCG
>JAWOIV010000150.1:0-13612 GCA_046484465.1 Gaiellaceae bacterium
GCCTCTGCCGGAAATCGTCGAGCTGGTCAAATCGCATCCGAAGGCGCGGTTCCTGCTGGTCAACGGCGTCGGCTACAGCAGGTCGCCCTGGACGCTCGCGAGCGTCCCGAGCGGTGGTGCGCTCTCGAGCGTGTCCGTGAGCGGGGCGGTTGCGACCCTGGTGATCGCCGAAGGGGCAGACGCGCCGAGCACTGCGGTCGGCTCGTTCACGGTGGCACTCGCCCAGGCAGCGAACGGCGTTCGTGACACGCTCGGCAACGAGGCCGCGGCCTTCGCGGCCACCGCGCCGGCGGACGGCGCCGCCCCGGTAGCGATCGACGTCCAGGCTGCCAACGGCTCGGGCACCGCAGGGCGGATCGACTCGGGCGACGTGATCACGTACACGTTCTCCGAGCCGATGCTGCCCGGCTCGATCCTGGCCGGCTGGACCGGGGGCGTGAGCGCCGTGACCGTCGAGCTCGGCGACGGGGGCTCGAACGACACCGTCCGTGTCTCCACCGCCGGTGTGAATCTGGGAGTGATCGAGACGGGCGCCAACTACGTGCGGAGCACGCGGACGGTGAACGCGACCATGGCGCTCGGTGGATCGACGGTAACCCTGACGTTCACGTCGACGGCGGCGCGGGGGCAGCTCAGCACCGTCGCGAGCAGCACGATGACGTGGACACCGTCGAGCGGGGCGACCGACCCGGCCGGGAACGCCGCCGCGGCGACCCCGCGCACACAGAGCGGCGCGCCGAAGCAGAACTTCTGATCGGCCGGGAGAGAAGCATCGACATCGGAGCTCATCCGCCGGGCGATCCGCAGCACCTATCGCCGAGAGCTCACGAAGGAGGAGAAGCTCGAGGCGCTTCGCCGCACGGCGGGCATCTGGAAGGACAGGACGTTCACCGGCGCCGAGTACGTCGACGCGATCCGCGGCGGTGACATGAACGAGGGCCTTCGTCGCCTCGGCATCGATTGAAGCTGCTCGACACGAACATCGCGGTCGACTTCCTGCGGGCAGAGCCGCCGGCCATCTCCCTCCTCCAGGACCTCGCGGACTCGGATGAGCCCGTCGTCGCCAGCGAGCTCGTCAGGTTCGAGCTCCGCGCCGGCGCGAGGAGCTCCGAGCTGCTGATGCTGCAGGAGTTCTTCGCCACGCTGATCTGGGTGCCCGTGGACGCCGACGTCGCCCGCGTGGGCGGTGAGCTGGTGCGGCGCTACCGGCCGCGTCAGGGCGGGATCGAGGATCTCGACTATCTGACCGCCGCAACCGCGCTCCTGCTCGACGCCGAGCTGCTGACGACGAACGTGAAGCACTTCCCGATGCTCGAGGGCCTCGAGCCTGCGTACTGACGGGCGAGGCGCCCCGTTGGTTGAATAGCGCGATCACGGCAGCCTCGTACCCGGTCAAGCGCAACACCCTGCTCCTGAGCCTCTGCCTCGTGACGCTCTCGGGCGTCCTCCAGCTTGCCGTCGCGGTCGCGACGATCACGCTCGTCCTCGTCACCGGGATCGAGTCGATCCTCGGGCTCGGCCCGGCGATCTTCCTGACCGCGGGTGCGCTCGCGGCCCTCCCGGCGGGCCGGCTCATGGACCGCGTCGGCCGTGTGCCGGTGATCGCCGGCGGCTTCGCCGTCGGGATGGTCGGATGCCTCTTGACCGCGATCGGCTGCGTCCTGGACTCCGCGACGCTCGTGATCCTCGGCTTCCTCGGCGTCGGTGCGATGAACGGGGCCGTGCTCCTCGCGCGCACGGCGGTCGCGGACATGTACCCCGACCCGCGCAAGGCGCGCGCGATCTCGTACGTCCTCTTCGGCGCGCTCTTCGGGGCGGCGCTCGGCCCTCTCGTCTTCCGGCCGCTCTTCGCGGGCAAGGATCTCGAGCTCGACACGCTCGTCATCCCCTGGTTCGCCGCTGCCGCGATGTGCGTCGTCGGCCTCGCGCTTGCGCTCGCGATCCGGCCCGATCCGAGGACGATCGCGCTCGAGCTCGAGCGCGAGGGCCTCGCCGCCGGCGCGCCTCCCGCCGTGGAGAAGGCCGCACCCCTAGGCGAGATCCTGCGGCGCCCCGGTGTCCCCTCCGCCGTTCTCGCCGCGATCGCGAGCTTCGCGGTCATGGCCGGCGTGATGAACCTGACCGGCTACATCGTCGTCGGGCACGACCACGAGCAGTCCGACGTCTTCACGGTCATCAGCCTCCACATCGTCGGGATGTTCGGGCTCGTCCTCGTCGTCGGCGAGCTCGTCGACCGCGTCGGGCGACGTCGGGCGCTGATCGGCGGGCTCGTGATCATGGCCGTCTCGACGGTGATGCTCGCCTGGACCGTGTCGATCCCGGGGATGTCGCTCTCGCTGTACCTCCTCGGGCTCGGCTGGAACGTCTCGTACGTCGCAGCGACGGCGGAGCTCGTGACGCACGCCGAGCCGGTCGAGCGCGGCCGGCTCGTCGGGTTCACTGACCTCGTCGCCGGGCTTACCGCTGCCGCGCTCGCGTTGCTCGGCGGGCTCGCGTACACGGAGTGGGGCGTTGTCGCTATCGCCGTCGGAGCGACGATCGCCGTCGTCCTCCCGGGTCTCGCGATCCTCTTCGGCCGCCGCCCCGCGGCCCCCGCGTTCGGCCAAGCCGGATGAAGGCGCCGCAGTGCGGCCGCGAGACGGTCACCGGAGGTCGCGAGGCAGTCTCAAACAGGGATGACCTTGTCGCGCACCACGTGAAGACGGATGAGCGACGGGCGCTCGTCCTCGTCGGAGTGGCAGCGGACGGCATCCTGGATCGCGGCGCGAAGGTCGTCGAGCGTGTCAGCCTGGGTGAAGATGGAGTGCCCGACCGCCCTGGCCTCGTAGCTCCCCTCGGGGGACTCGGAGACTGTGAAGACGATCTCGAGGTCGGCCATCGGCCCAGCGTAGCTCTCGTGAGTGACACCCACCGCCTCAGGATGCACGTCGGCGCGACGGCCCGCCAGCGTCGGTTTCAGACATGTCTCGGCCGGGAGGGGCTGCGCAGATCTGGTGAGCTGCGGGTTGTCTCGATCGCCGTGGCGCGACGATCGCGGTGGTTGTTCCGGGCCTGGCGATCTTCTTCGGACGCTGCCCTGTGGCCGCACTCGAACGCACGGGTTGAGCGCTCCTCAGCTGCTAGAATCCGGCGCCGGCGGACAGGCGTCCGCCCTCTTTCTGATGAAGACCTATACGGCCAAACCCGGTGAGATCGAGCGCGAGTGGCTTCTCGTGGACGCCGACGGGCAGACGCTCGGCCGGCTCGCGACCCGCATCGCGGATCAGCTCCGCGGCAAGGGCAAGCCGCAGTACACGCCGCACGTGGACACGGGCGACTTCGTGATCGTCGTGAACGCGGAGAAGGTTGCGGTCACCGGGTCGAAGCTCGACACGAAGATCTACTACCGCCACTCCGGCTACCCGGGCGGGATCCGGCAGCGCACGCTGCGCGAGCAGCTCGAGCGCCGGCCGACCGAGGTCATCCGCAAGGCGGTGAAGGGCATGCTCCCGAAGAACAAGCTCGCCGCGGCGCAGATCCGGAAGCTGAAGATCTACGCCGGGCCGGAGCATCCGCATGCCGCGCAGTCCCCGAAGCCCATGGAGCTTGCATGAGTGATATTGCGCAGTACCGCGGGACGGGGAAGCGCAAGACGTCGATCGCGCGCGTGATCCTGCGGCCGGGCGACGGCAAGACGTGGATCAACGGCCGCACGCTCGAGGACTACTTCCCGCGGGCGCTGCACCAGAAGATGGTGCTCGCGCCGCTCGAGGTCGCAGAGGCCGCCGGCACCTACGACCTCCGTGTGCGCGTGCATGGCGGCGGCATCTCCGGCCAGGCCGGAGCTGTCCGGCACGGGATCGCGCGAGCGCTCGTCGAGGCGGATCCCGAGATCCGCGTCCCGCTCAAGCGCCAGGGCTTCCTCACGCGCGACGCCCGCATCGTGGAGCGCAAGAAGGCCGGCCTGCACAAGGCCCGCAAGGCTCCGCAGTTCTCGAAGCGCTGACGGGCGATGCCGACGCCCGGTGCCTGGCTTCAGCCAGGTACCTGTCTGTCACGGCCGGCGAACGGCGGGTGAGACGCTGAAGCGCCTCGCCATGTCGAGCGGGAGGCGCCTCGCCTCCAGCGGACGGCACGTCGCGCGACGGACTAGCCTGCGCTCGCGATGAGCAGGCGTTACTTCGGAACGGACGGTGTCCGCGGTGTCGTCGGCGACACGCTGACGCCGGACCTCGTCGAGCGGCTCGGGAAGGCGGCCACGCTCTGGGCCGGTGGCGGCCGCGTCTTCGTCGGCAGGGACACCCGAGGCTCGGGCCCCGAGCTCGAGGAGGCGCTCGCCGCGGGAATCACCTCGGCGGGAGGCACCGCCGTGCTCGCAGGGGTGCTCCCGACCCCCGCCGTCGCGCTCCTCGCCGAGGATCTCGGCGCCGTCATCTCGGCCTCGCACAACCCGCCGGAGTACAACGGCATCAAGCTCTTCGGCCCGGACGGCGCGAAGCTGACGGACGAGCAGGAGGAGGAGATCGAGGCGCTGCTCGACGAGCGGGCTCCCGGCGGCGGTTCCGTCGTGGAGCTCGACGGCGCGGCCGGCTCGTACCTCGACCACGTGGTCGAGCGGTTCGGCTGGGATCTCTCCGGGCTCCGCATCGGCGTCGACTGCGCGAACGGCGCCTTCGCCGCTATAGCGCCCCGGGCGTTCGAGCGGCTCGGCGCGGAGGTGCACGCCATCGGCATCTCACCGGACGGCTCGAACATCAACGTCGGCTGCGGCGCCACCGACCTCGTGGCTCTGAGCCACAAGGTCGTCGAGTCACGGTGTGACCTCGGCGTGGCGTTCGATGGGGACGGGGACCGCATGCTCGCGGTGGACGAGCGCGGCGAGCCCCTCGACGGCGACCAGATCCTCGCGATCCTCGCGCTGCACCTGGGCGTGGACGTGGTCGCGGTGACCGTGATGACGAACCTCGGGTTCCACAGCCTCATGGCCGACAACGGCGTGCGCGTCGTCACGACGCCCGTCGGCGACCGCTACGTGCTCGAGGCGCTTCGCCGTGAGGGCGGGCTCCTCGGCGGCGAGCAGTCGGGGCATGTGATCTGGCTGGGGAGCCACGTCACGGGCGACGGGCTCGCGGCGGCGCTCCTACTCTGCGCGGCGACCCGAGGACGGTCACTTGCCGACGCGGCGTCGGTCCTGCACCGCTATCCGCAGGCGAAGCGGAACGTGCGGGTCTCGCAGAGGGTGATCGCCCAGTCGATCCTCGACGAGGCCGACCGACTCACGACCGAGCTCGGCGACAGGGGCCGCGTGCTCGTCCGCCCCTCGGGCACGGAGCCTCTGGTGCGCGTCCTGGCCGAGGCGGAAAATGTGGAAGATGCAGAGAGAATGTGTGCTAGCATCGCCGCGCTCGTGGAGAGAGAGCTCGGCTGAGCCCGACGGAGGGCGCCGCCGGGCTCTTACGCGTTTGTAGGAGGCCGTTGCATGTGCGGGATCATCGGATACGTCGGGTCGCGTGAGTGCAAGCCGCTCCTCATCCAGGGGCTCGAGCACCTGGAGTACCGCGGCTACGACTCCTCCGGGATCGCTTTGCTCGAGGGCGGCGAGCTCACGCACGTCCGCGCCGTCGGCGTCCTCGACAACCTGAAGGAGCGTGCCGGCGACGGCGCGTCGAGCGCCACGACCGGGCTCGGCCACACGCGCTGGGCGACACACGGCGGCGTCACCGAGCAGAACGCGCACCCGCTCGCCGGGTGCGACCCCGGCGTCGTCTCGATCGTGCTGAACGGGATCGTGGAGAACTACCGCGAGCTCAAGGCGAGCCTCGCTGCCGAGGGTCACGTATTCACGTCCGAGACCGACGCAGAGACTGTCACGCACCTCGTGGAGCGCCACTACGAAGGCGATCTCGTGGAGGCCGTCCGGCTCGCATTCGCCGAGCTGGAGGGGCACTTCTCCTTCGTCGTCATCCATCGTGACCATCCCGGCCTCCTCGTCGGTGCGCGACACCAGGTGCCGCTCGTCGTCGGGCTCGGCGCTGGTGAGACGTTCGTCGCCTCCAATGCCGCTGCGTTCCTCACGGAGACGCGCGTCGTGCAGTTCCCGGGCGACGGCGAGATCGTCACGATCACGCCAGAGGGCGCGACGTTCACGGACGTCGACGGGAATCCGCTCGGTCACGAGCCGACGGAGCTCGACTGGGACTTCGAGGGCGCAGAGAAGTCGGGCTTCGAGACGTTCATGCTCAAGGAGATCTACGAGCAGCCCGAGGCCGTCGCCGAGACGATCGGCGACCGGGTGCGCCACGGGCAGCTCGTCCTCGAGGGGCTCGGCATGTGCGACGACGAGGTGCGCGACCTTCGCCGCATCGTCCTCCTCGCCTGCGGCACGGCCTACCACGCGTGCGTCGTCGGCCGGTACGTGATCGAGGAGTGGGCCCGCGTCCCCGTCGAGTTCGACATCGCGAGCGAGTGGGTCTACCGCAACCCCGTGATCAACGAGCACGACCTCGTCATCGGCATCACCCAGTCCGGCGAGACGCGGGACACGATCGAGGCGCTCAAGCTCGCGAGGGAGCGCGGCGCGCGCACCGTGGCGATCACGAACATGATGGGCTCGCAGGTCACCCGCGAGGTCGACTCGGTGCTGTACACGCGCGCCGGCCTCGAGATGGGCGTCGCGGCGTCGAAGACGTTCACCGCCCAGGTCTCGCTTCTGTACCTCGTCGCGCTCAAGCTCGCGCAGATCCGCGAGACGCTCCCCCCCGGAGAGATCGAGTTCATCCTCGACCACGTCTACAAGCTCCCGAAGCGGATCGAGCAGTTCCTCCAGGGCGACCACCCGATCGAGGACATCGCGCGCCGCTACCACGACGCGCCGTTCTTCCTCTACCTCGGCCGCCACATCGGGCTGCCGATCGCGCTCGAGGGCGCGCTGAAGCTGAAGGAGATCTCGTACATCCCGACCGAGGCCTACTCGGCCGGGGAGATGAAGCACGGGCCGATCGCGCTGCTCGACGAGGCGACGCCGGTCGTCGTCGTCGCGACGAACATCCACGTGTACGACAAGATCGTCTCGAACATCCAGGAGGTGCGGGCGCGCGGGGCGCACGTCATCGCGATCGCGACCGACGGCAACGAGGACATCCAGCACCACGCCGACGACGTCATCTACGTGCCCAAGACGCCGGCCTTCCTCCAGGCCATCCTCGCCGTCGTGCCGTTGCAGCTCCTCGCCTACCGCATCGCGCGGCTCCGCGGCCTGAACGTCGACCAGCCGCGGAACCTCGCCAAGACCGTCACGGTCGAGTAGCGCGCGTGTACTGCTCGAGCTGAACCGACGTCGGTGATCCCGGCGAGCTCGTCGCGCGCTACGAGGCGCTCGTGGCGGAGATCCCGGGACGGCAACATGCGCTTCCACGCCTGCGCGCGGACGTCGGAGGGCGAGGCCTCAGCCGTCGACGATCTGGATGTCCGGGCGGAAGGCGGCGACCGCGAACCAGAACGGCTCGTGGAACGGGTACGGCTCGCCGTCGAGGGTCACGCTCGCGGCGCCGACGTCCTTCCCCGACGCCACCGTCACGTTGTCGAGCGCCGAGCTGACGCCCGGCTTCCAGCGGACGGCGACCGTTCCCTCGTCGGTGTCGATCTCGATCGTCCGCTTCTTCGTGAGCGACGAGAACGGCACCGCGTATGCGTCCTCGCCGACCTCGAGGTACGCCACCCGCTCCTTCGGCGGAAGCCGGTCGTCGTCCTCGTTCCGCACGGCGAAGAGCGGAGAGCTGTCGGTGCGGTCGTAGCCCGCGTACGGGTTGGCGCCGTACTCGCGGAAGAACCCGGTTTCCTTCGAGAGCACGAGTCCATCGGGATGCTCGCGCCGGAACTCGGCCCAGGAGACGATCCGGGCAGGGACCTGCTCGAGCTTCTTCCCGGTGAGCTCGCCGACGACCGCCTCGCCGGAGAACTGCTGCCACCAGGACTCGGTCTGCCGGTCGTACATGACGAGGTCGGAGTTCCGGAGCTTCCCGGTCGTGCCGAAGTCGAGCACCTTCCCGTCGACACGGCGGTCGAAGGCGATCGCCGTGTTGCAGAGGGGGCAGAAGGTCACGGCCACGGGAAGGTCTCCGAAGCGCGCGTTGACGATCTCGTGCCACATGAGGATCTGGATCGGGTAGCCGTGTGTGAGGCCATTCGCCTGCACGAGAATGACGGGCTCCGGATCCTCGAGGAAGTCCACGTCCTTGGTCTTGAAGTAGCGGGGCTCGTCGATCGCCGGGATCCCGTCCTTCGGCGGGCCGCCCGACTGGAACTCGTCGAGAGAGACGCTGGCCTTCGAGAAGTCGGTGTCCCACTGGGCCGATTCCGGTGGAGGAGAGCCCTCTCCGAGCCCGACGTTGGGAACCTCCTTGTTGATCTCGTCCGCGATCTTCGCGAGCTCTTCGTCGCTCGGCGTGCTCTCGCCGGAGCCGCCGCACCCGGCTGCGACGAGCGCGAGCGTCACGAGAAGCAGTACGCCGGCTCCGAGGATGCGACGAGCGCCCATAACTCTTCGATGCCGCGGACGGGCCGGGAGATTCACCGTCGCGGTCGATCTCAGATAGCGAGCCCCGTGAACTGGGCCAGGTTCCGCGTCAGGCGCCCGAGGTACCCGGTCGCGAGGAGGACCCCGAAGACGACGAGGAACGAGCCTGAGATAGCGCCGACCGCGCCTTGGTGTCTCTTGAAGACTCCGACCACTCCGAGCGCCCTCGTGAACGCGAGGCCGAAGGCGAGGAACGGGATACCGAGCCCGATCGCGTAGACGGCGAGCAGCGTCGCTCCCTGGGCGGCGCTGCCGGACGCTGCGGCGAGCGCGAGGATGGCGGCGAGCGTCGGGCCGATGCAGGGCGTCCAGCCGACCCCGAAGCCGAGGCCGACGAGCGCCGCCGTCGGGATGCCTCCTCCGCGGGGCCCGAGCCCGAGCAGGCGTTTCTCTCGCAGCAGGGGAAGAGGGAGAGGCGCGCCTGCGAACACGAGCCCCGCGAAGACGATGAGGATGCCGGCCGCGATCTCGAGCGTCCGCCGGTTGGAGAGGAGCACGTCTCCGAAGAGCGCTGCCCCGGCCCCCAGGAGGACGAAGACGGTCGAGAACCCGCCGACGAACGCGACGGTCGCCGCCGTCACCTTGCGCGGCTCCGACCCGAGCTCGCCGACCCCGACGCCCGAGACGACCGAGAGGTAGCCGGGGACGAGCGGGAGGACGCAGGGGGAGAGGAACGAGACGAGGCCGGCCGCGAACGCGGCTGCAAGCGCGGGCGGCCCGAACTCGATCGCGGCTAGGAGCTCCACGGAGTGTTAGACGCACCCGCTCGAGCCTGGGATTCCGTGAATCGCTCCCGGCGGAGGGTGCATCCAACGTGTCGTGAGCCAACGCAAGGCGAAGGGGGCCCGGCGGGCGGCGCATGCCGCTGCTCCGGCGCAGAGCGGGCGGCGCCTCATCGGAGGCAACCGCCTCTGGGCGGCATGTGGAGCGGCCGTGCTTGCGGCCGTCGTCTTCGTCGGCGTGCTCGCCGCCCGTGATACGGGTCTCGCCGAGCCGATCGTCCAGCGGGGCGGCGACGCGGTCTCGTTCTCGGGCACCGACCCGATCACCGGCGAGACCGTCTCGCTCTCCGACTACGCCGGCACGCCGCTCGTGATCAACGTCTGGGGCTCGTGGTGCGCCGGCTGCATCGCCGAGGCCGAGGACCTGCGGCGCTTCGCCGAGGATCACCCCGAGGTGCAGCTCGTCGGTGTAAACCTGCAGGACTCGCAGGGCGCGGCGCGTGACTTCTACGAGGAGTGGCGCTGGACGCACCCGAGCGTCTTCGACCCGGACGGCGCGATCGCGTTCTCGCTCGGGCTCCAAGGGACGCCGACGACGTTCTTCACGGATCGCGAGCACCGGGTCGTGACGCGGATCGTCGGCGAGACGGACTACGACGGGTTCGTGCAGGCGATGCGCGCCGCCCTCGACGAGTCCTGACCGGCGCGCGGGCGGGGATGCGATGACGGATCGACGACCAAACGTCGTGCTCTTCGACGTCGTCGGCACGCTCTTCGACGTCACGCGGCTGGGCGATGTCCTGACGGCGCAGGGGGCTCCGGCCGGGATGCTCGAGGCGTGGTTCGAGCGCCTGCTCCACACGGCGTCGTCGTTGACGCTCGCGGGCGAGTGGGCGCCGTTCTCGGACCTCGTGCGCCCGACCCTGGAGACCACCGCGGCGAGGATCGGAGTGGAGATCGACAGCGAGCACGTCCTGCGCGCCCTGCAGGAACTCCCGCTTCACGAGCCCGCACGCCGAGGCATCGAGCGCCTTGCGGGTGCCGGAGTCCCCATCGCGGCTCTGACGAACGCGAGCGCGGCGTCGGCTCAGGGCCTCCTCGAGCGCGCGGGCGTGCTCGACCTCTTCACTGCCGTTCTCTCGGTGGAGGCGGTGAGCCGGTACAAGCCCGATCCCGCTCCGTACCTTTACGCGCTCGAGCGCTTCGAGGTGCCGGCGGAGCGCGCGGCCTTCGTCGCCGCTCATGCGTGGGACGTTCTCGGAGCCTCGAGCGTCGGCATGCGCGCGGTCTGGGTCGCCGCTCACGAGCGCTCCTGGCCGCTCCCGGTTCCGGCGGGCGAGGTCGCATTCGACGTCGCCACCGCGGTCGAGCTCCTTCTCGGCGGCGAATGAGGCCCCGTGTTGCGCAGAGGGCCGCGGTGGTCGCCGTGGCGGGGCTCGTCGCTGTCCTTGCGGGCTGCGGTGGCGCTGCCCGCACAACGGAAGGCGCCGTCGAGCCGCCGCGGCTCGCGAGTGTGCTTGCGCTCCTGCCGGACGAGCCCGAGCTTCGCCGCCACCTGCTTGTCGGTGACCTCGAGCGACTTCGCGCCGCTTACACGGAGCCTGCCCGGCTCGAGTGGGCGCTCGACGGCGTCTGGCTCCCGGACGCCCTGGGCGGAGCGAGGAGCTCGCTCTGGCGGACGACGTTCGGGATCGACCTCGCCGACGTGACGCGGTTTGCATCTGCGGGCTTCCATCCTGCGGAAGTTGCAGTGCTGGAAGGCTCTTTCAAGCCGACGCGCGTCCGGAGCGCACTCAGCAGGTACGGCTACCGCGAGCGGGGCGGGGTGCTGGCGCGCGGCGAGGACGGCTCGATCGATCCGTCGACCGAGGCGGGCCGGCTCGCGCTCGGCTCCCTCAACCGGGTCGTCGTCTCGCCGTCGACGATCCTGGGCGCGTCCACGACGGCGCTGGCCCGTGCCGCGGGCTCATCCAGCTCCCGCCCCGGCGAGCACTCCGACCTCGCCGCCCTCACGGCGGCGTTGGGGCCCGTCACCTCGGCGATCGTGCTCGACGTATCGTTCGTCCGCCCGCCGAGCGGTGCGCCGGCCACGATCATCCCCCGGCACGAGGCGCGCCTCCTCGCCGCCGGGATCGACGATGGAGGCCCTGGGCGCCGAACGCTGAGAATAGCGCTGCTCTACGAAGACGAGACCAATGCCGCGGACGACACTGCGCTGATCGAGGATCGTCTCGCCGAGACCGAGCTCCCCGGCCTTCCGGGCACGCGCTTCGCCGACGTCGCACACGGTTGGAGCGTCGCGCGCTCGGGCCGTGCGGTGCGTATCACCGCGATGCTTCCACCCGCGACGGGCCCCTGGGTGTGGCGCGACCTCGTCGAGCGCGGCGACCTGGCGGTGCTCGTGCGACCCGCGTCGTAGGCTCGGTATATGGATCGCTCGAGTCCCGAATACCTGCCGCTGGTGGCTGGAGCGGATCTCCCGTGGCTGACCGTCGACGAGATGCGCGAAATCGACCGCGCCATGGTCGAGGAGCTCGGAATCGCGCTCGAGCAGATGATGGAGAACGCCGGTAGGAGCGTTGCCGTGCTCGCCCGACGCCTTCTCGGCGGATCGGTCCTCGACCGGTCGATCGCAGTGCTCGCAGGCCCGGGCGGGAACGGAGGCGGCGGTCTCGTGGCGGCGCGCCACCTGGCGGGCGCGGGGGCGCACGTGCGGGTCGTGCTGGGTGTCGAGGACGACCGTCTCGCACCGGTGACGCGGCGCCAGCTCGGGATCCTCGGGGCGCTCGGCATTCCCGTGGGACGCGATCCCGGCTCACTCGGCGACGCGGACCTCGTGGTCGATGCCCTTCTCGGCTACTCCCAGAGCGGTGGCCCGCGTGCGCAGATCGCTGCGCTGATCGACACCGTGACCGGCTCGCGCATCCTGTCGCTCGACGTCCCCTCGGGCCTCGAGCTCGCGACCGGCGAGCTCCATGAGCCGCACATCCGCGCGGACGCGACGCTGACGCTCGCCGCGCCGAAGGCAGGGCTCCGAGGGCCGGCCGCAGGAGCTCCTGTGGGAGAGCTCTACCTCGCCGATATCTCCGTGCCCGACGTCGCGTTCTCGCGCGCCGGGATCGAGTGGCACTCTCCGTTCGCGGCCGGCCCTCTGGTTCGCGTCGTCTGAGCTATGCGGTGACGACCGCCTCGAAGCGGCTGCGCAGGGTGGCGAGCCCCTCCCGGTAGATCGTGTCGAACGTGCGCACGAGCTCGGCCTCGTGCTCGTGGCTCGTCGCCTGGAAGTGCGCCTCCCACGTGACGTGGCTGTGGCCGTCATGGCCCTGGACCGCGATGAGCGAGTGGTAGGAGCGGAGCGGGAGCGGCGACTCGGTGATCTCGTACGCGTAGTACCGCTTCTCGTCGGAGTGCTCGAGGATCCGCTCGACGATCGCACCGCCCTCCTGGGTGGTGCACTGCCGGATGTCCTTCTCGGCCGACGAGGCGGCGAGCGCGGGAACCCACTCGCCGATGCGTCCGGGGTCTCCGACGACGGCCCAGACGCCGTCGGGTGCCGCTGCGATCTCGATGGTCTGAACGACCTCGGTCATTCGTTGCCTCCTCGGTACGACGGGGTGGACAGGCGGTTCGACCTCGGGCCTGCGTGCGGGGATTCACTCTCGAACGGTTGCGGCCCGGCCACGTTCGGGTGACCGGGCCGCGGGCGCTGCGGGTGCCGTGAGGTCAGGCGCGCCTCTCGGCGAGCTCCTTGATGCGTTTGACGGTCTCCGTCATCTCGTCGGCCGTGTTCAGTCCCGTCATCGGCCGCATCATCGGTCGCATCATCGGCGGCGACTTCATCGTGCCCGTGATGCGCTCGAAGACGCGCAGCGGCACCGGCTTCACGTGGTGCTACCCGGACAACCGCTACGTGAACGAGCGCCTCGACGAGGCCGCCTGACCGTGGTGAATCCCTCCGGCCCGAGACCGGGTCTACTCCCTCGACGACCGAGACGCGCAAGCCGGGTCTCTCCTCCCTCCACCCGGCGCACGAGCCGGCCCTCCTCCCTCCGGCCCGGCGCGACTCCCAGGTAGCGGGGGGCCGCCACCCGCCAGGCCCCCCGCTCGGCTCTCCCCCGGGTGCGCTCAGCCCGCCTTCGGCCTCGCCGCTCGCGCCCGCGCGGCCCAGATCTCCTCGGCACGGGCGAACTCCGTCACCGCCCGCGGCCCACGACCCAGGACATGTTCGCAAGCGCCCCGTACCCGAGGTGCACGGATCCCTCGAGATCGTCGACGAGGATCGGGCGCGTGATGCCGAGCTCGTCGCGGAGGCGGGCTGCCGCCGCGAGCTTGTCGT
>JAWOIV010000047.1:0-3155 GCA_046484465.1 Gaiellaceae bacterium
GGGAGACAGCGGCCGTGCCTCCACGTGACGATGTCTGGTCGCTCGTCGAGCGCGGTGCGAAGCTCGGTCACGAGCCGGCTCTTGCCGATCCCGGGCTCGCCGACGACCGTGACGAGCTGCACCGACGCCTCGCGCTCGGCGCGCAGGTAGGTCTCGAGCAGGAGCGTGCGCTCGTGCTCGCGGCCGACGAACGGCGTGTGGGTCGCGGCCTCGGGCTGACCGACCCGGCTGCGTGCCTCGACCGCCTGCCAGACGGGGATCGGCTCGGCCTTTCCCTTGGCCTCGACCGCGTCGAGCGCCTCGAAGGTGATCGCCGAGCCCGCGGCGCGCACCGTCGTCTCGTCGACGAGCACCGAGCCGACGGGTGCCGCGGACTGCAGGCGAGCAGCCGTGTTCACGACGTCGCCGGTGACGATCCCCTCTCCTCGCTCGGGTCGCGCGCCGAGCGCGACGACGGCCTCGCCCGTCGTGACCGCGGCGCGGACGGCGAGCTCGAGGCCCTCGGCTTGCAGCTCCTCGATCGTGTCGAGGATCCGCAGCCCGGAGCGCACCGCGCGCTCCGCGTCGTCCTCGTGCGCAACGGGGGCGCCGAACACGGCCATCACCGCGTCGCCGATGAACTTCTCGACCGTCCCCCCGAAGCGCTCGATGTCGGCCTTCACGCGCTCGTGGTACGGGCGCAGCGTCGCGCGGACGTCCTCCGGGTCTGCGCGGTCGGAGCGGCTCGTGAACCCGACGAGATCGACGAAGAGGACGGACACGACCTTCCGCTCCTCGCCGACCGGCGCCTCGACGACGAGAGGCTCGCCGCACGCGAGGCAGAAGCGGGCGCGCTCGGGGTTCTCCTCGCCGCACTGCGGACAGACGATCATCCCCGGATCTTCGCAGCGGAGGCCGCGGAACGCCTACGCCGCGGGGGGCAGGTCCGGCGGCTCGTCCGCGTCTTCCTCCTCCGCCTCCTCGGCGAGCCGGCGCTGAAGGACGCTCCGCGAGAGGACGCCGACCAAGCGATGCCCCGCGTCCACCACCGGCACGCGCTCGGCGTCATGCGCTTCGAGGAAGCGGAAGGCCGCGTCCAATGGCACGTCGGGGCCGATCGTGTGGTGCGGCTCCTCGGCGATCCGAGAGAGCGGCGTCGTCCCCGGGTCGAGGCCGGTCGCGACCACCTCGCGCACGAGCGTCTTGCGCGTCACGACGCCGACGAGCCGCTCGTCGTCCGTGACGAAGATTGCGCGCACCTCTGGCCTCTGAAGCAGCTCGCCGGCCGCCCGCGCGGAAGCGTCCGCGGCCAGCTGCCCCGGGTGGGACACCATCGCGTCGCGGACCGTGTCGCTCACGGGAAGAGCCCCCGCGCCTCGAGCGCCGCCGCGACGTCGCGGATCCCGGCCACGAGCGCCGACGTCCGGAGCGAGATCTCCCGCTCCCGGGAGACGTCCCAGACGCGGTCGAACGCGTCCGCGAGCTTCTCGCTCAGCTTTGCCCGGATCTCGTCACGATCCCAGAAGATGCGCCCCAGGTCCTGCACCCACTCGAAGTACGACACGGTGACGCCGCCGGCGTTCGTGAGCACGTCGGGGAGGACCGGGATGCCTCGGGCAGTGAGGATCGCATCCGCCTCGAGCGTGGTGGGGCCGTTCGCTCCCTCGGCGATCATCCGCGCCTGCACGCGGCCGGCGTTCTCGCCCGTGAGCTGATCCTCCCGCGCCGCGAGGACGAGGATGTCGCAGTCGAGCTCGAGGAGCTCGTCGTTCGTGATCCGGCGCCCCGTCTCGCATCCCTCGAGCGACCCGTGCTCGCCGACGTACTCGTGCAGCGCGGGCACGTCGAGGCCGCCCTCCGCCAAGAAACCTCCGGAGACGTCGGAGACCGCGATCACCGTCGCGCCGCGCTCGTGCAGCTCCTGTGCGGCGATGCCTCCGACGTTGCCGAATCCCTGCACGACGCAGCGCATCCGGTCGAGCGGCCAGCCCAGGCGCTCGCAGGCACGCGCAACGACCATGACGACGCCGGCGCCCGTCGCCTCGTTCCGAAAGACGGATCCGCCGATCGAGACCGGCTTGCCCGTGACGATCTCGGGAACGGCGAAGCCCGACTGCATGGAGTACGTGTCCATCATCCAGGCCATCGTTTGCTCGTTCGTGGCCATGTCCGGAGCGGGGATGTCCTCCTGCGGCCCGATGACGGGGAGGAGCTCGGACGTGAAGCGACGCGTCAAGCGCTCGAGCTCATCGTGCGACATCGACCTCGCGTCGCAGCGCACGCCGCCTTTCGCGCCGCCGTACGGGAGGCGGAGAAGCGCGCACTTCCAGGTCATCCACATCGCGAGTGCGGCGCACTCGCCGAGGGAGACGTCGAGGTCGTAGCGGATCCCCCCCTTCGTCGGGCCGAGGATGCTCGAGTGCTGGACGCGATAGCCCGGGAGGACGATCCGTGTCCCGTCGTCCATCCGCACCGGGACGCTGACGATGATCGAGCGCTCCGGGTACCGCAGTCGCTCGGCGGTGTCGTCGGCGACGTCGGCGAAGGGCACCGCCTGGTCGAACTGCGCGACCGCCATGCGGTACAGCGGCGTATCCCACTCGAGGTGGGCATCGGCAAGCGCTTCGGGCGGGCTCGCCACGGCGCGCCGAGTGTACCCGCGGCCGGCGGTCGTCACCGCCCGCGGTGAAGCGATCGTCGACCGTCGTACACTGCGAGCGCCGGGGTGGCGGAACGGGTGAGACGCGCCCGCCTTAAAAGCGGGTGTCCCCTCTGGGGGCGTGCGGGTTCGAGTCCCGCCCCCGGCATGTTCCGCAGCGACGCGGGACGGACGAGCGGTGAGACGAGAGCAGCGAAGCTGTTCGCTTCAGGGGTCTTCGCGCGATCGGAATCCGCTCGGCGGATTCGCGCCCTGGCAGCGACGCGGGACGGACGAGCGGTGAGACGAGAGCAGCGAAGCTGCTCGCTTCAGGGGTCTTCGCGCGATCGGAATCCGCTCGGCGGATTCCGATCTTGCGCCCTACAACCCAGGCTGCAGCTGGCTTGGGTCGAAGCGCTCGGGCCCGCGGAACTGGAACGCCGAGAGGAACGCGGATGCCGCCGCCTGGTCGAACTCCGTGCACTTGGCGAGGTAGCCGTTCCCCCCCTCGCCGTGGGCGACCCAGGCGGCGAACGCG
>JAWOIV010000108.1:0-33421 GCA_046484465.1 Gaiellaceae bacterium
GTCACGCGCGTCTCCGACGGCGTGGGGATCGACGACGAGCCGGAGTGGGGCTGAGCGCCGCCCTCGCCCTCCCTCAAGTGAGGGAGTGTTGCGGTCGATATCTCGCAGCATGCTCGGCCGCGAAGACGGGTTCACGCTCGTGGAGCTCGTCGTCGTGCTCGTGGTCATCGCGATCCTGAGCGCGGCGGCCATCACGTTCCACCTCGGCGCGCGCGAGCGTGCCGGTGACCGATCCTCTTGGCGTCCCAGACCGGCTACTGCGTCCGGGCAGCCGTCGCAGGACGAACGTGGTACATGGCCGGGCCCGACGCTGCGATCACTCGGACGGCGTGCCCGTAGCGGCCCGCCGAAGCACGCGACGATCTCCGATGCGCCGCGTGAGCCCGTCGCGATCGAAGCGCTCCAGCAGCAGCTGCGCATCGCGACGCCCGACGCCGAGCAGGTCGCGATAGCGAGCCAGCGTGATCTCGCCCATCGAGCGCGCCTCTCCGAGGAGCACGTCCTGCGCGGCCTCGTACGCGTCGACGCCGATCGCGTACCCGTCGCCCAGCCGCACGAGCCGTCCCCGTTCCTCGAGGTAGCGAGCAAGCTCGTCGTCGGCGACCTTCGTCGCACGGATGCCGACAGCCGCGAGCTCGTGCTCCAGCGCCTCCGCCTCGACGCTCCGTGAGCCGAGCTCCGGAACCGCGCCGGGAAGGTAGAGCTTCGCCCCGCGCCGCTCGAACGGGAGTCGCTCGAGGATCGCCGAAGCCCACGGATCCGCAGGAGGAGGGAGCCCGGGGTCGATCGGATCCGCAGTCGAAAGACGCATCTCGAGGTCGCGCTCGAGCTCCTCGAGCCAGGCGCGGGAGAAGGCCCAGGGCCCCGCACGCTCCACCCCCTCGAGCTCGCCGTCGAGCACGTGGCGAAGTGAGCCGGCGAGAACGGGTGCGTGAATCGTCGACGCGATATCCCCCCGCTCGACCAGCGCGACCCGCTCTGCGTCGCGGTGACGGGGCGGCGCCGGGTCGAGCACCGACCCGCCGCCGACCGTGGTCTCCCCGCGGAGAACCACGCGGTCGCCCCTGGCGGCAACGACCGGCTCGGAGAGCCTGAGCTGTGCATGGCGCGCGCCGAGTCGAACGACCCGGGTCATCGTGTGCGCCGTTCCCAAGTGCACCTGCAACCTCGCGCCTTCGGGGATCGTCTCGAGCTCCTCGAGCGCGACGTCGAGGCGGTACGAGACCGGGTAGGCGCCCGGCTCGACGAGGGCCTGGCCACGCTCGACGTCCCTTCGCTCGACTCCCGGGAGGGCGACCGCGACGCGCTGCCCCGGCTGGGCCCGCTCCACGGGTCGGTCGTGCACCTGCACGCTCCGCACGCGAACGGGCCGCCCTCCGGGCTCGGCCAGCAGCTCGTCCCCCTCGCCCAGCGAACCCGACCAGAGCGTCCCGGTGACCACGGTCCCGATCCCGCGCAGCGAGAACGAGCGGTCGACCCAGAGCCTCGTGGGTCGTTCGCTCCGTGCACGATCGACCCCGTCGACCACCCGGGCGAGCGCTTCGCGCAGCTCGTCGAGCCCGGTGCCTGTCTTCGCGCTGACGGCCACGACCTCGGCGCCCGGCACGAGCTCACCCGCCTCCACACAGGCGAGCTCCAGCGTCTCGGCGTCCACCGCGTCGGCCTTCGTGACCGCGACGACGCCGCGCTCGATCCCGAGCAGGCGCAGGATCGCGAGATGCTCGTGCGTCTGCGGCCGCGCGCCCTCGCCCGCGTCGATCACCAGCAGGAAGAGGTCGATGCCGGTCGCCCCGGCGACCATGGTGCGGACGAGGCGCTCGTGCCCGGGCACGTCGACGAGGGACAACCGGCGGCCGGTGGGAAGCTCGAGCGGTGCGTAGCCGAGGTCGATGGAGATCCCCCGCCGTCGCTCCTCGGGCAGCCGGTCGGTGTCCTTCCCGGTGAGCGCCCGGACGAGCCACGTCTTGCCGTGGTCGACGTGCCCGGCGGTACCGACCGTGAGCGGCATCAGAGGCGCTTGACGAGGAGAAGGCACGGATTCGCTCCCCAGAGCCCGTCGATCTCCTCGAGCGGTATGAAGCCCCGAGCCTCGTAGAACCGACGCGTGCGCTCGTACCCCTCGTCCGGCCGGGAGGGGCCGAGGGTCTTCACCTGCAGGTACTCGTAGCCCCCGGCGCGGAGGTACCGCTCGGCTACCCGGAGGAGCTCCGTCCCGAGGCCCTGGCCGTGCCGTTCCCGCCGCACGCCCATCGCGTAGACCTCTGCGGCGCGCGGAGTGTGCAGCTTCAGGGAGAGAAACGCGTCGTTGCCGATGCCGAACGTCGGGAGCTCCGCGACCTCGCGGATGTACCCGGCGGTCGCCTCCTCGATTCCGAACCACTCCGGGAGGTCCCGCAGGACGATCTCGCACAACCGAGACCGCTCCGAGGGCACTTCGACCTCGGCGACCCTCACCACGGCGCTGCCTCCGGGTCGGCGAGGACAACCTCGTGGCTCAGAGCCACAAGCGTCACGTGGCCCGCACGCGCAGCACGGCGGCGGCCACCTCTTCGGCCTCGAGGTCGGTCAGCGTGCGGCAGTCGAGGAGCGTGCGCCCGTCGCGAACGACCGCGACGACCGGGGGCTCTCCGAGCCTCAACGGTGGCGCGAGCTCCTCCTCCACCGCGCAGGCGGCGCTCGGGAGCTCGGTCAACGGGAGCGCGCCGCCGCCGACCCGCGCGACGGTCTCCTCCACCTCACCGCCCACGAGCTCCGCGAGGCGCTCGGCGCGAGCGCGCACGAGCTCGAGCGACTCGTGGAGCATCCGCAGCACGGGGATCTCGCCGCGCGTCTCCGGCGAGAGCGCGAGCGAGAGCGTCCCCTCCAGCGCGGCGAGGGTGAGCTTGTCCGGGCGGAGCGCCCGCTGAAGGGGGTGCCGGCGCAACTGCTCGACGAGATCCGGACGCCCGACGACGATGCCTGCCTGCGGGCCTCCCAGGAGCTTGTCCCCAGAGAAGCAGACGAGGTCCGAGCCCGCACGCAGGCTCTCCGCCGGCGTCGACTCGTCCCCCAGAGAGGCGAGCGCGCCCGAGCCGAGATCGTCGACCAGCGGAACCTGCGCACGCCTTGCGACCTCGGCGAGCTCGGCGAGGACCGGACGCTCCGTGAACCCGACGAGCCGAAAGTTCGACTGGTGTACGCGGAGCAGCAGCGCGGTCTCGGGCCCGAGCGCCTGCTCGTAGTCGGCGACGCGGGTGCGGTTCGTCGTGCCGACCTCGACAAGCCTCGCGCCCGAGTGCGCGAGTACGTCCGGGATCCTGAAGCCGTCGCCGATCTCGATCAGCTCGCCCCGCGAGACGATTACCTCGCGACCGTCCGCCAGGGCCGACAGCGCGAGCAGCACCGCTGACGCGTTGTTGTTCACGACGAGTGCCGCCTCCGCACCGGTGAGCCTCGCCAGCAGCTCGGCGAGATGGCCGTGGCGCGAGCCGCGCTCGCCGCAGGCGAGGTCGTACTCGAGATTCGAGTAGCCCGAGCCGACCTCCGCGACGCGCGCGATCGCCTCGGCGGCGAGGGGGGCGCGGCCGAGATTCGTGTGCACGATTACCCCGGTCGCGTTCAGCACGCGGCGCAGAGCGGGCCGGCGCACGCGCTCGAGCTCCCTGACGACGGCCTCGACGAGTGGCTCCGGAGCCCGCCCTGCCCGGATCTCGACACGCGCACGCTCGAGCACCGTTCGCGCCGCGGGAGTCGCGAGCTCGCGGGGCTCGCCTACGAGCCGCGGGTCGGCGAGCAGCCGGTCGATGGAGGGGAGATCGCGGAGCGCGCGTGCACCGGGCATCTCGCGGAGTGTCGCGGGCGGGAGGCTACGCCGCAAGAACGGGGACGAGCTCGCGCAGCAGTGCTGTGAGCCGTGGCTGCGCCTCGGCGCCTGCCTCGAGCACCTCCTCGTGGCCGAGCTTCCCCCCGACGATGCCCGCCGCCATGTTCGTCACGACGGAGATCCCGAGGCAGCGAACGCCCATGTGCCTCGCCGCGATCACCTCCGGCACCGTCGACATGCCGGCGAGGTCACAACCGATGGCCCGCATGAAGCGGATCTCGGCCGGCGTCTCGAACTGCGGCCCGAGCCAGCTGCCGTACACGCCCTCCCCGACCGCGATGCCGAGCCGGGTCGCCGCCTCGCGAGCGGCCTCGCGGAGCGAGAGGTCGTACGCGTCGCTCATGTCCGGAAAGCGTGGGCCGAGGCCGTCGTCGTTCGCGCCCACGAGCGGCGACCGGGCCATCAGGTTCACATGATCCGAGATGAGGACGAGCATCCCGGGGCGAAAGGACTCGTTGATCCCGCCGGCAGCGTTCGTGACGACCAGCGTGCCGATGCCGAGTCTCCCGAGGACGCGAACGCCGAACACCGCGCGATCCGCGGAAACCCCCTCGTACAGGTGCACACGGCCCTGCATGACCGCCACGGGGGTTTCGCCGAGTCGGCCGAGCACGAGCCTGCCCGCGTGGCCGACCGCAGTGGAGACCGGCCAGCCGGGGATCTCCCCGTAGGGGATCTCCACACGCGCCTCGATCTCGTCGGCGACGCCTCCGAGGCCGCTTCCGAGGACGAAGCCGATGCGCGGCTCGATCGCCGTGCGCTCGCGTATCGCGCTGAGCGCAGCGTCGAGCACGTCAGACCGACCCCTCGGCCACGCGCTCGTCGAAGTGGGAGACGACAAGCGTGGCTGCCTCGTGAGGATCGTCCGTCACGGACAGGAGCTCGACGTCCTCGGGCGAGATCAGGCCGTCGTCGAGCATCTCCGAGTGGAGCCAGGAGAGCAGCTCCTCCCAGTAGTCGGTGTCGAAGAGCACGACGGGAAAGTGACCGATCTTGCCCGTCTGCATGAGCGTGAGCGACTCCCAGAGCTCGTCCTGCGTTCCGAAGCCACCGGGAAAGATGACGAATCCCTCCGCCGCCTTCACGAACATCACCTTGCGGGCGTAGAAGTGGCGAAAGGTCAGCGCGATGTCGCAGTACGGGTTCGTGCCCTGCTCGAAGGGGAGGTCGATGTTGAACCCGACCGACAGGCCGCCGCCCTCCCTGCAGCCTCGGTTCGCAGCCTCCATCACGCCCGGCCCGCCTCCGGTGACGACCGCGAAGCCTGCCTCGGCGAAGGCGAAGCCGGTCGCGCGGGCGCTCTCGTAGGTCGGCGATCCTTCTCGAACACGAGCCGAGCCGAAGATCGAGACCGCGGGGCGGTCGATCTGCTGCACGACCTGGAAGCCGGCGAGGAACTCGGAGGCGATGAGCGAGACGTCACTCGCCATCGCCTCGTGCGTGCGCCGCAGGACACGGCGGTCGAGCTGTCCATCCCGACGCTCCGCCATCAGAAGCTCCGCTCCACGTACGTCGCGGACATGGCCAGCGCGAGCACGGCGACCAGGCCGAGGTAGGTGACACCCACTGCCACCCGCTGCCTCACCGGGAGCCGGTAGTAGCTCGCGGCGTCGCCGCGCACGCGCCAGCGCCGCCAGAGCTCGAGCCCGCCGAGCACGACGATCAGGAGCAGGATCGGGTTGGGTCGCAGCGCCACGAGCCCGACCATCATCAGCAGTCCGACGAGCCAGAGCGCCGGGTGCAGCGCTCCGACCGCACGCCCGCCGTCGAGCGGCACGATCGGGATGAGATTGAAGAGGTTGAGGAAGAAGCCGATGAACGCGATCGCGACGAGCAGCTCCGATCCCTGAGCGGCGCCGACCGCCCAGACCGCCGCGGCCCCAAGCGACCCGAGGATCGGCCCGGCGAGCGCCACGCGCGCCTCCTTCCAGGCGTCGGCCGGAAGCTCCTTCATCCCGATGACGGCCCCGAGGAAGGGGATGAAGAGCGGTGCGCTCGCCGGCACGCCCTGGCGCCGCAGCTCGAGGACGTGCCCGAGTTCGTGAACGAAGATGAGGAGGACGAAGCCGATCGCGAACGGGAGGCCCCAGATCCACGCATACGCCGCGACCGAGACGAGCATGGACGCGCCGGTCGTGACGACCTTCAGCTTGAGGAGGAGGCCGCCGAACTTCAGCAGTGCGAAGCCAGCCGCCACGAGCGGGAGCGCCAGCTTCTTGGCGAGGTCGAGCGCGCCACCGCGAGGCTGGAGCGGCTCGTAGCCGCGCTCGCCGTGCTCGAGGTGCGCCGCGTCCGGGAGCGTCAGGGGCTCGGGCGCCTCGAGCGCCGGCCAGCGCCGGTCGTCGTCCTCTATGACCCCCGGCCGATCCACTCCTCACCTCCCAGGTACACCTCTTTCTTCCAGAGAGGGACGGAGACCTTCAGCTCGTCGATCGCCTCGGCGCAGGCCGCGAGCGCGGCAGCGCGATGTGGTGCGGAGACGGCGATGACGACGCTGAGCTCCCCGATCTCCACGCGACCGATGCGATGGTGGATCGCCACCTCGCAGAGCTCGTGCCGTTCCGCCAGGCCGCGAGCGAGCTCCGCCATCACCTGCTCGGCCATCCCCTCGTACGCCTCGTACTCGAGGTGGAGGACATCGCGCCCCCGCGAGCGCGAGCGCGTCGTCCCGACGAACGATGCGACCGCGCCCGCCTCGTCGCTCCGCACGTCCGCCACGACGGCCTCGATCGAGAGCGGCTCCGACGAGAGCCTGAAGTCACCGCCCGAGACGGGCGGGATCACGGCCACCTCGTCGCCGGGAGCCAGCGCGGCGCCGCGCTCCGCGTAGGCACGGTTGACGGCGAAGAGGAGGCCGGGCGGCTCGTCGCCGAGCTCCAGCGCATCCCAGACGTCGCCGAGGACGGTGCCCTCGGGAACCTCGATCTCGACGCTGCCGGAGCCCGCGCGCTCCCGAAGCCCGGCGAACAGCCTCACCCGAACCTTCACCGCTGGAGCGTATCCGCCGGTTGCCTTGCCGCCTCTGACATGTTAGGTCCCCCGGATGGCGACGACCCTCACCGGCGCCCACCTCGCCGACCAGGTCTACGCGGAGCTGCGCACGCGGCTGCTGACGCGACGGCACCGGCCGGGCGAGAAGCTCAGCCTGCACGTCCTGGCGGCCGAGCTCGGCGTGTCCCGCAGCCCCGTCCACCAGGCGCTGACGCGGCTCGTCTCGGAGGGGCTCCTCAGCGTGCAGGCCCGCCGCGGCTACTTCGTGACGCCCGTGACCGCGCAGGCCCTCGCCGATGGCTACGGCGTCCGGCTCGCGCTCGAGCTGCACGCTGCCGAACAGACCGTCGGTCGCCTGGACGCGCGCGATCTGGCCGCGCTCCGGCGGCTCTTGGAGACGACGGAGGAGGCGATCTCGCACGAGGAGTGGGACGGCGCGAATGCGGCCTTCCACGAGCTCCAGATCGACCTCGCCGGCAATGTCCTCCTCTCGCGCTTCTACCGCGAGCTCTCGGTGAACCTGCTCATGCAGGTCATCCGCGGCGGCCGGCTCGAGGGCCACGCGAACCTCGTGACGGAGCACCGCCGCATCGTCGAGGCCCTCGAGGCCGAGGATCTCGAGGCCGCGCGCCGTGCCGTCCGCGAGCACATCGAGACCGGGCGGCGCATCGCGCTCGATGCGATCGAGCGCGCGGGCGGCGTCCTCTGAGCCACCGGGAGCGAGCGCCGTAGAGTTGGTCTCGGCCCCCAGCGCCTACGATGCGCGCATGACAGCCGCCGAGGATCGCCGGCTGACGGACTCCGGTATCGAGGTCAAGCCCGTCTACACGGCCGACGACGTGCCACTGGACGGCCTCGAGGTCCCGGGCGCGTATCCGTTCACGCGCGGCCCCTACGCGACCATGTATCGCGGCCGCCCGTGGACGATCCGCCAGTACGCGGGCTACGGGTCCGCGCAGGAGACGAACGCCCGCTTCCGCTATCTGCTGGAGCGCGGCCAGACTGGCCTCTCCGTCGCCTTCGACCTCCCGACGCAGCTCGGCTACGACTCGGACGACCCACTCGCGGAGGGCGAGGTCGGGCGAACGGGCGTGGCGATCGACTCGCTCACGGACATGGAGTCGCTCCTCGACGGCATCCCGCTGGGCGAGGTCTCGACCTCGATGACGATCAACGCGCCGGCGGCGCTCCTGCTGCTGCTCTACGAGCTCGTCGCCGAGGGGCACGGCGTGCCCGGCGAGCGGCTGCGCGGCACCGTCCAGAACGACATCCTCAAGGAGTACGTCGCGCGCGGGAACTACATCTTCCCACCGCGCCCCTCGATGCGCCTCACGACGGACCTCTTCGCGTACTGCGCCGACCGGCTTCCTCACTGGAACACGATCTCGATCTCCGGCTACCACATCCGCGAGGCAGGGTCGAGCGCCGCCCAGGAGCTCGGGTTCACGCTCGCGAACGGCATCGCGTACTGCGAGGCCGCGATCGCAGCCGGCCTCTCGCCCGACGACTTCGGCGAGCGGCTCTCCTTCTTCTTCAACGCGCACAACCACTTCTTCCAGGAGGTCGCGAAGTTCCGGGCGGCTCGCCGGCTATGGGCTCGAATCATGAGCGAGCGCTTCGGCGCCACGAACCCGCGGGCGACGGCGCTCCGCTTCCACGCCCAGACCGGGGGCTCGACGCTCACCGCCCAGCAACCGGAGAACAACATCGTGCGAGTTGCGATCCAGGCGCTCGCCGCCGCCTGCGGCGGCGCTCAGTCCCTGCACACGAACTCGTTCGACGAGGCGCTCGCGCTCCCCACCGAGCATGCAGCCACGATCGCGCTCCGCACGCAGCAGGTTCTCCAGCAGGAGGCGGGCACGACAGACACGGCCGACCCGCTCGGCGGCGCGTACTTCATCGAGGCCCTGACGGAGGAGCTGGAGACGAAGGCGCGAGAGCTCATCGACCGGATCGACGAGCTCGGCGGCGCGGTGGCGGCAATCGAGCAGTACTTTGTTCAGGCAGAGATCGAGGCGTCGGCCTTCCGCTACCAGACCGAGATCGAGTCAGGAGCCTGCGTCGTCGTAGGGGTGAACCGCTTCGCCGAGGACGAGGACGGGCGCGTCGAGCTGCTCCACGTCGACCCCGCAAGCGAGCAGCTGCAGCGCGACCGCACTTCGCGCGTCCGGGCCGAGCGCGACGGAGAGGCGGCGGCCGAGGCCCTGGCCGAGGTGCGACGCGTGGCCGCGACCTCCGAGAATCTCCTCCCGGCGATGCGAGAGGCGCTGCGCGCGCGCTGCACGATCGGCGAGATCTGCGGCACGTTGCGCGAGCTCTGGGGCACGTACGACGCCCAGCGGCGCTGAAGGTACTCGCGGATCAGCTTCTCGGGCCGCGGCGAACCACCTCGGCGTGATCTCGTCCCGCCCAGGACGGAAGCCCGTGCCGTTCGCCCAGACGCCGACGAGCAGTACGGGATCGAGGACGGCGTCTTCGAGAGAGCCGTCGTGCTCGCTCATCACCCGATCTCGCCCGGACAGGCATCACGGGTCCGCGCCGAAACCGTCACGATTGAGCGAACGTGCGGATCCTCCTCGTCTCCCAGATGTACCCGGGTCCCGACGACCCCGACCTCGGGGTCTTCGTCGCCAACCTCGAGCGGGAGCTCGTCGCGCGCGGCCACGAGATCGAGCGTGCGGTGATCGACGGGCGTGCGGGAGGACGTCGCCGCCACCTCGCCCTTGCGCGAGACGCGCGTCGAGCGGCGAAGCGCTTCCAGCCCGACGTCGTCTATGCGCACTTCCTCGTGCCCGCCGGGCTCGCCGCGGCACTTGCCTCGCGTGCTCCGCTCGTCGTCACCGCGCACGGGCAGGACGTCCGCAACGTCGGAGCCGTCCCCGGAGCCGACCGCGCGACGCGCTACGTCGTCCGCCGTGCGGCCTCACTCGTCGCAGTGTCGGACTGGCTCCGGCAAGCGCTCGTCGCGGCGATCCCCGAGGCGGCGGCCAAGACCGAGGTCGTCGACTGCGGCGTCGACCTCGAGCGGTTCGCCCCGCGTGACGCGACCGAGGCACGGCGCGAGGTCGGCCTGATCGCCGACGGAACCGTGTTCCTCTGCCTCGGCTCGCTCACGGAGCGGAAGAACGTCCTGCGGCTCGCTCGCGCCTTCGAGCACCGCGGCGAGGGGACGCTGGTGTTCGTCGGCGACGGGCCGCTGCGCGGAGCACTCGAGGGACGGGGGCGGATTCGTCTGGAGGGCCGCGTCCCCCACGACGCCGTTCCCTCCTGGATCGCCGCAAGTGACGTCGTCTGCCAGCCGAGCCTCATCGAGCCCTTCGGGCTCGCGACGCTCGAGGCGATGGCCTCCGCGCGGTCGGTGGTCGGCACCCGCATCGGAGGCCCCCCCGAGTTCGTCACGCTCGGCGCGGGCGTCCTCGTCGACCCCGAGGACGACGACGCGCTCGTCGCCGCGCTGTCACGGGCTGCAGCGCTTCCGCGCCCGAACCTCGCGGCGCGCGCGGCCGCCGAGGATCACGACGTCGGACGCCAGGCGGAGCGGATCGAGGCGATTCTCGAGCGGGCCGCTGCGGGCCTGCCGAGTCAGCCCTGATCGTCGGTCGAGCGCCGCGCAAGATCCGCCAGCCGGATCTCGACGAGCGGCCGCACCGACTCCTCGAGACCAGTCTCGACCGCGACGGCCAGCGCCTCCTCGTACGTCGCTCGCACCTTTTCGGAGCTCACGCCCTGCTTGAGGCGGTTGTCGCCGGTGACGAGGAGCCTCTGGATCCGGGCGCGTGCATCCTCCGGTTCGGCCACCGGGCCACGCTACACCCGCTGCTATCCTCGCGCGTCGGATGTCCGTGCCCTGGCTTCAGATCGCCGCAGTGCTGCAGGTGCTCCTCTGCGCCGGCGTGATCACGCTGGTCCTCATGCACTCGGGCCGTGAGGCAGGGATGGGCGGGCTCGGGTTCACGCCGCACTCACAGGGCGGGACACACATCGTCGAGCGCAACCTCACCCGGCTCACCGTGGCCGTCGCAGTCGCCCTCGTCCTCAACACGATCGCGCTGTTCCACCTGCTCTAGCCTCTAGACTTCTGTCTCACGCGCTGGTGGCGGAATTGGTAGACGCGCTAGGTTGAGGGCCTAGTGGCCACTTTAGGCCGTGGAGGTTCAAGTCCTCTCCAGCGCATGCTCTGCTCGCGACGGGAATCCACCGAGTGGATTCCCGTCGCGCAGGACGACTTCTGATGCGCGCCGGCGTCGTCGCCGCCCATGCCGGCGCTCGTCCGGAGCGCCGTCGTGCATCCTCCGGTCGTGCGGATGTACTCCGACCTCGCGCCCTGGTTTCACCTCGTCACCGATCCGTCGGAGTACGAGGAGGAGGCCGACTTCGTCGTGCGGGTGGTCGAGCGGACGATCGAAGGGGATGCGACGATCTTGCTCGAGCTCGGCTCGGGCGGGGGGAACAACGCATCGCACCTGAAACGCCACTTCGCGTGCACCCTGACCGATCTCTCCGCGCAGATGCTCGAGCTGAGCCGAACGCTGAACCCGGAGTGCGAGCACCTCATCGGAGACATGCGGTCGCTCCGGCTCGGACGAACGTTCGACGTGGTCTTCGCACACGATGCCCTGTCGTACCTGACGAGCGAGGACGACCTTCGCGCGGCTCTCGAGACCGCAGCCGTCCACGTGCGCCCCGGGGGAGTGGTCGTGCTCACCCCCGATGCGACGCGGGAGATCTTCGCTCCGAGCACCGACCACGGTGGTCATGACGGCGAGGACGGGCGAAGCCTGCGATACCTCGAGTGGACGCACGCCCCGGATCCGCCGGGTGCGACGAGCTACGTCGTCGACTATGTCCTTGTCACGCGCGAGCCCGGTCGGGAGCCGCGCATCGTTCACGACCGGCATACGCTCGGGCTCTTCGCTGAAGCGACCTGGCTGCAGCTCCTGGAGCAGGCCGGGCTCGAGCCGATCGCACTCCCGGTGCCGAACCCGTGGGCGGACGAGCAGGCGGCGTTCGTCGCCCGCCGTCCAGTGGCTTGACGCCTGAGCGGAAGCTCACGCACGCGCCAGACTCCGTTCAAGCGTCTTGACGTCGTCCGGGAGGAGGTCTACCCTCCATCACGAACGTATGTTCGTCAGCGACCCGGGAGAGACCATGCTCACCGCACGCCAACAGGAGATCTGGCAGTTCCTCGCCGAGTACGTCGACGACCACGGGTACCCCCCGACCGTGCGCGAGATCGGAGACGCCGTCGGACTCGCCTCCCCGTCGACCGTGCACGCACACCTCGCGAACCTCGAACGCGCGGGGCTGCTACGCCGCGATCCGACCAAGCCGCGGGCGATCGAGCTCGTCGGGCGGCGCCGCGATGCCAAGGGGACGCGCAGTCGCGCGAGCGATGTTCCCGTCCTGCCGCTCGTCGGGCGGATCGCCGCTGGCGGGCCGCTCCTTGCCGAGGAGTCGATCGAGGATGAGATCGCCGTCCCGGAGCCGCTCGGAAAGGGTGCCGACTTCCTGCTCCGGGTGACCGGCGACTCGATGATCGAGGCCGGCATCCTCGATGGCGATGTCGTGGTCGTGCGCCGCCAGGAGCAGGCTGCGGATGGCGACATCGTCGTGGCGCTCGTCGGCGACGACGAGGCCGCGGACGAGGCGACGGTCAAGACCTTCCGTCGCGAGGCCGGCGGCCGGATCCGCTTGCAACCCGAGAACAGCGCACTCGAGCCCCTCTACCCGGAGCACGTCCAGGTGCTCGGCAAGGTGACCGGAGTGTTCAGGAGCCTCGGATGACCGTCGCCCCCTTCACCAGGACGCTCGACCAGGAGCTTGCGGCGCTCGTGCGCGGCGCGAGCCTCGAGTGCCCAGTGTGTAGCGAATTCGTCCTGCATGTTCGCGGCGCCCTGGCGTGCCCCGAGTGTCGCTCGATCCTGGCCGAGGGTCGGGAGATCCCGGAGTTCGAGCTACCATCCACCGTGCAGGCCGGGTGACCGCGAGCGACCTCCGAGCGAGGTGGCTCGAGGAAAGTCCGGACACCGCAGGGCAAGGACGCTGGGGCGACCCAGGCGGCGAAAGCCGACGGAAAGTGGAACAGAAAGGAGACCGCCGGCCGAGGGAGACCGGAGCCGGTAAGGGTGAAACGGTGGGGTAAGAGCCCACCAGCGGCCGCGGCGACGCGGTCGGCTTGCCAAACCCCGTCCGGTGCAAGGCGAAGCAGGTCCCGTTGACGCGGCCCGCCGAGGGACCGGGTACGCCGCAAAGATGGATGGCCACCCACGACAGAATCCGGCTTACAGGCCTGCTACCGCGAAGCCCCGCTCCGGCGGGGCTTCGTCATGTGAGAGGCCCGAACTGACACCGTCGGAAAGCAGGGCAGGCTCGTGCTCCGCAACCGGCAGGAGTGGCTCAGCGTCCCGGGCGGCTACGCGCTGCTCACCGGTACCTGGACGGTCAGTCGTGGAACAGGCGCGTATGCGCGGCTCACCGGCGGCGGACGCATCGCGGGCATCACGTTCCCAGCCGGGGATGCGAAGTGGCGACGCGAGGGCTTTCTCGAGTCGAGCTAGCGACGCGCGGAGGATCGAGGTCGTCGAGGCGGTACCGTCACCCGCGGTGTCTGCTGAGCACGCGCTGAACGACGGCGCCACAGGCCCGAGAACCTGGAGCCCCGCTCCGGCGGGGCTTCGTCGTTCCGACGACACGCGGGTTGCGTAGTCTCAGGGGCCGAGATGGAGACGTCCGCACGAGAGCTGCCCGATCAGGTCGATCGCCTCCGGCTTCTCGTCGACGCCGGCATCGCACTGAGCTCCGAGCTCTCCCTCGACGCGCTCCTGCAGAAGATCGTCGAGACAGCCGCCCAGCTGACGGGAGCGCGCTACGCGGCGCTGGGCGTCGTCGAGCGATCCGGCCGCGGGCTCGAGCGCTTCCTGACCTTCGGGATCGACGAGGAGACGCGCGCGCGGATCGGCGACGTGCCGCACGGGCAAGGGCTCCTCGGCGTGGTCATCAGGAGCACGACCCCGGTTCGTGTGCACGAGATCGCCGACCACCCGAGCTCCGTAGGGTTCCCTCCTCACCACCCGCCGATGCGCACCTTTCTCGGCGTCCCGATCCTGCTCCGCGGGCTCACGTACGGGGATCTCTACCTCGCCGAGAAGGAAGGCGGTGAGGACTTCACCGAGGAGGACGAGGAGCTGACGACGCTGCTCGCGAGCCAGGCGGCCGTCGCCATCGAGAACGCTCGGCTGTACGAGTCCTCGAACCGCTGGCTGCACCAGCTCGAGTCGCTGAACGAGATCGGCAACGCGCTCGCGGCGCAGGTCGAGCTCGAGCCAGTCCTCGAGACCGTGGCCGAGAGGCTTCTCGATCTGGTCGACGCGCGAGTCGTCCTGATCGCGCTGTTGGAGTCTGCTGAGACGCTCCGTGTCCTGGCAGCCCGAGGCGAGGGCGCAAGGGCACTACTCGGGACGCGGCTGGAGCTCGCGGGCTCGAAGGCAGGTCATGTCCTCGAGCGCGGCCGGAGCGAGCGGGTCGACTCGCTCATCGACGATCCCGAGGTCGACCAGAGCGCGGTCCGCCGACTCGCCGTGACGACCGCTCTCTACGTTCCCCTCATTGCGAACGACCGTGCGATCGGCGTCATCGTCGCGCACGACAGGGTCGGCGACGACCCCCGCTTCCGCGCCGACGACCTTCGGTTGGGCGAGTCACTCGCGCAGCGCGCGGCGATTGCCGTCGACCTCTCGCGACGTGTGAGCCGAGAGGTCGTGCGCCGCGTCGTCGAGGCACAGGAGCTCGAGCGGAAGCGTCTCGCCCGCGAGTTGCACGACGAGACAGGACAGGCGTTGACCTCGACCCTGCTCGGGCTCAAGTCACTCGAGCAGTCGATCGGATCGGAGGAGGGTCGCCGCGCAGCGGCCGACGTGCGGGAGATCGTCGTCTCGACGCTCCAGAGTGTCCGGAGGCTCGCTGTCGAGCTGCGACCCGCCGCGCTCGACGACTTCGGACTCGCGCCTGCGCTCGAACGGCTGGTCGACACCTACAGGGCGCAGTCGTCGCTCGAGATCGACCTCGAGGTCGGGATCGGGGAAGAGCGACTTCCTTCCGAGATCGAGACGACGCTCTATCGGATCGTGCAGGAAGCGCTCACCAACGTGACGAAGCACGCGAGCGCCGGTCGCGTCAGCATTCTTCTCGGGCGAAAGGACGGTGCGGTGATCGTCGTGATCGAAGACGACGGAGTGGGATTCGCTGTCGAACGCTCAGGAGACGGCGGCGGCCTCGGGCTGACCGGGATGCGAGAGCGTCTCGCGGTCGTGGGAGGACGGTTCCGTATCGAGACCGCTCCCGGCCGGGGCACGACGCTCGCGGCGGAGGTGCCGGTTCAGTGAGCATTCGAGTCCTTGTCGTGGACGATCACGCGATCGTTCGAAGCGGGCTTCGCCGCGTCCTCGACGCCGAAAACGACATCGAGACCGTGGGGGAAGCCTCGAGCGCCGAACGTGCGGTCTTCGAGGCTCTTGAGCACAAGCCGGACGTCGTGCTCATGGATGTCGTGATGCCGGGGAAGAGCGGCATCGAAGGCATGCCAGCACTCCTGCAGGCGGTGCCCGAAGTGCGCGTGCTCGTCCTGTCCATGCAGGACGACCCGCGCTACGTTCGCGAGGCATTCGAGGCCGGAGCCAGCGGCTACGTGCTCAAGGAGGCCGCGGACACCGAGGTCGTGGATGCCGTGCGAGCGGTCGCTGCCGGCACGAGGTACGTGCACCCCGCCCTCGGCGCGCGCCTCGTCTCAGCGGACGCCGAGGAGCGGCGACGCGCGGACGCCGATCCACTGTCCGAGCGTGAACGCGAGGTTCTCCGCCTCCTTGCGCTCGGGCACACCAACCAGGAGATCGCCGCGCTGCTCTACATCTCCGTGCGCACCGCCGAGACGCACCGGGCGCACATCATGCAGAAGCTCAGCCTCTCGAGCCGTGCCGAGCTCGTGCGCTACGCACTCGATCACGACCTGATCGATCGCTGAGGCCTACCTTCAGTTCACGACGAGCACGTCACACGACGCGGAGCGCACGACGCTCGCACTGACGGATCCGGGCTCGTGCGAAGGCGTCTCGTGGTCGTCGCTCCGACCGACCACGATGAGCTCTGCCTCGAGCTCCCGCGCGGCATCCAGGAGCTCCTCGACCGGATCCCCAATGCGCTGGACGTACGCCGCTGTGACCTGCCGCAAACGCACGTGTTCGCGCGCGCGAGCCAGCGAGAGCTCCGAGGAGCTCTCGCCCTCCGGCGCGACCGTCACGACCGTCACGACCGTCAGGGTCGACCCATAGCCCGTGAGCTGGATCGCCGCCTCGAGCGCCCGCCAGGATGCATCGGAGCCGTCGAACCCGAGGAGGATGCGTCTCGGCTGAGCGGCCATTCGCGGATGGTGCCGGGCGGCCGACACGGCGACGTCCGAATCGAGTCGCAGTCGCGTTGCGGGAAACCACGCAAAGCGGAGGGGGCGGACAAGCCGCCCCCTCCTTGCTCCGGGAGGTCGGAGCCCTCGTCGATCCGAGAAGCCTCCCGCTTTCTCGAATCAGCCTGTTGCCGTCGCCGTGGTCGGCGCTCGGGCTGCGGCCGCCTCGACGGCCTCCCCGTGCCGGCCGAAGACCGCGAACGCGAGGATCACGAGACCGATGCCCGTAAGCAGGAGCGCGATCCCGACCACGAGCCCGAAGATCGCGAGCTGCTCGGCCATGTAGCTGACGTTCAGCGCGGTCGAGAGCGAGGTTGCCGTGATCCACGTGTTCCGTGCCGTGTTCGGGATCGGGTTGCCCTCGGCGTCCGTCGCCGCGGCCGTGGGATCACTCGTTCCCGCCGGGTTCGCCGGATCGTCCGCAGCGACGAAACGACCCATCTCCGCGTACGTCAGCCCGCCGCTGCCCTCGAGCGCGTGGTCGCGCATGATGAGCGCGAACGCCCGCGCCTGGTCGCCCGTCTTCACCTGCTGGCCCGCCCACTGCTCGGCGTGCTCGGCGACCGCCGGATCATCAGCGGACGCGAAGACGATGTTCTCCTGCTTGACGCTGTCGCGAACGGTCGTGAAGCCGCTCGCACCCATGTAGATCGCGACGGCGCCGAACACGATCAGCACCGCGCCGGCGACGAATCCGCCGATCTCCCACCACTTACTGCCTCTCATCGCTCCACCTCCCGGATGGACTTGAACCGACTATCTGGCGTAGCGTGCAGAAGGCGCCGGTCGCGTCCATCCGGGGAAGCACGGCGAGTCCGTTGGGCGAAAGCCGTGTGCGATCTGCGGCGAAGTACGGAGGGGCGCTTACCAGGTCTTCGCGCGCCCGACGGCCTCGCGTCGACGGACGCGCACGCGCGCATCGACCGCGAGGCAGCGGTCGGACAGCGCGAGTACGGGGTTGAGGTCGAGCTCCACGACCTCCGGGAGTTCCTCGCCGAGCCGCGAGAGCCGGTGGAGCAACTCCTCGAGCGCCTCGGCGTTCGCGGGTGGAGCGCCGCGGAAGCCTGCAACGAGCCTTCCCGCCTTGCCCGAGGTGACGAGCTCCTCGGCGTCAACGGTCGTCAGAGGCGCAATCCGGAACGTCGCCTCGCCGATCAGCTCGGCGAACACACCACCGGGGCCGAAGGCCACGAGCGGGCCGAACATCGGATCCTGGACGACCCCTGCAAGGAGCTCCGTCCCCCCGGAGATCATCGGCTGAACCACGACGGGGAGGCCGATGCGCTCGGCGGCGGCTCGGACCTCCGCTTCGTCGGCGAGGTCGAGAGCGATGCCGCCGGTCTCCGTCTTGTGCGCACCGGCTTCCGCGGTCTTGACGACGGCCGGGAGCCCGATCTCGGCAGCGGCAGCCGCCGCCTCGTCGACGGACGCAGCGACACGCTCAGGGACGAGCGGGATGCCGTATGCAAGAAGGAGCGCGCGTGTCGCTCCAGGGTCGAGCCAGGCGTCGTCGACCTCCGCGAGCGCCTCGGTGACCACAGCGTGCGCGGCTTCGTGGTCCAGTCCCTCGAGCACCGGCACCGTTCCCTGCGGCCTCCGCAGCCACGCGGCGCGCGCGGCAGCGTGCCCGAGCGCCCTTGCGGCGGACTCCGGGTAGGCGAACGCCGCCACGTGCGGGGAGTCGCGCAGGACTGGGGGAACACCGTCGGCCGAGACGATGACCGCAAGCGTGGGCTTGTCCGCCCCGGCCTCCCGAACGGACCGCTCAACGGCCTCGGCGACCTCGGCCGCGGTCGAGCTGACTGCGGGCACGAACAGAACGATCACGGCGTCGACTGCGGAGTCCACGAGCAGGTGGGGGATGACCGCCGCGTAGGTCGCGGCGGTCGCCCCGCCGAGCATGTCGACGGGATTCGCGAGGCTGGCCTCGGCCGGGAGGAGCTCCGCAAGCGCGGCTCGCGTCTCGTCTCCGAGCTGTGGGAGGTGGAGCCCCACGGCCTCGCAGGCGTCGGCGCCGAGGATCCCGAGCCCGCCGGCATTCGTGACCAGCGCGACCGAGCGGCCCGGCACGCGGAAGCGGCGCGAGAGGAGCGTCGCCGCGTCGATCAGCTCTTCGAGCGAGGTCGCCCTGATCACGCCGGCTTGCCGGAAGAGCGCGTCGACCGCAGCCTCGGACCCGGCGAGCGCAGCGGTGTGCGAGCTCGCGGCTCGCTGACCGCTCGCGGAGGTGCCGCTCTTCAGCGCGAGGATCGGCTTTCGGCGGGCCACCCGGCGGGCGATGCGGGCGAAGCGGTGGGGATTGCCGAACGACTCGACGTAGAGCAGGATCGCATCGGTCTCCTCCTCGTCCTCCCACCACTCGAGCAGGTCGTTGGACGAGACGTCCGCCTTGTTCCCGATCGACACGAAGGCGGAGAGCCCGAGGCCCCGCGTCACCGCGGCCTCGAGTAGCGCCAGGCCGAGCGCACCGCTCTGGGACGAGAAGCCGATGTTCCCCGGAGGTGCGGCCCGAGCGGCGAAGGTGGCATTGAGGCTCACACCCGCCACGGAGATGCCCAGGCAGTTCGGGCCGATGAGGCGCGCTCCGTGGGCGCGCACGAGAGCGAGCAGATCGTCCTGGCGCTCGACGCCTTCGCGACCGACCTCGGCGAAGCCGGCCGAGATCACGACGAGGGCGCGAACACCCTTCTCGAGAGCGTCCTTGGCCGCAGCGTTCACTGCCTCCGCCGGGACGCAGAGCACGGCGAGATCGATCGGGTCGGGGATCTCGGAGACCGACCGGTACCCCCGAACGCCGGCGACCGGGCTGCCGTCGCGATTCACGGGGTAGGCAGCACCCGTGAAGTCCGCCTCGACGATGTTGCGGAACAGCTCCCCGCCGATCGCACCGCGACGTCGCGACGCACCGACCACGGCGACGCTCCGAGGCTGGAAGAAAGGACGGAGCGACGCGGTGACCGCGACGTGGTCGCGCTCGTCGACGCGCTCCTCGTACTCCTCCGTCATCGCGATCGGGAACTGAATCTCGACCTCGCCGCCGGCCAGGTGTCGCGAGACCTCGAAGCCGAGTCCCTCGAACACGCCGAGCATGTCGCGGTTGTCCGGAAGGACCTCCGCGACGAAGCGCTCGATCCCCTGACGCCCGGCACGCTCTGCGAGCTGCTCGACGAGGCGCGTGCCGACGCCGCGCCGCTGGAACTCGTCGGCGACGGCGAACGCTGCTTCGGCAACTGTGGGGTCTCTCAGGCGCTCGTAGTTGCCCACCGCCACCACGCGCTCGCCGCCGTTCTCCGCGAACGTCCCCACGAGCGCGCCCCGCTCAGCCCAGTTCGGCTCCAGCAGGCGCTCGACGAGCTCCGGCCCGAGGCGAGGGAACCCGTGGAAGCGAAGGTAGAGACTGCGCTGGGAGAGCGCACCGAAGAAGTGGACGAGGACATCGGAGTCGTCGCGGCGCGGGGGACGAAGGCGCAAGGTCGTCCCGTCGCGGAGGATCACGTCGGCGACGTCGATCGTCACGCCCCCATTCTGTCCTGCGGCGGCCCCGCGCGGGCCATGAGCCGTCAGACGGGGGCGCCGAGCTCGACCACCGGCGGCGGGTAGCCGAGCTCGGCGAGCCCCAGAGGGCCGAGCCTCCACGGCTCGTGGACGTCTGGTGCCTCGAGGTCTGCGAGCTCGTGGACGTGGCGGCGAACGTATCCGCCGTCCGGGTCGAACCGGTGGGCCTGCCGGATGGGGTTGAAGACGCGATTTGGCCGTGTGTCCGTGCCCGTCCCCGCGACCCACTGCCAGTTGCCGGCGTTGCTCGCAGGATCGCCGTCGACGAGCAGCGACGAGAAGTGCGCGGCTCCCGCGCGCCAGTGGATCCCCAGGTTCTTGACGAGGAGCGACGCGGCGAGCATCCGGACACGGTTGGGCATCCACCCCTCGTTCACGAGCTGCCGCATGCCCGCGTCGACGATCGGGATCCCGGTTCGCCCCGACTTCCACGCCTCGAGCGCAGCGTCGTCGGCTCGCCACTCCCGACCGCGCGGCCGGTAGTCGTCGGTGGTGAGCCTCGGGAAGGCAGCAAGGAGCTGGAGGTAGAAGTCGCGCCAGGCGAGCTGCCTGACGAACTCGTCCCCCCCGGACTCCTCGGCGCGGGATGCGACCTCGAGGGGTGAGAGGCAGCCGAACCGGAGATAGGGGGAGAGCCGCGAGGTCCCGTCCAGTTCCAGCGCATCGCGCTCGTCACCGTATGCCCGCAGCCCGTGGCGGAGAAAGCGGGCCAGCCGACGCCGTCCCTCGGGCTCCCCGCCGGGAAGCAGAACGGGTGACCGGGGCTGCCGGAGCAGATCGCCGAGCGCCGGTAGCTCGCCGGGCGACACCTTCGGCGGAAGACGGATCGCCACCGGCTCCGGAGCGAGAGGCCGTCGCTCCGCGGCACTCCAGGCGCGCCAGTAGGGAGTGAACACCCGGTAGTGGTCACCGCCGGTCGGAGCGAGAGCACCCGGCTCGATCACCGACGCTCCGGGAGAGACCCTCAGCCTCGCGACCGTGCGCAACCGCAGCTCGCGGGCCTGCGCAAACGCGCTTCCATCGGCCGTGACGTACACCCAGTCGGGTCGGAAGCTCGCGGCGGCGGCGGCGGCCTCCCCACGCCGAACGACGAGCGCCCCGTCGAGTGCGTCCCGCAGCGCCGAGAGCGAGTCGAGCAGGAACGCCACGCGGTTCGCGCTCCGCAGCTGCCTGTCGTCGAGCGCGAAGAGCGGCACCACCTCGTCGTGGTCACGCGTCGCCGCTGCAAGCGCCGGATGGTCGCGCGTTCGCAGGTCGCGCGTGAGGAGGACGACCGCCCGGCTCACGCGCGCGCAGCAAGGCTTGCAGACAGGCTGTCCGCGGCCTCGAACAGTCCCACGGAGAGGTACTCGGCGCCCGCCCGCTCGACGAGATCCGCCGTCACACCTGCGCCGGCGATGGCGACCCGCCACTCCGCAGACAGGAGCTGAACCTCCTCGAGCACGGTTCCGATGCGGGACGGGACGAGCGTGGCGAGAACGATCAGCTGCGGCGAGATCCGGTGCGCGGTGTCTCGAATGGTCTCGATGGGCGTGTTCGCGCCGAGGAACGTGATGCGCCAGCCGCGGCTCCGGAGCGCGAGCCCGAAGACGATGAGCCCGAGGTCGTGCATCTCCTCGGGCGGGCCGGCGAGGAGTGCGTGCGGGCCCGTGCCACGACCCCAGTCTCGCCCGAGCGCGAGCAGCCGCCCGCGGAGGAGGTTGCTGGTGAAGTGCTCCTGGGCGATCGTGGTCTCGCCGCGCGCCCAACTCTCGCCGAGCTCACGGAGAAGCGGAAGCATGGCGTCGCGGAGAACCGTGTCGAGCGCGAAAGAGGCCAGAAGCCGGTCGAGCGCGGCCTGCGCTCCCGCCTCGTCGAACGCAGCCAGCGAGCGATGGAGCTCGACGAGCGATGCGTCGAACACGGGAACCGCCTCGGAGGCCGCCGCTGCTGCGACAGGGCCGGGCGTGACGACCATCCGTGCTGCCTCGGCCGCCGAGAGGCCGCGCTCGAGCTGCGCCTTCATCTGCTCGATGCGGGCGACGTCGGCGTCGGAGTACAGCCGAAAACCTCCGGGAGAGCGGCTTGGCTCGAGGAGGCCGTAGCGCCGCTCCCACGCGCGGAGAAGCTCTGGATTGACGCCGACGCGTCTGCTCAGCTCGCCGATCCGGATGTAGCCGCCGTCGTCCATGGGAGCATTGTACAGACCCTGTCCGGATTGCACACTCAATTTAGACATAATCTTGACAGATGAGGACAAAGCCTGTACAAACTTGTACGAAATCTAAACAAGGAGGACGAAGTGCGCATCATCGTTACCGCCGTCGCGACCGCAGTCATGGCCACCGGGCTCGTCGCGAGCAGTGCCGCCGCCCCGGCCAGGGCCGACCAAGCGAAGTCGAACATCGTGCAGACCGCTGTGGGTGCCGGCCAGTTCAAGACGCTCGCCGGGCTCCTGAAGACCGCGGGCCTCGCGAAGACTCTCCAGGGCAAAGGGCCGTACACGGTCTTCGCGCCCACAGACGCCGCCTTCGCCAAGGTGCCGAAGTCGACACTGAACGCGCTCGCGAAGGACAAGGCCGCTCTCCGCAGCGTCCTGCTCTACCACGTCGCCGCCGGCAAGGTGCCTGCCGCCAAGGTCGTGAAGCTCAAGTCCGCGAAGACCCTCAACGGTCAGTCGGTCTCGATCCGCGTCCGCAACGGCAACGTCTTCGTGAACGGCGCCAAGGTCACGACCCCCGACGTCATGGCGTCGAACGGCGTGATCCACGTGATCAACAAGGTGCTGATCCCGAAGTCGAGCTAGCGCGTATCAGCAGTCAACAGTTCATCCGTCTACCTCAAGGAGGAGGGGACATGCTCAAGAAGATCGCAGTGCTCGCCACGGTCGCTCTGTCAGCCATGGCGTTCTCGGGTGTCGCGTCGGCGCAGGGCAAGCCGGCCGATCCAGGCAAGGGGGGCCGCTGCATCGCAGCCGGTGTCGGAACGCTCGTCTCGCTCGGTCTCATCGCCGACGCGGCGAGGGGGAAAGTGGACTACGCACCGCTCGGCTCGCAGACCGGTGGCGCCGGCCTCATCCGCGTCGAGTTCGCCGGTCCCGCGTTCCTGCCTCTCAGCACGGTGATCGGGCTCCACAGGACGAGTCCGGAGCTGTTCGCCTGGTGCGACAACGTCTAGAGACGAGCTCGCATCCATGACGAGAGAGGCCGGGGAGACCCGGCCTCTCTCGTTCCTAGACCGATCGCAGCACGACCTCGAGCGACGTCCCACACCCGGGCGTCGACTTCACGCTCAACGATCCCTCGATCTCCGCTGCCCGCCGGCGCATGTTCTCGAGCCCCTGCCCCACCTCGGTGCGCTCGTCGAACCCGACCCCGTCGTCGCGCACGGTCACCAACCGGCGACCGTCGACCTGGTGGAACTCAACATCGGCGTGCCGTGCTCGAGCGTGCCGGCGGACGTTCCCGAGCCCTTCCTGGACAATGCGAAACACCTGGATCTGCTCGTCCGGAGCGAGCCTGACGCGAGGATCGACGGTCACGTCCACGTCGAGCGCGCCGTCGGCGGTGAGCACCTCGACGTAGCGGCGCAGCGCGGAGTCGAAGCGCGCCGAGCCACCAGCCGACGAGAGCGCGAGCGTGGCGAAGCGGGCCTCCTGCTGCGCCGCCGTGGAAGCTGCCTGCAGGCGTGGGAGCACGTCGTCGAGCTCCGCACCCGACTCGAGCATGCTGACCTGGGCGGAGATCGCGAAGAGGTACTGCGCGAGACCATCGTGGATTTCGCGCGCGACGCGAGCCCGCTCGTCTGCGACCGCGCGCCCGAACTCGGCGTCCGCGATCGCACGCCAGACGCCGACGAGCAGGATCACGTATGCGAGGAGCCTGAGGAAGTCGGCCTTCAGGACGTAGTCGGACGAGACGACGGGCGTCATCGCAAGGTGAAGGTCGGCGAAGAACGCGAGAGTCGCCGCGAGGCAGATCCAGGCGTCGAGGTTGCGGCCTTGACGCCGGTAGCGCAGGCCGAACCCGATCAGGGCGACGAGCCAAAGGCACGCCAGCAACGTCGCCGCGAGGACGACGGAGGGCCCGTCCACAACGAGCGATCCGGCGGGCGCGCCGGCGGCCCGCATCCCCGTCAGTGCCAGCCAGAGCCCCGCGAGCATGACGGTGACGGTCGAGCCCGCTGCAAGCAGCAGTCGGCGCCTGGCGGTGACCCGCGCATGGACAAAGGCTGCGAGCGCGATGAGACCGGCACCGAGCACGCGCGCGCCGACCGCGGCCCACGCAGCGTCAGGCGGAAGGGCGCCGCCGGAGACGACGGGGGCGAGCGCGAGAACCGCGGTCCCGAGAGCGATGCTCCAGAAGCCTCCCGCGAGGAGGAGGTCGAGTACCCGTCCTTCGACGAGGAAGCGTACGGCACAGAGCACCGCCACGATCACGGCAATCACGCCGACCGCGGTGTCCATCGCGAGCCGCGCCTCTGGCACGACGTATGCGGGCTCCAGCCAGTCACTCACGGCGAACAGCGCCGTGGCCGACGCGAGAAGGCCGACGAGCATCACCTCGCCGACGAGCCATGAGCGGTAGCCCTGCGGGTACGCGCGCTCCACGCCTCACTTGTCGGCACCTGGGCCGCTGCCGATAAGGAGCAGGTGACTTCGCGCGTCCTCATCGTCGACGACCACCCGCTCACACGAGAGGCGCTGTCCGCCCTGCTCGGAAGCGAGGGTTTCGACGTGGTCGGGACCGCGGTGAGCGGCGAGGACGCGATCGAGCGGGCCGGAGCGGCTCAGCCCGACCTCGTGCTCCTCGACCTGACGATGCCGGGCATGGACGGATTGACGGCGCTGCCGGCGATTCGCGAACGCGCTCCCGAGGCGGAGATCGTGGTGCTCACCGCATCCGACGCCGAGGAGAATCTGCTCGCTGCGATTCGCGGCGGCGCCGCCGGGTACCTCTTGAAGACCGAGCCGCCGCAGCAGATCGCAGCCTTCCTTCGAGGGGTCGCTCGTGGTGATGCCGCGTTGTCCGGCGGGGTCGCCCGGCGCCTGCTCGAGCGCGTGCGCGAAGGCGGCACGCCCGCGGGTATCCCCGAGTCCATCGCCCGCGAGCTCTCAGCCCGGGAGGTCGAGGTACTGATCCTCCTCGACGAGAGGCTCGGGACGGACGAGATCGCCGAGCGCCTCTTCATCTCCGAGCACACGGTTCGCTCTCACGTGAAGAGCCTGCTCCGGAAGCTCGGTGTGTCGTCGCGCCGCGAGGCGCTGCAGCGGCTCGAGTCGGCGCGGAGATAGCTGCTCCGGCCCCTGACTCGCCCTCGCGCCCGCCACGCCCCGGAGGGCGACGTCGAGCCTCACCCCTACCCCGCGTCGGCGGCGAGCCCTTCGAGCGCACCCTGCACGAGCGCGGGCAAGGTCTCGAGGTTGTAGCCGCCCTCGAGCACCGCGGCGACTCTGGGGGCGAGCGACGCGCAGCGGCGGGAGATCTCCCGGAACCCGTCGACCGTGACCTCCATGCCTGCGAGCGGATCGTCGGCGTGCGCGTCGAAGCCAGCCGACACGATCACGATGTCCGGCTCGAAGATCCGGACGACCGGCTCGACCTCGTCGATGAACGCACGACGGTACTCGCGGTCACCGGACCCTTCCGGAAGCGGAACATTCACCGTGGTCTCGTCGCTCGTCCCTGGGCCACCCGACCCCGGCCAGAACGGGAACTGATGGAGCGACACGACGAGAACGGACGCATCCGAGCGGAACAGCTCCTCGGTTCCGTTCCCGTGATGCACGTCGAAGTCGACGATCGCCACACGCTCCATGCCGAGATCCAGCTGCGCCGACCGTGCCGCGATGGCGGCGTTGTTGAAGATGCAGAAGCCCATCGCGCAGGCCGTGAGCGCGTGATGCCCCGGTGGACGGACGAGCGCGAATCCTCCCTCCTCGACCGCGCGAATCGCACACCCGGCGGCAAGTCGCGCAGCCTCCCACGTCGTCGGGCCGGCGAGCGTGTCCCCATCCAGCCAGACCTCCTCACGAAGCGCGTCGACCGCGTCGACGTACGACTCCCAGTGCACCCGCACGATCTGCTCGCGCGTGGCCGCCGCCCCTTCGTCGAACCCGGGGAACCTCTCGAGGAGACGGACGAGACGCTCCGGGCTCTCGGGGTGCACGTGATGGCCGGTCGGGTGCAGGTGTGCGAGCGCCGGGTGACTGATGACGTTCACGACACCGCCTCCAGCCGTCCCGCCAGACCGTCGAGCCCGAGCTCCCGCGCGCGGCGCCCAACGGCGGCCCAGTCCGGTCTGGCATCCGGGCATGACGGCAGCGGAGCCGACCGATCGAGCGTCGCGAGCGACCGGTAGAGCCGGAGCACGTCCGCCTCGGCCCCGAAGCGACCGGCCGCGAGCATCGCGTCCAGCGAGCCGTACTCACCGAGAAGCGCCGCCCCCCGCTTCTCGCCGATCCCGCGGGCACCGGGTATTCGATCCGACGGGTCTCCGCGCAGTGCGATGAAGTCGGGCACCTGAGCCGGATCGATCCCGTAGCGCTCGCGCACCTCTGCCGGGCCGATCCTCGCGGGTCTCCCTGCGCCCTTGACGGGTTGGAGGATCGTCGTCCGCTCGCTTGCGAGCTGGAACGCGTCGCGATCCGAAGTCGCGACGAGACACGTGCCCCCGGCCGCTTCCTCCTGCGCAACAGCTGCCGCGAGGAAGTCGTCGGCCTCGTAGCCCGGCGCCTTCGCACAGACGACGCCGCTCGACTCGACGAAAGACGGCAGGAGGTCGAGCTGCTCCACGAGCTCGGCGTCGAACTCGCGACCGGCCTGGTAGCCGGCGAGGGCTTCGTGACGGTACGTCGGAGCGTCGAGGGTGTCCCACGCCACGAGCACGGCGCGAGGGCGCTCGTGCGACCAGAGCCGGTGCAGCATGTCCGTGAAGCCGACGAGCGCGTTGGCGGGCCCGCCGTCGCCCCGGCGCATGGTCTTCGGAAGCGCGTGGTACGCGCGGTGCGCGAACGAGTCGCCGTCGATCACGAGCAGCGAGCTCACGCAATCGACTCCTCGAGCCCGGTGATCTCGTCTCGCAGCCGGTCGGTCGCGACCCGTGCTGCCTCCTGCGGAGTCAGCGAGTCGAGATCGCCGACCTCAATGGGTGGGCCGTATGCGACGCGGAGCGGGCCGAGCCTCGCGAGCCGATCCGTTCCCGCGATCGCCGCGGGAACGAGCGGCACACCAGCCTCGAGAGCAATCCTCGCGGCGCCCGTGTGCCAGTGGGCCTCGTACCTCTTTCGCAGCCCCTTCCGTCGTCGCGTCCCCTCCGGGAACATCACGACCGCATGCCCGCCGCGGGCGAGCTCGACCGCCGTCGCTATCGCCTCGTCGTCGCGCTCCCCGCGCCGAACCGGGAAGCCGCCACCCGCGTCGATCACCCACCTGAGCGGGATCCAGTACAACTCGGACTTCGCCATGAAGCGGAGAAACCGCGAGGGGAACAGCGGAACGCCGAGCGGCCAGGGGTCGAAGTTCGACCAGTGGTTCGCCGCCAGGACGAGCCCGCCCGTCCGGGGCACGTGCTCCACGCCTCGGGCGCGCAGTCGGAACAGCACCTTCAGGATCGGCACGCTGACGGCGCCAACCGCGAAGTAGAGCCAGCTCGGCCGGTGATGGTCCGCCACGCGGAGGAGTATCGCGCGCTGGCAACCGTTGACGGCGGCGCTAAGGTGTCGCGCCGATGGGTAAGCCACTTGTCATCGTCGAGTCACCCGCGAAGGCGCGGACGATCGCCGGGTACCTCGGCGACGGGTTTGCGGTGGAGTCGAGCGTCGGGCACATCCGCGACCTGCCGGAGCGCGCCTCCGATGTGCCAGAGGCGGAGCGCAAGCGCTTCGGTGCCCTCGGCGTCGACGTCGAGAGCGGGTTCGAGCCGTTCTACATCGTCGATCCGGGAAAGAAGAAGATCGTGAGTGCGCTGAAGAAGCGCCTTGCGGACGCAGACGAGCTCCTCCTCGCGACAGACGAGGACCGGGAAGGGGAGGCCATCGCCTGGCACCTGGTGGAAGTCCTGAAGCCGAAGGTGCCGGTACGGCGCATGGTCTTCCACGAGATCACCAAGGACGCGATCGCGCGGGCGCTCGGCGAGACACGCGAGATCGACCAACGCCTCGTGGACGCTCAGGAGACGCGCCGGATCCTCGACCGCCTGTACGGCTTCGAGGTCTCGCCAGTCCTCTGGAAGAAGGTGACGCGCGGGCTCTCGGCCGGGCGTGTTCAGTCCGTTGCCACGCGACTCGTCGTGCAGCGCGAGCGCGAGCGGATGGCCTTCGTGTCCGCCGCCTACTGGGACCTCGCTGCGGTATTCGAGCCGGGCTCGTTCGACGCACGCCTCCTCACGGTGGACGGCCGTCGCGTCGCGCAGGGACGAGACTTCGGATCCGACGGAGCGCTCTCCGACGAGACGCTCACCCGGCTCGACGAGACCGCCGCTCGCGAGCTCGCGAGCGGGCTCGACAGCGCGACGTTCTCGGTTCGCTCCACCGAGGAACGGCCGTACCGACGACGGCCCGCAGCGCCGTTCCGAACCGCCACGCTTCAACAGGAAGCCAGCCGCAAGCTCCGCTTCACCGCCCAGACGACGATGCGAGTCGCTCAACGCCTGTACGAGGCCGGCTACATCACGTACATGCGCACCGATTCGACAAATCTCTCGGAGGCTGCGCTCGAGGCCGCGAGAACCCAGGTGCGCGAGCTCTTCGGGAGCGAGTACGTTGCGGAGACGCCCCGCCGCTACGGGCGCGCGGTCGCCAACGCCCAGGAGGCCCACGAGGCGATCCGACCGGCAGGAGATGCGTTCCGCACGCCCGACGAGGTGCGCGGCGAGCTCTCGCGCGACGAGCACGGGCTCTACGAGCTCGTGTGGAAGCGCACGCTCGCATCGCAGATGGAGGACGCGCAGGGGAAGACCGTCTCGCTCCGGATCGGCGCGACGGCCGACGGAGGGACCGATGTCGAGTTCGCGGCGTCCGGAACGGTCATCACCTTCCGTGGCTTCCTCGCCTCCTACGAGCCCGGTCGCGACGAACCGACGGACGACGAGGAAGAGCGCCGCCTTCCGGCACTCGACGTCGGTCAGGAGGTGGCGCCGTCTTCGCTCGAGCCGCACGGCCATTCGACGACGCCCCCCGCGCGCTACACGGAGCCCACGCTCGTCAAGGCTCTCGAGGACAGGGGGATCGGACGCCCGTCGACCTACGCCGCGATCCTGTCCACGATCGTCGACCGTGGCTACGTCTTCAAGAAGGGAACGGCGCTCGTGCCCACGTTTGTCGCGTTCGCGGTCGTCAACCTCCTGGAACGCCACTTCCGACAGCTCGTCGACTTCGACTTCACAAAGCAGATGGAGACCGACCTTGATCGCATCGCCTCGGGCGACGAGGATCGCGGCGCATGGTTGACGCGCTTCTACTTCGGAGAAGCCGGCGATCCGGGGCTTCACGAGCTCGTGACCGAGCACCTCGACGCGATCGACGCGCGGGCGGTGAACTCGATCGAGATCCCCGGGGCCGACGCCGTCGTTCGTGTCGGCCGCTACGGACCGTACCTCGAGCTGGGAGAGGATCGGGTCAGCCTCCCGGTCGACCTCGCGCCCGACGAGCTCACAGCGGAGAAGGTCGCGGAGCTCCTCGCCCAGCCGAACGGGCGCTCCCTCGGCACGGATCCGGAGACTGGTCGCGAGGTCGTCGTTCGCTCCGGCCGCTACGGGCCGTACCTCACCGAGGCCCTGCCCGAGGACACCGACACGAAGCCACGGACGGCTTCCCTACTCACCTCGCAGTCCCCGGAGACGGTGACCCTCGACGACGCGCTGCGGCTCCTCTCGCTCCCGCGTGTGATCGGCGAGGTCGACGGCGAGGAGGTCACGGCCCAGAACGGACGCTACGGGCCGTACGTCAAGAGAGGCTCCGAGTCTCGCTCGCTCCCGACGGACGGCGACCTCTTCACGATCACGCTCGACGAGGCTCTCGCGCTGCTCGCCGAGCCACCTCGGCGACGGGGGCGGGGAGCAGCAAAGGCGCCGCTGCGGGAGCTTGGCGACGACCCCACGACAGGCCGCCCGATCGTCGTCAAGGAGGGCCGCTTCGGCCCGTACGTCACGGACGGCAAGACGAATGCCAGCCTGCGAAAGGGAGACACCGTGGAAGGCGTTACACCTGAGCGGGCAGCGGAGCTCCTTGCAGAAAGGCGCGCTAAGAGCAAGTAAAGCCTCCGGACAGGGGTTTCAACCGTCCGCGAGCCACGTCATGATCTAACCGTAGGTGACGACGAACGTCTCACGTTGCGACGGACCCAAGAGTCCTGAGCGTGTGCGTCGCGGGTCGAGCGGATGATCACTCGGCGGAATACCGGGACGGGACGCGAGCGTTCTTGAGCTTGTAACGCTGTTTGAACTCCGGTCACCCTGGAAACAAAGGAAAAGACACCCTAGACTCCGTAAGTTTGTTGCAGAAGCGATCCACGCGAAAGGACTGAAACACCGACTTGACCCAGAACCAGCTCATCGAACTGCTCGAATCCGAGCATGTGAAGGCTCTCGTGGAGCGCGCAGAGGAGCACGGCGGCCACCTCGAGGTGGCCGAACTCGAGGCATTCGCCGTCGAGCACGATCTCGCGGAAGACGAGGCCGAGCTGCTCCAGCGCGAGCTCGAGGCACACGGAATCGAGATCGCGACTCCTGACGCGGAGGCCGCGAAGGAGGCAGCCCCTGCCAAGCCGCAGTACGAGGCCGGCGCCGTCTCAGGCGCCGCCGACAGCCTGCAGCTGTTCCTCGCCGACGTCGGGCGCCACAAGCTGCTCACCGCAGCCGAAGAGGTCGCGCTTGCAAAGCGCATCGAGCGAGGCGATCCGGTCGCCAAGCGCACCATGATCGAGTCGAACCTCCGGCTCGTCGTCTCCATCGCCAAGGGCTACCGCGGCCTCGGCGTGCCGTTCCTCGATCTCATTCAGGAGGGAACGCTCGGGCTGAATCGCGCAGTCGAGAAGTTCGACTGGCGCCGCGGATTCAAGTTCTCGACGTATGCGACCTGGTGGATTCGCCAGTCGGTACAGCGTGCAGTCGCGAACCACGCCCGGACGATTCGCGTGCCTGTCCACGTCGTCGAGCGCCAGCAGAAGCTCTCCCGTGCCGCACGTCGGCTCGAGGTGGAGCTCGGTCGCGAGGCCACGAAGGAGGAGCTCGCAGAGGCGACCGGGCTGCCGCTCCAGCACGTCGACGAGGCGCTCGGGGCCGCTCATGCCTCCGTCTCGCTCAACCAGACGGTCGGCGCGGATGACGAGGGCGAGCTCGGTGACCTCTTCGCCGACCGTGAGGCAACCGATCCGTTCGACGAGGCGGAGGAGTCGCTTCGCCGCCAGAGCATCCGCCGCGCGCTGGACGCGCTCCCCGAGCGCGAGCGGAGGATCCTGGAACTTCGGTTCGGGTTCGAGGGTGAGCCCTGGACGCTGGAGGCAATCGGGCATGAGCTCGACCTGACCAGGGAGCGCGTACGGCAGCTCGAGGGCCAGGCGCTCAAGCGTCTCGAGGCCCTGCGGGATCTCGCCGGCCTCGCGGCCTGAGCCCGATCCCCAGCGACACGGCCCGGAGACACGGCCGAGCGGCCCCGGAGACGGGGCCGCTCGCATCTTCGCCACATGAGGGCGTGCTTCGCACGACGCTGACCCCGCCCTCGCTCTCCCTCGTTCGAGCGAAAGCCCTGGGGGGCGACCTAAAGCGTGGCGCTCACGGCGCCGATACCGCACACGTGGACGCCGCGGAGCGTAAGGAGATCCTGAACCGGTATCGCGATCACAGTCGCCGCTTCGAGGCGGCTGCCGCGCGTCGGAGCACGCGGCGACACGGATCGGTCATTCCCTTCAGTCCTCCCTCCGCGCGTGAGGTCGGCCCCGACCCCACTGCGCGGGAGATCGAGGTCCTCCAGCTCGTCGCGGACGGGCTCGTCAACCGGGAGATCGGTGAACGGCTGTTCCTCTCCGAGGAAACCGTCAAGTCCCACGTCCGGCACCTGCTCGCAAAGCTTCAAGCGCGAAGCAGAGCCCACGCCGTAGCCGTCGGCTTCCGGCGTGGGCTCATTGCGTAACAACGGCCGTCAGCACCCATCGGCTCCCGCGCGGGGTCTTCAAAAGACAACCCCCGAAAGAGGGATGCCCACCCCCGACGGAGAACCCAGGATGTGACGGCTCTACCAGACCTTGCAGCCCCTGGCCATAGATGACTCCTCGATTGGGTACTGACGGCACGCGAATCGTATACCCCGTTCGAGGGATAGTTCAAGGCGTACATGGTTTCCGCGAGCGTGGCGAGCGTCGGACCGTCGCATACGTGATCGCAGTGGCAGTGGCGGCGATCCTCACAGCCGCAGGCCTATTGCTCGCGGGCTACGGAATCGAAGCACCGATTACCGTACTCACACTGGCAGCCGTGGCTGCGGTAGTCGAAAGGCAGAGCGTTCGGCTCACGCAGACGACGGAGTTGACCGTCTCGGTGTTGCCGATGCTGGTTGCTGCTGTTCTCTTCGGACCGCTCGCTGCTGGTGTTGTCGGTGCAGCTTCGATGCTGGGCGACCCAGAGTTGACGTCGCGGGGAGACCCGGATCGTTCCCCACGACTCAAGTGGGCGACGTACACGAGCACACGCTTCATCACCGGCGCGGTAACGGGCTTGGCGGCTCAAGCAATGATCGTGTCCGTCTCGTCAGAGCTTGGTGGTCTGATCGCAGCAACGCTCATCGGAGCTTTCGTGAGCGAGATCATGGAGGTCGCCTTCGCGATTGCCGCTGCCGCTGTCCGCGGAAGTTCCATCTATGAGACGGCCCGCGCCGTCGGGCCACCTGTAGCACTTGTTCCTCCGATCTATGCACCGATCGTCGCGCTGCTTGCCTTCATGTATGTCGAGGTCTCACCATGGTCGCTCGTCCTCTTCCTCATTCCGGCCATGGCAGCGAACCGCCTGCATGTCCTGTACCAGCAGGAGCGCCAGCTTGCCGCCCAGCTTACGACTGCGAATGAGACCCTCGAGCGAGCCAATCTCCAGTTCGCATCTGCACTGATCGCGACGCTCGACGAGCGGGATCAGTACACAGCCGGGTTGACCCGGCGAATGACCGGAATGTGAACGGCAGCACGATGATGAGGCCGAAGAGGAAAACCCATTTCATCACGGTGAATGAATCGTATTTTTCCATCAGCGGCTTGATGAGCACCAGGTAAAGCGCCCACGACATGGCGTTGATGAAAATCATGAGGTTACCGAGCAGGGTATTGGATTGGAAGTCGCCGATGCCTGCCGCGAGGATCACCATCAGGGCCCCGGTGGCGCCGAGGATGATCCCGGTGATTTTCAACGCTGTAATTCTCTCTTTCAGGATGAAATGGGCAAAGACCAGGATCAGCACCGGGATGACGGTGATGATGATGGAGGCATTGATCGGGGTCGAAAGGTTAAGCCCTTCGAAGAAAAGGATCTGGTTGATGGCCACCCCAAAAACCGCGCAGATGGCCAGTTTAAAAAGGTCTCGCTTTTCCACTTTTTCGGAT
>JAWOIV010000052.1:0-18659 GCA_046484465.1 Gaiellaceae bacterium
TCGATGGACGACTACTTTCAGGCAAAGCGACGCCTCTTCACCGGCGCACAGCCACCCCCGGCTGCGGTCAACGTCGGTGACGAGTGGGGCCGTCGCCTCGCCGCCGGCCTCGCCGACGCGCATCGCGCTCCCCTCGTCACGTTCGGCGTGGGCGTCGACGCGGACGTGCGGCCCGAGGGCCTGGAGATGACTGCCGCCGGGAGTCGCTTCACGGCCGCGGGAATCGGTGTCGAGACATCCCTGCCCGGCCGCTTCAACGTCGAGAACGCCCTCGGAGCCGTCGCGGCGGGCATCCTGCTCGATCTTGACGAGGACGACATCGCGGCGGGTATCGCGGGTGTGGTGAGCGTGCCGGGCAGGTTCGAGACCCTCGACGAAGGGCAGCCGTTCGCGGTCATCGTCGACTACGCGCACGCGCCCGACTCGTTGGGCACGGTGTTGCGGGCCGCGCGCGATCTCGCCGACGGCCGAGTGCTCGTCGTCTTCGGTGCAGGTGGTGACAGGGACCGCACGAAGCGGGCGCCCATGGGCGCGGTCGCCGTGGAGCTCGCCGACGTCGTGATCGTGACGTCCGACAACCCTCGATCGGAGGACGCGCTCGCGATCATCCAGGACGTTCTCCAGGGAACGGGCGTCGACGTCGAGATCGATCCCGACCGGAGGTCGGCGATCCGCCGCGCTCTCTCGCTCGCTGCGCCTGGTGACGTGGTGGTGATCGCGGGGAAGGGGCACGAGCAGGGGCAGGAGATCGACGGCGTCGTCCACCCGTTCGACGACCGCGTCGTCGTGCGCGAGGCGCTCGGGGCGCTGCGCGGGAGCGCGCCGTGATCCCGGTGGAGCTGGCCGAGATCGAGGCGCTCGGACTCGGACGCCTCGAGCCCGGAGCGGCTTCGACGATCCACGGCATCGGTGCTGATTCGCGGAAGGTCGGTGCCGGCGATCTGTTCGTGGCGTTGAACACGGGCGTTCGCTTCGTGGACGAAGCGCACGCCCGTGGCGCCGCGACCCTCGTGCCCGACGACCAGGACGCCGCGCTCTTCGCGCTCGCGACGCTCGTCCGGGCGCGTAGCCGGGCACGCGTCGTCGCGGTCGTCGGCTCGGTCGGGAAGACGACGACGAAGGACGTCCTCGGAGCGCTCTGCGCGCCGCACGCTCCGACCATCTGGGCCGAGCGAAGCCTGAACAACGAGATCGGACTGCCGCTGACGATCCTCCGCCTCGAGCCCGACACGGCGATCCTCGTGACGGAGATGGGAATGCGAGGACTCGGTCAGATCGCCGAGCTGTGCGCGGTGGCGCGGCCCGACGTCACGGTCGTCACGCACATCGGCCCGGAGCACCTCGAGCTCCTCGGCAGCGTCGAGCGGGTTGCGGAGGCGAATGCGGAGGCGATCGCGGCGCTCCCGTCCGGTGGCACGGCGGTCGTCCCTGCCCACGCTCCCGACCTCGAGCCGTTCCTCGACCGTGGCGACGTGACGATCCGCCGCGTCGATCCCGCGGACGTCGAGCTCGCCGACGGTCTGGGGAGGTTCCGTGTGAACGGCGAGGTCGTCGAGCTGCCGCTCCCGTTCACGCAGCGCCACCACGCCGTGAACACGCTCGCTGCGCTCCATGCGTACGCGGCCCTCGGCCTCCCGCTGGCCGAGGCGGCCTCCGGAGCCGGCGGCATCGCGCTCTCCCCGTGGCGGGGCGAGGAGCTCGAGCTTCCCGGGGGCGGATTCGTGGTCAACGACGCCTACAACGCCAGCCCGGACTCGGTGCGGGCCGCGCTCGAGCACCTCGCGGAGCGCGCCGGCACGCAACGCCGCGTCGCCGTGCTCGGCGAGATGGCCGAGCTCGGTGCGTCGTCCGAGCGCTACCACCGGTCGATCGGAGAGCTCGCGGCGAGCCTCGACGTCCACGTGATCGGCGTGGGCGATGCGGCACGCGCCTACGACCCGGTCGCCTGGGGCGCAGACGTCGCCGCCGCACTCGAGGAGGTGCGCGCCTACCTGAGGCCTGGTGACGCCGTCCTGGTCAAGGCGTCGCGCTCGGTGGGCCTCGAAGGCATCGCCCCGGAGATCACGAACATCGCACGAGCATGGTTCCCGTCCTGATCGCCGGGCTCATCGCGATGGTCGCCGCCATCGTGGTCGGGCCGAAGTTCATCGAGATGCTCCGCGCCCGGAACCTCGGGCAGCAGATCCGTGCCGAGGGGCCCGCTGCCCACGTCGTCAAGCAGGGGACGCCGACGATGGGCGGGTTGCTCATCGTCACGACCGCGACGATCCCGTTCCTCGCTCTCTCGCAGTACACGGCGGAAGCGCTCACCGTCCTGTTCCTCCTGCTGTCGTGCGCCGCGATCGGGTTCGCGGACGACTACCTGAAGCTGCGCAGGCGCCACTCGCTCGGGCTTCCCGGTCGCTGGAAGATGGCCCTGCTCGCCGTCGTGACCGTCGTCGCCGCGATCCTCCTGCAGGAGAGCGAGACGTTCGACACGTCGCTCTACCTTCCGCTCGTCGGCTACGACCTCGATCTCGGCGTCGTCTACTACCCCTTCCTCTTCGTCGTCATCGCGGGGACGGTCAACGGCGCCAATCTGACCGACGGGATCGACGGGCTCGCCGCGGGGACGACGACGATCATGCTCCTCACCTTCCTCGCGATCACCGGCATCTCGTGGCTCCGGTCGGGCATCCCGGGCGAGCGCAACGACGTCTACCTCGACATCGCCACCCTCGTCGCCGCTCTCATGGGCGGGACGATCGGGTTCCTCTGGTACAACGCCTTCCCGGCCGAGGTGTTCATGGGGGACACGGGCTCCATGGCGCTCGGCGGCGCCATCGCAGGGTTCGCCGTCGTCACGGGCACCGAGATCCTCCTGCTCCTGATCGGCGGCATCTTCGTGATCGAGGTGCTCTCGCTGATCATCCAGGTCGTCAGCTTCAAGCGGACCGGCAAGCGCGTGTTCCTCATGGCGCCGATCCACCACCACTTCGAGATGAAGGCGTGGTCGGAGACGAAGGTCATGGTCCGCTTCTGGGTGATCGGCGCGATCTTCTGCGCGTGCGGTTTCGCCCTCTTCTACCGCGACTTTCTCCGCTTCGTCGGGACGTGATCGCGCCCGCCGAGCTCCGCGGCCTGCGCGTCCTCGTCGTCGGGCTCGCCCGCTCGGGAACGGCTGCCGCCGAGGTGCTGGTCAGAGCGGGCTCGTCCGTCGTCGGCTTCGACCGCGACGCCTCCCTCGAGCTGGGAAGGCTCCGCGAGCTCGGTGTCGAAGTGCACCTCGATCAGGAGGAGGACACGCTGCTACAGGGGATCGATCTCGTCGTGAAGAGCCCGGGAGTTCCGGGGGAGACGCTGCTCGTTCGGGCCGCGCGCGAGCGCGTCATTCCGGTTTGGAGCGAGATCGAGCTCGGCTCGCGCCTCCTCGAGAACCCGTTGCTCGGCGTGACGGGCACGAATGGGAAGACGACCACGAGTGAGCTCCTCGGCGAGGTCTTCCGAGCCGCCGGCCGTCCCGTCGAGGTCGCCGGGAACGTCGGTCGCCCCCTGACCTCGCTCGTCGGCACCGTCGATCCATCCGCGTGGATCGTGTGCGAGCTCTCGTCGTTCCAGCTCGAGGACGTCGAGACGCTGGAGCCCGACATCGCCGTGCTCCTCAACCTCGAGCCCGACCACCTCGACCGTCACGGCTCGTTCGAGTGGTACGCGGACGCGAAGCTGCGGATCTTCGAGCAGCAGACCGAGGACGACGTGGCGGTTCTCCCCCGCGGGTTCGGTGCCGTCCCGGGCGCGGCGCGGCGCCTCGAGTTCGCGCGCGACGACCCGCTTCCGGCCGAGCCCCGGATCCCCGGCCCGCACAACCGCGAGAACGCGGCGGCAGCGACCGCGGCTGCCCGTGCGGCAGGGGTGGAAGACGACGCGATCGCGGCCGCCCTGCGCTCGTTCCCCGGCGTGCCGCACCGGATCGAGCTCGTCCGCGAGCTCCGTGGCGTCCGCTACGTGAACGACTCGAAGGCGACCAATGTGGCGGCCACCCTGCGTGCGCTGGCGTCCTTTCCGGGCTCGCGGCTCCACGTGATCCTCGGCGGGCGGGGGAAGGACGAGCCCTACGCGCCGCTCGCCGAGGCCCTCGGGCCCGACGACATTGCGTACCTGATCGGGGAGGCGACCGACGAGATAGCGACGGCGCTCAGCGCGGCCGGCTGTGCGTACGTCCCCGCGGTCGACCTCGCCGAAGCGGTGCTCGCGGCAGCGCGGGACGCACGGGCGGGCGATGTCGTCCTGCTCTCGCCCGCGTGCGCGAGCTTCGACCAGTTCCGCGACTTCGAGGAGCGCGGCGACGTGTTCCGCCGGCTCGTGGAGGACGTGGAGTGAGGTCGGACGGCCACCTCGAGCAGCGCGTGCTGATGCTCGTCACGCTCGGGCTCGTCGCGTTCGGGCTCGTGATGGTGTACAGCGCAACCTCGGCCGCGGCCGCGCTCGGGAACGGAAACCCGATGGCCTACCTCCAGCGGCAGGCGGTGTACGCGCTCATCGGCGTCGTGCTCATGGCCGCGGCGTCGCGCTTCGACTACCACCGGCTCCGCTACCTGGCGCCGCCGCTGCTCCTGGTGGCGCTCGGGATGTGCGCCGCCGTGCTCGTCGTCGCTCCGGAGATCAACGGTGCGCGTCGCTGGTTCCTCCTCGGCCCGGCCAGCTTCCAGCCGTCGGAGTTCGCGAAGCTCGCACTCTGCCTGTTCGCGGCTGTGTATCTGGCGCGTCGTCGCGCACCGCGGACCTTCGGCGAGCTCTTCAAGCCCCTGGGCCTCCTGACCCTCGTCTTCTGTGTCCTCATCGTGCTCGAGCCCGACCTCGGGACGACGATCACGCTCTGCGGGATGATGCTCGCGATCCTGCTCGTCGCCGGTGTTCCGATCCGCCTGCTCGCTGCCACGTCGCTCCTCGCAGGGGGTGCGGCGGTCGTCGCGATCTGGGCAGAGCCCTATCGCCGAGCGCGCTTCTTCAGCTTCCTCGACCCGTGGGAGGACGCGCAGGGGTCGGGGTTCCAGATCGTCCAGGCGATGATCGGGATCGGATCGGGCGGCGTGACGGGGAGCGGCCTTGGAGAGGGGGTGCAGAAGGTCCTCTACCTTCCGGAGGCGCACACGGACATGATCTTCGCCGTCGTCGGCGAGGAGCTCGGTCTCGTCGGCTCCGTGCTCGTGATCGGCGCTTTCGCGGCCTTCGCCGTCGCAGGCTTCCGGATCGCGTTTCGCTGCCGAGACCCGTTCGGAAAGCTCCTCGCCGCCGGGCTCACCGCGCTCGTCACCGGTCAGGCGACGGTGAACCTCGCCGCCGTCCTCGGCATCGCCCCGCTGACGGGAATCCCCCTTCCGTTCGTCTCCTACGGCGGGTCGAGCCTGGTGGTCCTCCTCGCGGGGGTGGGCGTACTCCTTAACATCGCCGTGAATGGAGACGTCGTCCAGGCTCGCGTGCCTGATCGCAGCGGGAGGAACAGCGGGGCACGTCCGACCCGCGCTCGCGGTCGCCGAAGCCCTGCGAGAGCGGGGCGCAACGGTGACGTTCGCCGGGTCGCCAGGCCGCGTCGAGTCGCGTCTGGTTCCTGAGGCTGGCTTCGAGCTCGACACGTTCCCGATCTCCGGGCTCCCGCGTCGTCCCGGCGTCGAGCTCGTTCGTGCCTCCGTGCGCGCCGCGCGTGCACCGTTTGCGTGCGGCAGGATCCTAGGGCGCCGCAGACCCGACGTCGTCCTGGGCGGCGGTGGGTACGTCGCGGGGCCGATGGTGCTCGCCGCCAGGTTGCGAGGGATCCCGACGGCCCTGACCGAGGCCGATGCGCACCTCGGGCTCGCGAATCGACTTGCCGCCCCGTTCGCTCGGCGGGTCTTCCTGGCCTACGACGTTCCCGGCCGCCGTCCACCGAAGTACGAGGTGGTCGGCCGCCCGATCCCGAAGGCCCACCTCGGGGCCGACCGGGCGACCGGGAGGAGGCGCTTCGGGCTTCCGGAGGACGTCCCGGTGCTGGCGGTCTTCGGGGGGCTTGCGGGCGCGCAGGCGCTGAACGAGCTCGCGGTTGCGGCATGGGGGGAGGCTGGACCGGCCATCCTGCACATCTCGGGCGAGCGCGACTTCGGCGCGCTTCGCCCGCGCGTGACACGTCCCGACTACGTGCTCGTGGCGACGACCGACCACTTCGGCGAGGCGCTCGCCGTCGCCGACCTCGCGCTGTCGCGCGCCGGAGGGACCGTGTGGGAGCTGGCGGCGGCCGGCACCCCGGCCGTACTCGTTCCGTACCCGCACGCCACGGCCGACCACCAGACCCTCAATGCCCGGTACTTCGAGCGTGGAGGCGGCGCCGTGGTCGTGGGGCAGGACGAACTCGATCGCGTGCCGGCGGTCGCCCGCGCGCTCCTCGACGATGCGGAGCGGCGTCGGGCTATGAGCGACGCGATGCGCGCGCTCGCGCGTCCGCGGGCCGCAGACGAGATCGCCGAGGCGCTCGTCGCACTGGCCGGTGAGCAGAGACCCGGTGCCCGGTGACAGCGCGAGCTCGAGGCGGATCGACGTGAGTGAGCTCACGACACCGCTCGCCGGCAGACGGTTCTACTTCGTCGGGATCGGAGGTGCAGGTCTCTCCGCGTACGCGAACATCGCACGCGCCTGGGGCGCGGAGGTGCGCGGCTGGGACCTGAGGGAGACGATCTTCATGGAGACCCTCGGCGGCGTCGAGATCGACGTCGGGGGAGAGCCCGTCCCGCCCCCCGGCTTCGAGGTCGTCGTCTCGACGGCACACGCGGGGCGCGCGGCGGGCCGTCCGCGTGCCGAGTTTCTCGCGGAGCTCGTCGCGTCGCGCCCGTCCATCGTCGTCGGGGGTGCGCACGGGAAGACGACGACGACGGCGATGGTCGCGTTCGTCCTCCGCGAGCTCGGAAACGACCCCTCCTGGATCGTCGGCGGCGTCGTCCCGCAGCTCGGCGGGAACGCCGGAATCGGAAGCGGGTGGCTCGTCGTCGAAGGCGACGAGTCCGACCGCTCGATCTCGCTCCTTCGTCCCGAGATCGCGGTCGTGACGAACGTGGATCTCGACCATCATGCGACCTACGCGTCGCGGGCGGAGCTCGACGCGTTCTTCGACGAGTGGCTCGAGAGCGCGCGGATCGCGATCCGGGGGTGGGAGCTCGACCCGGTGAACGTGTCCCTCGCGGTCCCCGGCGAGCACAACCGGCGGAACGCCGCAGCAGCGCTGGCCGCGCTCATGCACGCGGGTGTCGATCCAGCAGAGGCGACGAAGGCGATCGCACGGTTCGCGGGTGTCGGGCGACGCTTCGAGCTCGCCGGCGACGTGCGAGGAGTGCGCGTGTATGACGACTACGCGCACAACCCTGCCGAGATCGCTGCCGCGCTCGAGACCGCCCGCGAGCGGACGGAGGGGCGCCTCGTCGCCGTGTACCAGCCGCACGTCTACGAGCGCACGCGCCATCTCTACGACGAGCTCGGGCGCGCTCTCGGGCTCGCCGACGCCGCTGTCGTGACCGACGTGATCGGCGGCCGCGACGAGCCGAGGGACGGCGTGACCGGAAGGCTCGTGCTCGACGCCGTGCCCCGCCACGTGCGACGCGGATGGGCGCCGACGCTCGACGACGCGGTGCAGCTCGTGCTGGCCTGGGCCCGTGAGGGAGACGTGGTCGTCACGCTGGGGGTGGGGGAGCCCTGGAAGATCGCGCACGGGATCGTGGAAGGCCTCGCCACGTGAACGTCGAGCGCGACGTCTCGCTGTCGAGGCTGACGACGATCGGGACGGGAGGGTGCGCGACCGCCTTCGTGTCGCCGACGACGCTCGCGGAGCTCGAAGAGTCGCTCCGATTCGCACGCGCTGAGGAGCTGGGGGTGGTGGTCGTCGGGCTGGGCTCGAACCTGCTCGCCGCAGACGGCGGTTTGGACGCCCTGGTCGTGCGGCTTGCCGGCGACCTGGCCGGCGTCGAGGCTCGTGGAGACCTCCTCGTAGCAGGGGGTGGGGCGACGAACGCCGTCTGCCTGCATGCAGCCCGCCGCGCAGGGCTCGGCGGCTTCGAGTTCGCATGCGCCATCCCCGGAACGGCGGGTGGCGGTGTGCGCATGAACGCAGGTGCGTACGGACGGGACTGGGCGGACGTCCTCGCCCGTGCCCTCGTCGTGACCGCAGACGGCGGGGAGTGGCGCTCGCCCGCCGACATGCGTCTTGCGTACCGCACGTCCGGAGTCGGCCCCGGCGAGGTCGTGGCGCTGGTCGAGTACCGGCTCGATCCTCGAGCTCCGGAGGAGATCAAGGCGACGGTCGCGGAGCTCGTCGCCGCGCGCAAGGCGACGCAGCCCACGAACAGGCGCACGTTCGGAAGCGTCTTCAAGAACCCGCCCGGCGAGCTCGGTGCGGGTCGGATGCTCGAGTTGTGCGGGCTCAAGGGATACCGGGTCGGCGGTGCGATGATCTCGCCCAAGCACGCCAACTTCATCGAGAACGCAGGTGGTGCGACGAGCGCGGACTGCGTGGCGCTCATGGTGGAGGCGCGGCGGCGTGCACGCGAGCGGTTCGGCGTCGAGCTCGAGCAGGAGGTCGTCTTCGTGGGTGACCTCACCCCAGAGCCCTGATGCGGGCGTCGCAGCACCCGGTTCTGCCGCAGGATCCGAGCGTCCGACGGCGAAATCCCGTGCATGGTCGGGGGACGATCCGAGCGCGGAGCGCGCCGGCGAACGCGCGCGGCAAGCGTCGTCGTCCCGTTTCCGCGTGACGACGCCGGTGCTCGCCAGGCTCTCGCCCGGATCGTCCCCTCTGGCCGCTCACTCCTCGTGGGGCTCGGTCTCCTGCTCGGCGCCCTCGGCGCGTACTGGGTCGCGCTGACGTCGTCGCTCTTCGCCGTCGAGGGCGTGACGGTGCAGGGAGCGGCTCCGGCCTCCGTCTCGAGGGACGTCGAGCGTGCGACGGCCGACCTCGTGGGGACGAGCCTTCTCTCCGTGGACGAGGCGACGGTCGAGGGCGTCGTCCGAGCGCTCCCCTCGGTCGCGGGCGTCTCGGTCGACCGGGCGTTCCCGCACACCCTCGTCGTCAAGGTCGCTGCCGAGCGGCCGGTCGGCGTGGCGCGGCAGGGATCCTCTGCCTGGCTCGTTGCCGCGTCCGGCAAGGTCATTCGCGAGCTCGAGAGGGGGACGGAGCGGACGCTTCCCCGGATCTGGCTCGCGAAGGACGTGCCCGTCGCCGTGGGTCGCACGCTTCCCGTGACGGTCGTGCCCGCCACGCGAGCCGTCGGCATGACGAGTGAGGCCGGTCTCCGGCGCGGGGTGAAGGCCGCGAGGATCGTGGACGGCCAGCTGACGCTCGTCCTCAGGAACGGCCCCGAGCTCCGCCTCGGCACCCCGTCTGACGTCCTGCTCAAGCTGACCGTCGCCGCTCGCGTCCTGCCGCTGCTCGAGAGCGGCGCCGTCTACCTGGACGTGAGCGTTCCCGAGCGACCGGTGTCGAGCATCTACCTCAACCCTTAGGTTGAAGTTGAGAGTTGAGGCGATACGAGGTCATTGACAACCTCGAGGAGGAGGCCTACCCTCGGTGACGAATGGGCAGCGAGAAGTCGGACGTTCGATACGAGCTTCAACCTGAGGTGAGTTGAGACATGAGCAATCAGCTGGGTAGCTACCTCGCAGTCATCAAGGTCGTCGGCGTCGGCGGCGGCGGGTCGAACGCCGTGAGCCGCATGGTCGACGCCGGTGTCGCCGGGGTCGAGTTCATCGCGGTCAACACGGACGCGCAGGCACTCCTGATGGCGGACGCGGACGTGAAGATCCACGTCGGATCCCAGGCCACGCGAGGTCTCGGCGCAGGAGCGGATCCGCGGCTCGGGCTCACTGCCGCGCAGGAGAGCCGTGACGAGCTGAAGGAGGCCCTGAAGGGCGCCGACATGGTCTTCGTGACCGCCGGCGAAGGTGGCGGCACCGGAACGGGCGGCGCTCCCGTCGTGGCCGAGATCGGACGCGAGCTCGGTGCGCTCACGGTGGGCGTCGTGACGCGACCGTTCGGCTTCGAGGGCAAGCTCCGCGCCGACCAGGCGGAGCACGGAATCCAGGCCCTGCGCGAGGCCGTCGACACGCTGATCGTGATCGAGAACGACCGCCTGCTCCAGGTCGTCGAGCGCTCGACTCCCGTGACGGACGCGTTCCGCATGGTCGACGACATCCTCCGGCAGGGCGTCCAGGGGATCACCGACCTCATCACCGTGCCGGGTCTCATCAACCTCGACTTCGCCGACGTCCGCACGATCATGCGCGACGCGGGCTCGGCGCTGATGGGCATCGGTGTCGCGCACGGCGAGAACCGTGCAGTGGAGGCTGCGAAGATGGCGATCTCGTCTCCGCTCCTCGAGACGACGCTCGACGGCGCGACGGGGATCCTCATCAACGTGACCGGCGGCCCCGACCTCGGGCTCGCCGAGGTGGACGAGGCGGCCCAGGTGGTCACCGGTGCAGCGGACGCCAACGCGAACGTCATCTTCGGCGCCGTGATCGACGAGGCGATGGGCGACGACGTGCGCGTGACGGCGATCGCGACGGGCTTCGGCGGGAGACCTCGCCGCCGGCGCATCGACCCCGCCGCGACGGGGCAGGAGCGCCCATCGGCGATCACCGCTCCGAGCGTCTCGGACGTCGAGATCGACATCCCCAGCTTCCTCCGAGAGGAATAGCACCGAGTCTCGCGGCGCGTCGCGAGGCACTCGTCAGGGGCACTCCGGCACACGCTCCAGGAGCATCCCTGCAGCTGCCGCGAGCCCGGTCCCGGAGCGGCTAGAGTCGCCCCCGGTGGAGGCCACGCTGCAGCGGACGCCGCTCTACGCGCGCCATGTCGACCTCGGGGCGCGCATGGTGTCCTTCGCCGGCTTCGCGATGCCGGTGCAGTACGAGGGCGTGATCCCCGAGCACCGAGCCGTCCGCGGCGATTGCGGGGCGTTCGACGTCTCGCACATGGGCGAGATCCACGTCGACGGCCCCACGGCCGGTGGCTTCCTCCAGTCGATGCTCTCCAACGACATCGACCGGATCGACGACGGGCAGGCGCAGTACACCCTCCTCACCAACGAGCGGGGTGGGATCGAGGACGACCTGATCGTGTACCGCTTCGCACACGGGGCATTCCTCGTCGTGGCGAACGCCTCCAACCGAGCCCGCGTGTACCGGTTGCTCAAGGAGCGCGAGCCACGCGGGACGGAGGTGCGCGACGCCTCGGACGAGTACGCCCTCGTCGCGGTGCAGGGGCCTCGCGCGCTCGAGCGGCTCGGACTTCCGGAGGCGAGGGCGTTCACGCACGCGATGGGCGACCTCGACGGGATCGAGGTGCTGATCTCGCGCACGGGGTACACGGGCGAGCCCGGCGTCGAGCTCTGCTGCACGGCCGAGGACGCCGTCGCTCTCTGGGACGCCGTGCTCGGGCGGGGCGCCATCCCCTGCGGGCTCGGCGCGCGGGACAGCCTGCGGCTCGAGGTCTGCTATCCGCTGCACGGGAACGACATCTCCCCGGAGACGGATGCGATCTCGGCGGGTCTCGGCTGGGCGTGCGCGCTCGACACCGAGTTCTCCGGCGTGGGCGAGCTCCGACGGATCAAGGAAGCCGGACCGTCGCGACGGCTGGTCCCGTTCGTCATGGAGGAGAAGGCGGTGCCTCGCCAGGGGATGGCGATCAAGGGCGGAGGCGAGGTCACATCCGGGACGCACTCCCCGATGCTCGAGCGCGGAATCGGCATGGGCTATGTCCCGGCCGCGGCCGCCGAGCGCGACAGCGAGCTCGTGATCGACGTTCGTGGGAAGTCGCGACGCGCACGCGTCGTCTCCAAGCCGATCTACCGAAAGGAAGCGTGAGCGAAGTGCCAGCGACCGAGAGCTACCCGGACGGCCTCCTCTACCACGCGGAGCACGACTGGGCCAGGATCGAAGGCGACGAGGCCGTTCTCGGCATCACCTGGTTCGCCCAGGACTCCCTCGGCGAGCTCGTCCACTACGAAGCGCCTGACGCCGGCAGCACGGTCGCGAAAGACGCCGCGTACGGCGAGATCGAGTCCGTCAAGGCCGTCTCGGACGTGATCGCGCCGCTCTCGGGCGAGGTGCTCGAGGTGAACGAGAAGGCGGTCGCCGAGCCCGAGAGCGTGAACGACGACCCGTACGGAGGTGGCTGGCTGATCCGTATCCGGATGTCGGATCCAGGCGAGACGGAGAGCCTGCTGGACGCCGACGCGTATCGCGCGTTGATCGCGGAGCAGTGACGAGACCGCGTGGATCGTGGGCGAGGCTCGCCTCGCCGATCCGGGGCGCCGCGTGAGCTACCTCTCACTCACCGACGCCGACCGAGTGGAGATGCTCGCGGCGATCGGCGTCTCTTCGATCGACGAGCTCTTCGATCAGATCCCCGCGGGCGTGCGGCTCGATCGCGAGCTCGACCTTCCCCCGGCGCTCGGCGAGGCCGAGCTCACGAGGCACCTGGAGGACCTTGCGGCGCGCAACGTCCACACGGGAGCGGAGCTCTCGTTCCTCGGCGCTGGGATCTACGACCACTACGTGCCCGCCGTGGTCGACGTGGTGCTCTCCCGCGGTGAGTTCCTGACGGCGTACACGCCCTACCAGCCCGAGATGAGCCAGGGCGTCTTGCAGGCGATCTTCGAGTACCAGACCGTGATCTGCGAGCTGACGGGGATGGACGTCTCGAACGCATCGGGGTACGACGGGACGACCGTCGCCGCCGACGCCTGCTTCGTCGCGAAGCACGCGAAGCCCGACCGGCCGAAGGTCGTGCTCGCCGAAGCGCTCTCGCCGCAGGTGCGCCAGGTCGTCAAGACATACGCACCGGGGTTCGGCCTCGACGTCGTGGAGGTCGCCCAGCACGGAGGCGTGACCGACCCGGACGAGGTGGCGGCAGCGGCGCAGGACGCGGCGGCAGTCATCTTCCAGCAGCCGAACTTCCTCGGCTGCCTCGAGCCTGCGCCCGAGCTCGCGGCTGCGGCGAGGGAGGCGGGTGCGCTCCCGATCGCGCACGTCGACCCGATGTCGCTCGGCGTCCTCGAGGCACCCGGCGCGTACGGCTGTGCACTGGCGATCGGCGAGGGGCAGTCGGCGGGCAACTGGCAGTCCTACGGTGGCCCCCACTACGGGTTCTTCGCAGCCAGGACGGAGTTCATCCGGCGCATGCCGGGCCGGATCGTCGGCGAGACCGTGGACGAGGACGGGCGCCGCGGGTTCGTGCTCACGCTCCAGACACGCGAGCAGCACATCCGCCGCGAGAAGGCGACCTCGAACATGACGACGAACCAGACGCTCCTCGCGCTCGCCGGCCTCGCCACGCTGTCTTCTCTCGGGCCGATCGGGCTGCGCGAGGTGGGGGAGGCCTGCTTGGCGCTTTCGCAGTACGCGCGCGAGCGGCTCCCGCTCGAGCCGGCGTTCGACGTGCCCGCCTTCAAGGAGGTTGCGTTCCGCACACCCATCCCGGCTCGCGAGGTCGTGCGCCGGGCGCGCGAGCACGGCGTCCATCCGGGCTACGTGCTCGGCCGGGACTACGAGGGCATGGACGACGTGCTCCTCGTGGCGCTCACCGAGAAGCGCACGGTCGCCGACGTCGATCGCCTCGCCGAAGTGCTCGAGGAGGTGTGCTCGTGAGCTCGGAGCCGGGGCGGGCGTGGGCCGACGTGCCGCTCCTCTTCGAGCGGTCGCAATCCGGTCGGCGCGCAGGCAGGCCGCCGACGCCCGACCTCCCCGTGCCGGAGGTCCCGGAGGCCCTGCGGCGTGCGCGCCCGCCGCGGCTCCCGGAGGTCTCGGAGCCCGAGCTCGTCCGGCACTTCACGGCGCTCGCCGACCGCACGTTCGGGGTGGACACCGGCTTCTACCCGCTGGGCTCCTGCACGATGAAGCACAACCCGCGCGTGCACGAGCGGCTCGCGGCGCTTCCGGGCTTCCGCGATCTCCACCCGCAGCAGGACGATGAGGGCGCGCAAGGGGCGCTCGAGCTCATGTGGCGACTGCAGGAGATGCTGGCGGAGATCGCCGGGCTGCCCGCGGTGACGCTCCAGCCGGCGGCCGGCTCGCAGGGCGAGCTCACCGGACTCATGCTCATGCGCGCGTACTTCGCGGATCGAGGCGAGGAGCGCGACACGATCATCACGGCCGACACGGCGCACGGGACGAACCCGGCGAGCGTGACGATGTCCGGCTACAAGCTGGAGAAGGCCGCGACCGACGCTCGCGGGAACCTCGACCTCGACGATCTCCGGGCCAGGGTGAACGGGCGGACCGCCGGTCTCATGCTCACGAACCCCTCCACGCTCGGGCTGTTCGACGAGGGGATCGAGGAGGTGGCCGAGATCTTCCACGATGCGGGCGCGCTCCTCTACTACGACGGCGCGAACCTCAACGCCGTCGTCGGGATCTCACGGCCCGGTGACATGGGCTTCGACATCGTCCACTACAACCTGCACAAGACCTTCTCGCAGCCGCACGGCGGCGGTGGGCCTGGAGCAGGGCCCCTCGCGGTGCGTGAGACGATCGAGCCGTTCCTCCCCTCGCCGGCGGTCGTGTGCGAGGGAGATGCCTTCAGGCTCGACCACGACCGGCCCAAGTCCATCGGGCGCGTGCGCGGCTTCGCGGGGCCGTTCGGCGTGTTCGTTCGCTCGTACGCCTACATGCGGGCGTACGGGCCGGGGCTGCGGGAGATGTCGGAGACGGCGGTGCTCAACGCCAACTACCTGCTCGCGCGCCTGCGTGACGTCTACGAGCTCCCGTACGACCGCCACTGCATGCACGAGTTCGTCCTCTCGGCGCGCGGGCTCAAACGCGAGCATGCCGTCACCGCGCTCGACGTCGCCAAGCGGCTCATGGACTACGGGATCCACCCGCCGACGATCTACTTCCCGCTCGTCGTCTCCGAGGCGCTCATGATCGAGCCGACCGAGACGGAGCCGAAGGAGCGCCTCGACGAGTTCGTGGACGCGATGCGGGAGATCGCCCGCGAGGCCGCGGAGTCGCCGGAGGTCCTCCACGAGGCGCCCCACGCGCGACCGGTGCGCCGGCTGGACGAGGTGCGCGCCGCGAAGCAGCCGGTCGTCCGCTACGACTTCGGCGAGCGCGAGACCATCGAAGCCGGCGCATAAGGGGGTCGGTCGGCGCTTGTGGCTCAGAGCCACAAGGTCGCGCCCTCCGGCTGTGGCGCGGTATCTCCGGGCGGGGCCGTGGCGATCTCTCTCGCCGTCACTCGCTCGGGAGCCCACTCGCGGCGGATCGTCGGTGCGCGAGCATCCGTTGCCGTCGCGCACCCGGCGCACGCCCGGCTCGGGCTGATTCCACTGCCAGGGGAGCGACCGAGGGTCGAGCGCGGCTACGCCTGCGCTGCGGCGCGATCCGCGTGCGGCTGTGGTCGGGACGCCGCCAGCTGCCCGCAGGCCGCCTCGATGTCGCGGCCGCGCGTGAGCCGTACGGTCGCCGGGATTCGCGCCCTCACGAGGACGTTCTTGAAGCGCTCGATCGCCTCGCGCGACGATCCCTCGAACATCCCGGTCGGATGTCGCTTGAGGCGTCCGCCGAACGAGACGTCGAGGGCTTGACGGAGCGCCGCGGTAGCAGGACGATGTCGCCCAACTGCCAGCCGCGAGGAGGAGACGATGAACTACGAACTCGCGTATCGGATCGGGTTCCATCCGTGGGAGGACGCGGAAGCACACTCGCCCTTCGTGGAGAAGTTCTCGGAACTAATCGACGAGGAAGAGAGCGGACGCGAATCGCCGTACGGCGCAGCGCTCGATCTCGGAACGGGCAGCGGGATCTGGGCAATCCAGCTCGCTAAGCGCGGCTGGCAGGTGACGGGCGTCGACCTCGTCGAGAAGGCGTTGCGGCGAGCGGAGGAGCGAGTCAAGGCGGACGACGTCGCGGTCAAGCTCGTGCATGGCGACGTCACGAAGTTGAGCTCAGCCGGCGTTGGCTCCGGCTACCGGCTGGTCTTAGACACGGGAACCTTTCACGGCCTCAGGGATCATCAGCGAACGGCGATGGGTAAGGAAGTTGACTCGGTCGCCGCTCCTGATGCGACCCTCCTGATGCTCGTGTGGCCAAGACGCAGAAGACCACTCATCCGTGGCGTCGATCGTGGCGGGATCGAGGAGGCGTTTCCGGGGTGGACGGTGACCGACGTCGGGCCGTCGCATTTCCAGGCACCGAAGCCGATCGAGGTGCTCCTGAGACCCAACGAACACTGGTATCGGCTGCGTCGCTCGGGCTAAGCCAAGAAGTACGCCGCTCAGGTGGCCGGGCGTCCTTCTGCTTGGGCCTATGAGTGCGTCGCGGCGAGCTGGCCGCACGCCGCCTCGATATCCCGGCCGCGCGTCAGCCGGACGGTCGCCGGGATCCCCGCCCGGAGGAGCACGTCCTTGAAACGCTCGATCGCCTGGCGCGATGAGCCGTCGAAGGCGCCGGTCGGGTTATAGGGGATCAGGTTGACCTTGAATGGGCAACCTCGATAGGTGGTGAGGTTGACCTTGAACGATCTTCCGTCGAGCACGGCGGCGAGGGCGCGCGCGTCGTCGGGGGAGTCGTTCACGCCGGCGAGCATGACGACCTCGACGAAGACCTTGCGCCTCCGCAGCGCTACGTACCGACGGCACTCGGCGAGCACGTCCTCGAGCGGGTAGCGCTCGTTCACGGGCATCAGCTTCGACCGCTTCGTCGGGTCGGCGGCGTGCACCGAGAGCGCGAGGCGGATCGGCTGCTCCACCTCGTCCACGAAGCGTCGAAGCCCGGGCAGCCAGCCGACCGTGGAGATCGTCGTCCGCCGGTGCGTGATCCCGAGGTCGGGGAGCTTGCGGGCCGACTCGATCACGGCGTCGATGTTGAGGAACGGCTCGCCCATGCCCATGTAGACGGCGTGGTTGACGGGCTCGGAGCGACGGAAGTGGAGCGCCTGGTCGAGGATCTCCGACGCCGTGAGGTTGCGCCCGAAGCGCATCTGCCCGGTCGCGCAGAACGTGCACGTGAGCGGGCAGCCGGACTGTGAGGAGAGGCACACCGACCGGCGGCCGTCGCGGTAGCGCATGAGCACGGCCTCGAGCTGGTGGCCGTCGTGCGTGGAGAAGAGCGTCTTGACGGTACCGTCCCGCGACTCGCGCTCCGTCACCACCTCGAGCGTCGAGAACGGGACGTGCTCGGCGAGCGCGGAGCGGAGCGCCTTCGGCAGCGTTGTCATGTCCTCGTAGGACGGGGCGCCTCGGGTCGCCCACTCCCACACCTGGCGTGTGCGGTAGGCGGGCTCGCCGTGCTCGGCGAGCGTGCGCTCGAGGAGGGCGAGGTCCACGGAAGCACGGTAGCGTCCGGTCGGTGATCGACCTCCGCTCCGACACGGTGACGACGCCGACCCCCGACATGCGGCGGGCGATCGCCGAGGCCGCGGTCGGCGACGAGCAGAAGCGCGAGGACCCGACGGTGACCGCACTCCAGGAGCGCGCGGCAGCCTTGCTCGGGCACGAGGCCGCGCTGTTCCTTCCGACGGCGACGATGGCGAACCAGATCGCACTCAAGCTCCACGGGCGGCCGGGTGACGTTCTCGTTGCGGAGGAGACGTCGCACGTGCTCGTCTACGAGTACGGCGGCGTCGCTGCGCATGCGGGCCTGGTCACACGCGGGCTGCGCGGGAGCGCCGGCCGCATCTCGGCGGAGCAGCTGCGCGAGACCTGCGCGCCCAGCACGAAGGCCGCCGACCAGCGCGTCACGGTTCTCTCGCTCGAGGACACGCACAACAACGCCGGTGGGCGCGTGTGGCCGCTCGACGAGCTGGACGAGGTCGTGAGCACGGCCCGCGAGCACGGGCTCGGCGTCCACCTCGACGGGGCCAGGCTCCTCAACGCCGCGACCGCGCAGGGCGTCGAGCCAGCCGTCATCGCGGCGCGCTTCGACACGATCACGCTCTGCCTCTCGAAGGGGCTCGGCTGCCCGCTCGGCGCGCTTCTCGCCGGCTCGCGAGAGCTCATCGAGCGAGGCTGGCGGGAGAAGCACCTCTTCGGCGGGGCGATGCGCCAGGCGGGCATCGTGGCTGCGGCGGGCGTGTACGCGCTCGACCACAACGCCGACCGGCTCGCGGACGATCACGTCCGCGCACGACGGCTCGCCGAGAGGCTCGCCGCCGCTGGCGTCCCGGTCGACCTCGCACAGGTCGAGACGAACTTCGTCCAGATCGACCTTGCTCCGCTCGGTCTCGAGCGCGACGACGCGCTGGCTCGTCTTCGTGGTGCGGGCGTGGGTCTGTCGGCAACGATCCATCCGTCGGTGATCCGGGCTGTGACCCATCTCGAGGTGGTGGACGAGCACGTCGACGAGGCGTCGGAGCGGATCCCGCAGGCGCTTCTCGGCGGGTGACGGCTGGCCCGCGTGATCTCCGACCGGCGCCCGGAACCCCCGTCGCGGTGCCATTGCCTGAAAACACGCGGTTTGTCAAGTCTTGCGGGGAGGGACCTTCGGTGCACACAATCGGCCCATGGACAACGCCGCGGTGGAGACGCCGATCCCGCTTCGCGTGCAGGACGAGGTCGAGTGTCGGCGCTGCGAGGTGCACTGCGAGAAGGTCGTCCACCCCGGGGCGTGCGTCCGCATGGGGTGCCCGTTCGTGTACGCGTACGAGGCCTGGGGGCACACCTACATGG
>JAWOIV010000066.1:0-15601 GCA_046484465.1 Gaiellaceae bacterium
GTGCGGCGCGCGGGAACGCCTGGATCCCGGACGGTGGGCAGTTCAACGTTCGTCCGATCGGGGTACACGGCTTCGCATGAGCGTCGCCTCGTACCTCTCTTCGCACGCCGCCGAGCTCGAACGGGCGCGGCAGCGCACGGAGGCGCTGCTCGCGCCGCTCTCCGACGGGGAGCTGACCCGCCAGATCTCCCCGCTCATGTCCCCCCTCGTGTGGGACTACGCGCACATCGGGTACTTCGAGGAGCTGTGGCTGCTGCGGACGCTCGGTGGAGAGCCGCCCTCGCACGCGGAGCACGACGACGTCTACGACGCCTTCGCCCATGCGCGCAACGAGCGGGGAGAGCTGCCCATTCTCTCGCCGGCCGCGGCCCGGGAGTTCCGGGCCGATGTCCGGAGGCGCGTCCTCTCGCTGCTCGACGGCCTCGACCTCGACGAGCGCGAGCCTCTCCTCGCGGGCGGCTTCGTCGTCGGCCTCGTCACCCAGCACGAGCTCCAGCACGTCGAGACCATGACGCAGACCCTGCAGCTCGGCGAGCTGCCCGGGCCGGTTCCCGGCCGGCCCCCCGAGGTGTGCGCGGAGGGCGAGCTCCTCGTTCCGGGCGGGACGTCTGTCGTCGGCACCGGCGACGAGCCGTGGGCGTACGACAACGAGCGCCCCGCGCACGAGGTCTCCCTGGCGCCGTTCCGGATCGACCGTGCGCTCGTCACGAACGCCGCCTACGAGGCGTTCCTGGACGCCGGCGGGTATCGCGACCGGGCTGCCTGGAGCGACGCGGGGTGGGTCTGGTTGCAGGAGGAGGGGGCGACGAAGCCGCTCTTCTGGGAGGGCGACGGTCCCGGGCGCCGCCGGCGGCGCTTCGACGCCGTCGAGCCGCTCCCGCCCGCTGAGCCCGTCCAGCACGTCTCCTGGCACGAGGCCGACGCGTACGCGCGCTGGGCCGGGAAACGGCTACCCACCGAGGTGGAGTGGGAGGTGGCCGCGCGCGCCGTGCCGGGCGAGCTCGAGCACCTCTCGGGCGCGGTCTGGCAGTGGACGTCGTCGACGTTCGAGGGCTATCCGGGATTTCGCGCCTTCCCGTACGCCGAGTACTCCGAGGTCTTCTTCGGTGACGACTACCGCGTCCTGCGCGGAGGCAGCTGGGCGACCGACCCCGTCGTCTCCCGGCCGACCTTCCGGAACTGGGACTACCCGCAGCGGCGGCAGATCTTCTCCGGCATCAGGTGTGCTCGCGATGCATAGCTCGACGACGAGCACGGAGTCCCGTGTCCGCGTCGAGCGGCTCTTCGACGAGGAGGATCGCCGCTCCGCGCTCCACGATGCGACCTTCTGGGGCCTGCGCGAGCGCCCGAAGTCGATCCCGCCGGTCTGGCTCTACGACGAGCGAGGGTCGCTTCTCTTCGACCAGATCACCCGCCTCCCCGAGTACTACCCCACCCGCCGCGAGCACGAGATCCTCGAGGAGCGGGCGACCGAGATCGCGGCCCGGACGCAGGCGCGCACGCTCGTCGAGCTCGGCTCCGGCACCTCGACGAAGACGCGTCTCCTTCTCGACGCGCTCGCGGCCGGGGGGACGCTCGAGTGTTTCATGCCGCTGGACGTGAGCGAGGAGGTGCTGCGCGCGAGCGCGCTCGCGATCGCCGAGCGCTACCCCTCGATCGGCGTCCACGCCCTGGTCGCGGACTTCGAGCGCCATCTCGGCGCGTTCCCGCCCGGCGGGCCTCGCATCGTCGCCTTCCTCGGGGGCACCATCGGCAACCTCGACGAGGAGCGGCGCGCCGGTCTGCTCGCATCGATCGCCGCTGCGCTCGGCCCGGGCGACGCGCTCCTGCTCGGCGTGGACCTCGTGAAGGCACCGGAGCGGATCGAGGCGGCGTACAACGACGCGCAGGGCGTGACCGAGGCGTTCCTGCGGAACGGGCTCGAGGCGGTGAACCGGGAGCTCGCTGCCGGCTTTCGCCAGGACTTGCTGGAGTACGCGGCCCGGTGGGACACCGAGCACGAGTGGATGGACATCGGGTTCCGCGCCCGGGTCGCGCACGTCGTCGCCGTCCGCGGGCTCGAGGTCGAGCTCACGCTCGACCGAGGGGAGCCGCTCCGGCTCGAGATCAGCGCGAAGTTCCGGCCCGAGGGCGTCTCCCGTGAGCTGACGGCCGCCGGGTTGCGGCTCGAGGCCTGGTGGGCCGACCGTGCGGACGACTTCGCACTCGCGCTCGCGCGCCGGCGATAGCTACGCGGCCGCCGAGGCCGAAAGCGCGTCGGCCCCGGGCTCGTGACAGCCGCGGCAGCGCGCCTCGTACGCCTCGGCGGCTCCGACGAGGACGGTCTCGCCCGCGTAGGGCGCGGCGCGCCCGTCGATCAGCCGCTGCGTCGTCGTCGCCGTCCCGCCGCAGCGGTGGCAGACAGCCTGCAGCTTGTCCACGAACTCGGCGTGCGCCATGAGCTCCGGCATCGGGCCGAACGGGAGGCGGCGGAAGTCCTGGTCGAGGCCGGCCGCGACGACGCGGACGCCCCCGTCGGCGAGGGCCAGGGCGGCGGGCACCACCCCGGTCTCGAAGAACTGCACCTCGTCGATCCCGACCACGTCGTGCCCCTGCGCACGGGAGGCCATCTCCGCGACCGACGACACCGGAACCGCACGCATCCGCGCGCCCGCATGGCTGACCACGTCGGCCGCGTCGTAGCGGTCGTCGACGCGCGGCTTGAAGATGACGACGCGTTGCCCGGCGATCTCGGCGCGACGCAACCTGCGGATCATCTCCTCGCTCTTGCCGCTGAACATGGGGCCGCAGATGACCTCGAGCCAGCCTCCGCGCTGTGGGGGGATCCGGATCACGGCGCGATCCTATGGCGTCGACCGGCTGGCACGATCCGGTGACGGGTCGGTGACCGCGGTTGCGGAATTCCGGTGAGTGTGAGACAAGGGAGACGTGCGCCTTGCGCAGCAAAACGCCTGCGCGCCCCTGCTACACTCCTCCGCGCGCGGCGGCGTAGCTCAGTTGGTTAGAGCAGCGGAATCATAATCCGCGTGTCGCAGGTTCGAGTCCTGCCGCCGCTACTCGCACCTTTGAAGCACCCGACCACAACGAGAATTCACAATGGCCACCGGAGTACGAGTCGCGATCACCCTCGCCTGCACCGAGTGCAAGCGGCGCAACTACCAAACCCAGAAATCCAAGCGGAACTCCCCTGACCGGGTCGAGTTCCGGAAGTACTGCCGCTGGTGTGGGCGTCACACGCCACACCGCGAGACGAGGTAGCTGCGGTGGCACGTGAGACGCGCAGGCAGCGCCGGGCGGCGCGAGCCGCGGCCGGTGACGGCGCGGCCAGCGGGCGTCGCGGACGCCAGGCACAGGCTCGCCCATCGCAGCAGCCCGTCAAGCAGCAGACGGGGCGCAAGGCCGAGCAACGTCGCGGGCAGTTCGTCCGCGAGTCGGCCGCCGAGCTGCGCAAGGTCGACTGGCCGAATCGCCGCCAGACATTTCAGGGTGTCGTCGTCGTCATCGTCGCCTGCGCGATCGTCGGGGCGTACCTGTGGGGCATCGACCAGATCATCCGTCCGATCGTCGACCGCGTGATTCTCTAGGGAGCCAACTGCGAGCAATGGAGCTCAACACCGCACACACCGCGGCCGCAAAGCGGCCGCCTTCAGGGATCTCCGCGCGAGCGGGATCGGCTCTCGCCGATCTCGCTCTGGCGCGCTAGGAGCCAACAGTGTTCCAGTGGTATGTCATCAACACCTACTCCGGGCACGAGAACAAGGTGAAGACCAACCTCGAGCACCGGATCGTCTCGCTGAACCAGCAGCCCGCGTTCCGGCGGGTGGTCGTCCCAACGGAGCAGGTGATCGAGACGAAGGACGGCCAGAAGGTGCAGACGGAGAAGCGCGTGCTCCCGGGATACGTCCTCGTGAACATGAACATGTCCGACGAGGCGTGGACGGTCGTCAAGGGCACGCCGGGCGTCACCGGCTTCGTCGGCGCAGGCGCGAAGCCCGTGCCGCTGTCGCAGCCCGAGGTCGACCGCATCCTCCATCACGGCGTCCCGGCTGCGGGGCAGGCGAGAGCGCAGGTCGAGTTCGCCCTCGGCGAGTCGGTGAAGGTAACCTCCGGGCCGCTCTCCGACTTCGACGGCGAGATCGTCGACGTCAATGCCGATCAGCAGAAGCTGAAGGTGCTCGTCGACATCTTCGAGCGCCAGGTGCCGGTGGAGCTCGGGTTCGACCAGGTGAAGAAGATCGACTAGGAGTCTGAAGTGGAAACCACAAACTCAGCGGCCGCGAAGCGGACGCCCTCAGGGATCTTCGGGCGAACGGAGTCCGCGCGAGCGGATTGCGTTCTTGCGCACTAGCCAGCCATGGCAAAGAAAGTTCTGACACTCATCAAGTTGCAGATCCCCGGCGGGCAGGCCAACCCTGCGCCGCCCGTGGGGCCTGCGCTCGGCCAGCACGGCGTCAACATCATGGAGTTCTGCAAGGCGTTCAACGCGCAGACCGCGCAGGAGAACGGTCGCATCATTCCCGTCGAGATCACCGTCTTCGAGGACCGCTCCTTCACGTTCATCACGAAGACGCCACCCGCCGCCGTCCTCATCAAGGAGGCGCTCGGGATCGAGACGGGGTCGGGGGAGCCGAACCGGATCAAGGTCGGGACGCTCACGCGGGCGCAGCTTCGGTCGATCGCCGAGACGAAGATGTCCGATCTGAACGCGCGCGACGTCGAGGAGGCCATGAAGGTCATCGCCGGAACGGCGCGCTCCATGGGAGTGGAGACGGAATGACTGCCCCGGGAAAGCGATATCGCGCTGCCCGCGAGCAGATCGATCGCGAGCGGGCGTACTCGCCCCTCGAGGCCGTGCGCCTGCTCAAGAGCGCCGAGAGCGCGCGTTTCGACGAGACGGTCGAGGCGCACTTCCGACTGGGGCTCAACGTGCGGCATGCCGACCAGCAGCTCCGGGGGACGATCATGCTCCCGCACGGCACCGGAAAGGACGTGCGGATCGCCGTGTTCGCTGAGGGCGAGAAGGCGCGTGAGGCAGAGGATGCCGGTGCCGACGTCGTCGGCTCGGCCGATCTTGCCTCCCGGATCGAGGAGGGGTTCGTCGACTTCGACGTCGCGATCGCGACGCCGGATCAGATGGGCGTGGTCGGCAAGCTCGGCCGCGTGCTCGGCCCCCGCGGCCTCATGCCGAACCCGAAGGCGGGCACCGTCACGTTCGACGTGGGCAAGGCCGTCACGGATGCGAAGGCCGGGAAGCTCGAGTACCGCACCGACCGCGGCGCGAACGTCCACCTCCCGATCGGGAAGAAGAGCTTCGACGAGCGCGCTCTGCTCGAGAACTACGCCGCGCTCGTGGAGGAGATCGTTCGCGCGAAGCCGTCGGCTGCGAAGGGGCGGTACATCAAGCAGATCACGCTCGCGACGACGATGGGCCCCGGGATTCACGTCGACTCCGCGAAGACCCGCGACATCGTCGAGGAGTTGGAGGAAGCTACAGTTCCCGCGTAACCACGACCCCACCCGCCAAAGACCGCTGGCAGCCCCGGTCGGAACGATCGGGGCAGAGGCCCAGCCGAGGCAGGTTCTTCCCGGCACGTCGCCGACGAACGGACCCGCCTCGAGCGGGTCGAGTCGTTCTCGGAGGGGATTTTCGGAGGAGATGACGTGCTGAAGACGGACAAGGAACGGATCGTCGCCGAGCTGGCCGACCAGCTCGGCTCCGCGGAGACGCTGATCGTCGCCGACTACCGCGGGCTCACGAACAAGCAGCTCGAGGCGCTGCGTGACGAGCTCCTGCGACACGGGGCGCGGTTCCGCATCGTCAAGAACACCCTCACCCGGCGTGCCGCGGAGCTGGCGGGGGCCGAGTCGCTCCTCGTCATGCTCGAGGGCCCGACGGCGATCGCGTTCATCGAGTCGGACGGCGATCCCGCTGCCGTTGCCAAGGCGCTGGCGGCGACCGCGAAGGAGACGAACGTCCTCTCGCTCCGGGGTGGGATCCTCGAGGGCCGGTCGCTCTCGGGCGACGAGATCTCGCAGCTCGCGACGCTCCCGCCCGTCGACGTCCTGCGCGGGCAGCTCGTCGGGGCGATCGTCGCACCGCTGACGCAGCTTCTCGCTCTCGTCTCGGCGCCGCTCCGTGACCTGCACGGGCTGATCGACGCCCGCATCACGCAGCTCGAGGAGCAGGGCGAGGTCGCCGCCCCGCCGGCCGAAGCGCCGGTCGAGACGGAGGCAGCCCCGCCGATCGAAGCGTCGGTCGAAGTCGAGGCCGAGGTGTCGGGCGAGGAGCCCGTCTCGGTCGCGGAAGTCGCAGATGAACACACACCGCCAGATTCGGCCTCAGCCGAATCTGGCGCCCCGGAACAAGACGAAGAATCGGATCAGCCTGAAGCTCAGGCACCACAAGAGGAGGAGTGAGATGGCCACTGACGTCAAGGAGATCCTCGACACGCTCGGGAAGATGACGGTGCTCGAGCTCGTCGAGCTCAAGAACTCGATCGAGGAGGAGTGGGGCGTGACCGCCGCCGCTCCGGTTGCCGTGGCCGCGGCGGCCCCCGCGGGCGGCGACGGTGCTGCCGCCGCGGAGGAGAAGGACTCGTTCGACGTCGTGCTCACGGGCCATGGCGACAAGAAGATCCAGGTGATCAAGGTCGTACGCGCGGTGACCGGGCTCGGCCTCAAGGAGGCAAAGGACCTCGTCGACGGCGCTCCTGGCGCGGTCAAGGAAGGCGCGGCGAAGGAGGAAGCCGAGTCGATCAAGGCCCAGCTGGAAGAGGCCGGCGCGAGCGTCGAGCTGAAGTAGAGGCAGGCCAGCAAGGCTGGCGGAACGCTGAAGCGTCCCGCCACGCGGACGGCTGGCGGAACGCTGAAGCGTCCCGCCACGCGGACGGATGGGACGGCGAGCCGCTCAAGCGGCTCGCCCGCCTATCTCCGCCGGCGCGCTTGCGCCATCCGCTATCCTTGCCCGCGGTAGTCGATCGCAGCCCTCGTGGTTTGCGGTGGACTGCTCTCGTGCGCTATCCTCCGAGGTTCCGCCGAGGCCCCGCCCGTCCAAACCTGCCCGTTTCAACCCTGCACGTATCAAGGGAGGCTTTCCAACGTTGAGCAGCGTCGCTGTCGCGCCGCGCGCGCGCAAGAGCTTTTCGCGCCTGAAGCACGTCCTTGACCTCCCCGATCTCATCGACATCCAGAAGGCCTCCTTTCGCTGGTTCATGGAGGACGGCCTGCGCGAGACGATCGACGACATCTCGCCGATCGAGGACTACACGGGCACGCTCGCCGTGGAGTTCGCGGACTACGAGTTCGGGGAGCCGCAGTTCACGATCCAGGAGTGCCGTGAGAAGGACCTGACCTACCAGGCCCCGCTCACGATCACGGTCCGATTCGTCAACAAGGAGACCGGCGAGATCCGCGAGCAGCGGGTCTTCATGGGCGACTTCCCGATGATGACGACCACCGGCACGTTCATCATCAACGGAACCGAGCGCGTCATCGTCACGCAGCTCGTGCGCAGTCCCGGCGCCTACCTCATGGAGCCCAAGGACGCGACGAAGCAGGTCTTCACCGCGAACCTGATGCCGTCCCGCGGCTCGTGGCTCGAGGTCGAGGTCGACAAGAAGGGCATCGTCTTCGCGCGCATCGATCGGAAGCGGAAGCTGCCGATCACGACGCTCCTGCGGGCGCTCCCCGCCGAGGACCCCACGACGGGCTTCCAGCTCGACACGAGCACGAACGAGGCGATTCTCGCGCTCTTCGACGGCTCGCACTTCATCGCCAAGACGCTCGAGAAGGATCCTTCCACGCGGGAGGAGGAGGCTCTCATCGAGGTGTTCAAGAAGCAGCGCCCGGGAGAGCCGCCGACGCTCGACAACGCACGGAACCTCCTGCGCTCGCTGTTCTTCGACTCGAAGCGCTACGACCTGACGAAGGTGGGTCGCTACAAGCTGAACCAGCGCCTCGGCGTCGGCGTTCCCGAGGACGTCCGCGTCCTGACGACGGAGGACATCGTGGCGCTCGTGCGGAGGCTCGTCAGCCTTCCCGAGCTCCTCGGCGTGCCCGAGGAGGCCAAGGACTACGCCGCCGAGGCGGTGCAGCTCTCCCGTGACCCCGTCCGCGCCGAGCTCGACGAGTACGAGGACTTCGGCAACCGCCGGCTCCGCACGACCGGCGAGCTGATCCAGGAGGCGTTCCGGGTCGGCCTCTACCGGATGGAGCGCGTCGTCCGCGAGCGGATGACGACGGAGGACGTGGACACCATCACGCCGCAGACCATCATCAACATCCGGCCCGTGGTCGCGGCGCTGAAGGAGTTCTTCGGCTCCTCGCAGCTCTCGCAGTTCATGGATCAGACCAACACGCTCGCGGGCCTCACCCACCGCCGGCGCCTCTCGGCGCTCGGCGCGGGAGGCCTGACGCGCGAGCGCGCCCCGATCGAGGTGCGCGACGTGCATCCGACCCACTACGGGCGCATGTGCCCGATCGAGACGCCCGAAGGCCCGAACATCGGCCTCATCGGGTCGCTCGCCTCGTTCGCCACCGTCTCCGAGTTCGGCTTCATCCAGACGCCGTACCGGGTCGTGAAGGGCGGGAAGGTGGGCGACGAGATCATCTACCTCGACGCCGCCGAGGAGCGCCAGTTCACGATCGCGCAGGCCTCGGAGCCCGTCGATCCGAAGACCGGGAAGTTCCTCAACGAGCAGGTGCTCTGCCGATCCCGGGAGGGAGAGGCGGTCGTCGTCTCGCCGAAGGACGTCGAGTACATGGACGTCTCTCCGGCGCAGATCGTCTCGGTCGCCACGGCCCTCATCCCGTTCCTCGAGCACAACGACGCAAATCGCGCGCTCATGGGGGCGAACATGCAGCGGCAGGCGGTGCCGCTCATGATCCCGCAGGCGCCGCTGGTCGGGACCGGGCTCGAGTTCCGGGCGGCGGTCGACACCGGCGATGTCGTGCTCTCGCGAAGCGACGGGGCCGTGGTCGACGTCGATGCGGAGCGCATCGTGGTCGAGGGTCGCGGAACCCGCGAGGAGTACTCGCTCACGAAGTTCATGCGCTCGAACCAGGGCACGCTCATCCACCAGAAGCCCGTCGTCCGCCTGGGCGAGAAGATCAAGAAGGGCGAAGTGCTCGCCGACGGCAGCTCGACGGATGGTGGCGAGCTCGCGCTCGGAGCGAACCTGCTCGTGGCGTTCATGCCGTGGGAGGGCTACAACTTCGAGGACGCGATCGTCATCTCCGAGCGTCTCGTCCGGGACGACGTTCTCAGCTCGATCCACATCCACGAGTACGAGATCGACGCGCGGTCGACGAAGCTGGGCGACGAGGAGATCACGCGCGACATTCCGAACCGCTCTGAAGAGTCGCTCGCGAACCTCGACGAGCGCGGCGTCGTCCGCATCGGCGCCGAGGTCGGCTCCGGCGATCTGCTCGTGGGCAAGGTCACGCCCAAGGGCGAGACGGAGCTCACCGCGGAGGAGAAGCTCATTCGCGCGATCTTCAAGGAGAAGGCCCGCGAGGTCCGCGACACGTCGCTCAAGGTCCCGCACGGGGAAGGCGGGAAGGTCATCGGCGTCAAGACGTTCTCCCGTGACGCCGGCGACGACCTGCCGCCGGGCGTGAACGAGCTCGTGCGCGTCTTCGTCGCGAAGAAGCGGAAGATCGCCGAGGGCGACAAGCTCGCCGGGCGGCACGGCAACAAGGGCGTCATCGCGAAGATCGTCCCCGAGGAGGACATGCCGTTCCTCGAGGACGGTCGCGCCGTCGACGTCGTGCTGAACCCACTCGGCGTTCCGAGCCGGATGAACATCGGGCAGATTCTCGAGACGCATCTCGGATGGGCTGCCGCGCACGGCGTGTTCGCGGACGGCGACCCGGTGAACCCCCGCGCACCGATCAACGCGCCCGACCCACGCGCCGTGGCGACCCCGGTCTTCGACGGCGCGACGAAGGAGGACGTGGACGACGCTCTCGTCGAGCTCGCGACGGCCGCCGACGGCGGCGTGCCGATGCGCGTCGACGAGTCGAGCCAGCGGGGCACGCGCTGCTCCGGGAAGGTGACGCTCTACGACGGCAAGTCGGGCGAGCCCTTCACCCAGCGGGTGACGGTCGGCTTCATGTACATCCTGAAGCTGCTCCACCTGGTGGACGACAAGATCCACGCCCGCTCGACGGGCCCGTACTCGCTCGTGACGCAGCAGCCCCTGGGCGGCAAGGCCCAGTTCGGCGGCCAGCGCTTCGGCGAGATGGAGGTCTGGGCGCTCGAAGCGTACGGCGCCGCCTACACCCTCCAGGAGATGCTCACGATCAAGTCCGACGACACGATCGGGCGCGTCAAGGCGTACGAGGCGATCGTCAAGGGCGAGAACATCGCCGAGCCGTCCATCCCCGAGTCGTTCAAGGTGCTGCTGAAGGAGATGCAGTCCCTGGCGCTCGACGTCCAGGTGCTCTCGGACGAGGGCCGCGAGGTCGAGGTGCGCGAGGAGGACGACGAGCTCCTGCGCGCGGCCGAGGAGCTCGGCATCGATCTCTCTCCGGGCTCGCTGCGGGCAGCTGCCCGCGAGCCGACGGCCGAAGAGGTCGAGGAGGGCGCCGAGAGCGACGGCGAGACGGGCGAGCTCGTGGTTGCTGCGGACGAGGAGCTCCTCACCGAGGAGTCTCCGGTGGAGCTCGAGGTCGGCGAGCTCGCCGACGTCGAGAGCGAAGAGTGACCGAGCGAACTGACGCACTGACAGAGAGGAACGAGACGGCCTGATGGAACCCGGAAGACGCGGTCCCGACATCAACGACTTCGACTCGATCCGGATCGGCCTCGCATCGTCGAAGCAGATCCGCGACTGGTCGTCCGGCGAGGTCACCAAGCCGGAGACGATCAACTACCGCACGCTCAAGCCCGAGCGTGACGGGCTCTTCTGCGAGCGCATCTTCGGTCCGACGAAGGACTGGGAGTGCTACTGCGGCAAGTACAAGCGCGTTCGCTACAAGGGCATCATCTGCGAGCGCTGCGGTGTCGAGGTGACGCGGCAGAAGGTGCGTCGCGAGCGCATGGGGCACATCGACCTCGCGGCACCCGTCTCGCACATCTGGTTCTTCAAGGGCGTTCCGAGCCGTATCGGGTACCTCCTCGACATCGCGCCCCGCGAGCTCGAGAAGGTCCTGTACTTCGCGGCGTCGATCGTGACCTCGGTCGACCGCGAGCAGCGGCAGGCGGACCTGGCCGACCTCGAGGACAAGGTGGCGGGCGAGACCGAGCGCGTCTACCTCGATCGCGACGAGGCGCTCTCGGCCCTCGACGACCGCCTTGCGCGCCGCCGGGGGTACTTCACGACCGGCAAGGACAAGAACTTCGACGAGGACGACGACTTCTGGGCCCGGGGACTGTCGAACTGGGCCGAGGAAGCCGTCATTCCGGCGCTCGAGGACATCAGGGCGCTCGCGGGCAAGGTGTTCGTCCAGCTGGCGAAGACGATCACGAGCGAGGATCCCCGCAAGATCCGCGAGCTCGTGCGGCAGTCCGCGACCCGCGACGATCGCAAGCTCGCTCCCCGCGAGGTCGAGTCCGTCGCCGCGGCGGCCACGCAGATCCAGGCCGCGCTCGCCCCGCTCCGCGCGGAGCTCGAGAAGGCCTCCGGATCCAAGAAGGGCGCCATCACCAAGCACCTGAAGCGCGTCCAGGAGGCGCTCCTGGACGGTGGCGAGCTCACCGACGAGGACGCCGCCCTCGTCGAGTCGGTCGATGCGAAGAACCTCGACCGGGCTCGCCTGGTCGGCAACGGCCTGCTCGCAGACCTTCTCGGGTCCGTCGAGCCGGACACCGATCCGGCCGTCGTCCGCGAGGTCGCCTACGACCTCTGCCTCGTCGAGGGCACCCGCAAGGAGGACCTCGACGCGATCGGGCAGTGGGCGCTGAAGGTGCGCGAGATGGTCGCGGACATCGAGGTCCGCCGCGAGGACACGCGGGAGGCGGCGGTCGATGCCGTCCACCGGCTCGAGCAGACCTGGCTCCTCTTCAAGGAGCTGGAGCCGAAGATGATCGTCGGCGACGAGCAGATCTTCCGCGAGCTCAAGGACCGCTTCGGCTCTCCCTACGGCTTCGGCGTGTACTTCCGTGGCGGCATGGGCGCCGAGGCCGTGCGCGATCTTCTGCGCGACCTCGACCTCGAGGCGGAGTCGCTCCTGCTGCGCGACACGATCAAGACGAGCAAGGGGCAGAAGCAGCAGCGCGCCATCAAGCGGCTGAAGGTCGTCGAGGCGTTCATCAAGTCCGGGAACAAGCCCGAGTGGATGATCCTCGAGGCCGTGCCCGTGATTCCGCCGGAGCTGCGCCCGATGGTCCAGCTCGACGGCGGCCGGTTCGCGACGAGCGACCTGAACGACCTCTACCGCCGTGTGATCAACCGGAACAACCGGCTCAAGCGGCTGCTCGACCTGGGCGCGCCCGAGATCATCGTGAACAACGAGAAGCGCATGCTGCAGGAGGCCGTCGACGCGCTGTTCGACAACGGTCGCCGCGGCCGCGCCGTGACGGGCCCGGGCAACCGGGCGCTGAAGTCGCTGTCCGACATGCTCAAGGGCAAGCAGGGGCGGTTCCGCCAGAACCTGCTCGGCAAGCGCGTGGACTACTCGGGGCGGTCGGTGATCGTCGCCGGGCCGAACCTCAAGCTGCACCAGTGCGGCTTGCCGAAGCTCATGGCCCTCGAGCTGTTCAAGCCGTTCATCATGAGCCGCCTCGTCGAGCGCAAGGCCGTCCAGAACATCAAGGCGGCGAAGAAGATGGTCGAGTCGATGATCCCCGAGGTCTGGGACGTCCTCGAGGAGGTCATCGCCGAGCACCCGGTGCTGCTGAACCGCGCACCGACTCTGCATAGGCTCGGCATCCAGGCGTTCGAGCCGGTGCTCGTGGAAGGGAAGGCCATCCAGGTGCACCCGCTCGTCTGCCACGCGTTCAATGCGGACTTCGACGGTGACCAGATGGCGGTCCACCTGCCGCTCTCCGCAGAGGCGCAGGCGGAGGCACGCGTCCTCATGCTGTCCGCGAACAACATCCTCTCGCCGGCGAGCGGTCGCCCGCTGGCGACACCGAGCCAGGACATGGTCCTCGGTGCGTACTTCCTCACGTACAGCCCGCACGACCTGAACGGGATGTCGGCCGAGGACGTGGCGAAGGAGCTCGGCCTGAAGGGCCTGAAGCGATACCGAGCCGAGGACGACGTGCAGTTCGCGCTCGACGCGGGCCAGCTCCGCGTGCAGGACCCGATCGTGTTCATGTGGGGCGAGGAGCGGTACGTCACCACGCCCGGCCGTGTCCTCTTCAACGTCGAGGTGGAGAACGCGCTCGACCAGGCGACCGGCGGCGACTTCCAGGATCACACGTTCGTGAACCGCACGCTCACGAAGCGCGAGCTGGACACGTTCATCGGCGACCTCGTCGTGCAGTACGGGCCGAACACCATCGCGGCCGCTCTCGACGTCATCAAGACCCTCACGTTCCGGGCGGCGACCCGCGCAGGGATCACGATCTCGAAGAACGACATCGTGATCCCCGGCGACAAGGAGGAGATCCTCGCCCGGTACGAGGACGAGGTCGCGAAGGTCGGCCGTGAGTACGACCGCGGCCTGATGACCGAGGACGAGCGCGACGAGCGCGTCATCGCCACCTGGACCGAGGCCACGAACGAGGTCGCGGACCGGATGATGGACAACCTCTCCGAGACGAACCCGATCTTCATGATGGCCAACTCCGGTGCCCGCGGATCCTTCAACCAGATCCGCCAGCTCGCCGGGATGCGCGGTCTCATGGCCGACCCGAAGGGGCAGATCATCTCCCGCCCCATCAAGGCCAACTTCATGGAGGGTCTGACCGTGCTCGAGTACTTCATCTCGACACACGGTGCGCGGAAAGGGCTCGCGGATACGGCGCTGCGCACGGCCGACTCCGGATACCTCACACGCAGGCTCGTCGACGTGTCGCAGGACGTCATCGTCCGCGAGGAGGACTGCGGGACGGACGAGCACGTCGACCTCGCGCTCATCCTCGACGGCGCTCCGAACAAGAGCGTCGCAGGGCGGGTCGCGGCTGTGGACGTCCACAAGCCGATCAAGGACGGCAAGCCCGGGAAGACGGTCCTGATCGAGGCCGGTGAGGAGATCGCGATGAGCGCCCTTCGCCGCCTCGTCGAGGAGTTCGGCGAGTACGCCGATACGGCGACGATCCCCGTGCGCTCCGTGCTGAAGTGCCGCAGCGAGTACGGGCTCTGCCGCCGCTGCTACGGCACGTTCCTCGCGACCGGTAGCCTCACCGAGATCGGAGACGCGGTCGGCATCATCGCGGCACAGTCGATCGGCGAGCCCGGCACGCAGCTGACCATGCGCACCTTCCACACCGGAGGCGTTGCGGGTGAGGACATCACTCACGGCCTTCCGCGCGTCGTCGAGATCTTCGAGGCGCGCAACCCGAAGGGCGCGGGCACGCTCGCGGGCGTCGCCGGCAAGGTCGAGATCGAGGAGGCCGAGCGGGCGATCAAGGCTCGGATCGTCCCGACGGCGCTCGACGCCGACGGCGAGCTCCCCGATCCCGAGGAGCACGCATTCCCGCGGAGAACGAGGTTCCGGGTCGTCGACGGCCAGATGGTCGAGGCCGGAGACGCTCTGAACGAGGGCTCGCTCAACCCGGGCGACCTGCTCCGGCTCAAGGGTGCGACCTCGACCGAGCTCTACCTCGTGGGCGAGGTGCAGAAGGTCTACAAGTCGCAGGGCGTCGAGATCCACGACAAGCACATCGAGCTGATCGTTCGGCAGATGCTGAAGAAGGTGCGCGTCGAGACGAACGGTGACACCGAGCTCCTGCCCGGACAGCTGGTCGACCGCATCGTCCTGGAGCGCGAGAACGCGCGCGTCAAGAAGGAGAAGGGTGAGCTGGCGACGTTCGAGCAGATCATCCTCGGCATCACGAAGGCCTCGCTCGCAACGGAGTCCTTCCTCTCCGCCGCCTCCTTCCAGGAGACGACGAAGGTGCTCACGGACGCCGCCATCGAGGGCAAGGTCGACCACCTCCTGGGTCTGAAGGAGAACGTCATCATCGGCAAGCTGATCCCTGCAGCGACCGGGCTCAGGCAGTATCGGCAGATCACCATCGAGCCGACCGAGCCACTCCCGGTCACGTTCACGCGGCCCGAAGCCGAGGCCGAGTTGCTCGCGGCGCTCGAGGAGATCGGCGAGGGCGACGGGTTCGACCTCGACGGCCTCGGGTTCCCGTTCGGCGACGAGCCTGCCGTCGACGGCGACGCCGCCGAGCTCGAGACGCCCGCCGACGAGGAGTGAGATACGGGGTCAGACCCCCACGGGTCTGACCCCACCCACACCGGTCAGGGCAGATCGGTCACGAGGCGGTTCTTCTGGGACTGCTTGGCCGCGTTCACGCACGCCGACGCGCGGGCGTCGAGCGACTCCGGTGTCTCGTCGGCTCGCCATTGCACGAGGCCCGAGGAGAACATGACCCGGCCGACGTGCGTGAAGGCCGTGACGGCGACCATCTGCCGGAGGCGATCGTCGAGCGCCTGCGCCTCGTCGCCGCTCGTCTCCGGCAGCACGATCGCGAACTCCTCGC
>JAWOIV010000124.1:0-3413 GCA_046484465.1 Gaiellaceae bacterium
GCAAAGCCGGGCGGCGTGGGAACTGGGTAAGCTCGGGGCCTACGCGGCGCCGGCGTTGCCCGCGCTTCGGAAGGTGATGGATGATCCCGAGACCCTGGGGACAGGCCGCCGAGGCGACCCGTAGTGGGTTCGGGGCAGTCCGCGCCCGCCGCGCGCCCCTGCCGATGTGCGAGACGGAGGTTCTCGAGACCTATGCGCAACGCGCGGACGAGCTCGGCTGCAGGAACCCCGAGTTCCACGAGCTCCCGCGCGAGCGCGCGACGTTCCGCGTCTTCGCCACGATCACGGACTGAGGCGTCTCCGCCGGAGCCAGCGCCGCCGGCCCTTGCGGTGGAGAGCTCGCATGCGGTCGAGGTCTTCCGTGTCGCTCCCCGCGTCCTCCCAGGTCTCGGTGATCGCGGGAAGGCCATGGAAGGCAGGGTGCCCGAGGAAGGTCGCGAGGCCATCCCCGATCAGCCCGTCGCCGACCCGGTCGTGGCGGTCGCGGTTCGAGCCGAGTGGAGTCTGTGAGTCGTTGACGTGGAGGACGCGGAGGCGGTCGAGCCCGACCTGCGAATCCAGCTCGGCGAGCGCCGCGTCGAGGGCAGCGGGAGCGGAGACGTCGACGCCCGACGCCCACCAGTGGCACGAGTCGAGGCAGATCCCGAGACGCGGATGGCCGCCGGCGGCGTCACAGAGCGCCGCGAGCTCGGCGACGGAGCGCCCGATCGTCCCGCCTGCGCCCGCGGTGTTCTCCACGCAGAGCCAGAGGTCCTCGGTCGCCAGCTCGAGCAGCTCCACGAGCGAGGGCGCCAGGACTTCGACCGCCTCGTCGAAGCCGTAGCCGAGGTGCGAGCCCACATGGAAGACGACCGCGTCGGCGGCGAGCGCGCGGGCGGTCTCCATCGTCGCCCGTAGCGCGCCGAGGGACTTCGCGCGGATCTCGGGATCACGGCTCGCGAGGTTCACGAGGTAGAGGGCGTGGCAGGAGACCTGTACGACCCCGGCCTCCTCGCGGCGAGCGCGAAAGCGCGCGAGCTCCTCCGGGGCGTGGGCAGTCGGCTTCCACATGCGCGGGCTCTGGGTGAAGACCTGAACGGCGTCGCCGCCGATCTCCTCGACCCGGTCGATCGCGTTCGCGATCCCGCCTGCCGCGGACACGTGGGCGCCGAAGAGCATTCGCGGATCGTAGGGGCGAGGCCCACCTCGCCCCTACACTCCCGTCGTGTCCGTCCGCGTCCGCATGGCGCCCTCGCCCACCGGCCTCCTCCACATCGGGGGCGTGCGCACGTTCCTCTTCAACTGGCTCTTCGCCCGTGGGCGCGGCGGCGAGTGCCTGCTGCGGATCGAGAACACGGACACGAGTCGTGAGGTCGAGGAGGCGGTTGCGCAGATCGAGCGCTCGCTCCGCTGGCTGGGAGTCGAGTGGGACGGCGAGACGACGTTCCAGCTCGACATCATGGAGCGCGCGCAGCAGGAGGCGAGCAGGCTGCTCGACGAGGGATTGGCCTACGAGGACGAGGGCGCGATCCGCATCCGCATGCCGGACGAGGGCGTGACGGGCTGGGACGACGCGATCAAGGGACGCATCGAGTTCCCGAGCGAGGAGCTCGAGGACGTCGTGCTCGTCCGCTCCGACGGTCGCCCGACCTACAACTTCGCCTCGCCGCTCGAGGACTGGCTCGACGGCATCACCCACGTCATCCGCGGCGACGACCACGTCTCGAACACCCCGAAGCAGATCGTCGTCCTGCGAGCGCTCGGGGCGGAGCCGCCGCTGTACGCGCACGTTCCGAGCGTCTTCGGGGAGGACGGGCGGAAGCTCTCGAAGCGCCACGGCGCGGTGTCGGTGGACGAGTTCCGCGCTGCCGGCTACGTGCCCGAGGCGCTCATGAACTTCCTCGCACTGCTCGGCTGGGCGCCGGACGGCGAGACGACGGTCATGTCGCGCGAGGAGCTCGTCGAGCGCTTCTCGCTCGAGCGCGTCGGGTCGAGCCCGGCCACCTTCGACTACGCGAAGCTCGACTGGATGAACGGCGTCTACCTGCGCGCGCTCCCGCCGGGCGAGTACGCGGACCGGCTCGTCACCTACCTTTCCGAGCACGGGATCGAGTGGCCGGAGGACGGCGTGCGCGCCGCCGCGCCGATCGTGCAGGAGAAGATCGGCCGCTTCGAGGAGTTCCCGGGCTTTGCGGGCTTTCTCTTCCACGACGTCGAGCCGGACGCGAGCGTGCTCGACGCACGCATCCTGGGAGAGACAGCCCGGGCCCTGGGGGCCGTGGAGCCCTGGAGTGCGGACGCGATCGAGGCGACGCTCAAGACCCTGTGCGACGAGCTCGGGGAGAAGCCGCGCACCGTGTACCTGCCGATCCGTGTCGCCGTCACCGGTTCTCGCGTCTCGCCCGGCCTGTACGAGTCGCTGGAGGCGCTCGGGCGCGACGTCTCGCTGGAGCGTCTCCGTACGGCCTCTGCGATGGCCGCGTGACCGGGCTCGCGGACCTCGTCGGCGTCGATCTCGGACCGACGTCCTGGATCGACATCACGCAGGAGCGGATCGACGCGTTCGCGTCAGCGACGGACGATCCGCAGTGGATCCACACGGACCCCGAGCGCGCCGCGCAGGGGCCGTTCGGGAGGACGATCGCGCACGGCTTCCTGACGCTGTCGCTCTGCGTCCCGATGCTCTACGAGGTGCTTCCGGGCGGTGGGACGATGGCCGTCAACTACGGCACGGATCGCGTGCGCTTCCCCGCGGCCGTGCCGTCCGGGAGCCGCGTCCGTGGGCGCTTCCGCGTGCGCGCGGTCGAGGAGGTCGCGCTCGGCGAGCGCGCGACGATCGAGGCGACCGTCGAGTGCGAGGGCGTCGAGAAGCCCGTCTGCGTGGCCGAGCTCGTCGTCCTGAGCGTTCGCTGACGGCCCTTACAGCTTCCTCAATTTCTCGACAGGTCGCTTTGCTACCGTGACCAGCCGCGTGACCCGCCGCCTTCTTCCCGCGTCCGCAGCACGTCTTCTCGTCTCCTTCACGCTTGGGGCGACGATCGCGTTCGGCATCGCTTCGGCCGTGCCCGCCGCCAGCTTCAACGACTCCGCGCCGTGTCCGCACCCCGGGACGAGCGATCCCGCGCTCGTCTGTCCGGGCGGCGAGGTCGGAAAGCCGTACGCGCTGCAGCTCACGGGGAAAGGTGGCTGTGACAACTACTGGTGGGAGAACCCAGCCGGTGCCCTTCCTCCTGGTCTCACGCTGACGTCGAGCGGCCTCATCTCCGGCACGCCGACAGCAGCCGGAACCGCACGGTTCTGGATCATCATCCATGATGTCCAGCCCCCTGGTGGCTGGGATAACTCGTGCAATCGAGACAACCAGTCGGAGCGCGAGCACGTAATCGTGATCCAGCCCGGCTTCGTGGTGACGACCGAGAGCGCCCCCGGCGCCC
>JAWOIV010000152.1:0-6419 GCA_046484465.1 Gaiellaceae bacterium
GTCACGACGCTACCGCGTCGGAGCCCCCGCTGCGCCGCGTCGGCGAGCGCTGTGGGATCGCTGCCTCCCGCCACATTCGAGGCTTGATCCGGGTCGAGGGCACCCGCGGCTGGGGGCCTGAGCACATCGCATCGCGCCCGATACGTCACTCGCCAGTACCTCCGGGTACTGACGAGCACCGGCTCGACCGCGCTGATCGGCGCAGTCCCTCCCCGTCACGCACCCACGACCCGGATCAAATCTTTAGGTTTCAGCCCTGACCCGAGGCAGCCCGACGCCGACGGCCGGCCCCAATCACGAACCGAGGAGTTGCATGCCAGACAGTTGCACGACCGTCTTCTTCCCGGAGGGGGCGTACGGGCCCACGAACAATTGCGTCGCGATCGGGCAGGTGCTCCGCGAGCGTGGCCACCGCGTCGTGTTCGTCATCGAGGAGTCGTTCGCCGGCAGTCTCGAGGCGCAGGGCTTCGAGGAGCGCCTCATGCGGCTGGGCCCGCCGCCCGAGCAGGAGGAGGAGCCCGGCCAGTTCTGGAAGGACTTCATCCGTGACACGGCGCCCGTGTTCCGGAGGCCGACGCTCGACCAGCTCGCGGAGTTCATTGCGCCGACGTTCGAGGCGCTCTGCGACGGAGCCCGCTATGTGGACGAGCGTCTCGTCGAGATCTTCGACGAGATCCAGCCCGACGTCATCGTGGAGGACAACGTCGTCACCTTCCCTGCGATCATCGCCTCGGGGCGTCCGTGGGCACGTGTCGTCTCGTGCAACCCGCTCGAGCTGAAGGATCCCGGGATCGCGCCCGTGTTCTCCGGATACCCGGCCGACGACCGCTCGGAGTGGGACGCCTTTCGCAGCGAGTATCTCCGCGAGACCCGCGATCTCCATGGGTCCTTCTCGGCGTTCTGCGAGGAACGGGGTGCGCCACCGCTTCCGGCGGGGGAGTTCATCCACGAGTCGTCCTACCTCGGCCTCTACCTCTATCCCGCGGAGGCCGACTACGAGCGATCCGCGCCCCTCGCGCCGACGTGGCATGGGATCGACACGTGCGTGCGAGACGTCACGGAGTCGTTCACGGTGCCCGACGAGCTCCAGCACGAGACCGGCGGGCTGATCTACCTCTCGCTGGGGAGCCTCGGCTCGGCTGATGTCGAGCTGATGAAGCGGCTCGTCGACGTCCTGTCGCGCTCACCCCATCGCTTCGTCGTCTCGAAGGGGCCGCAGCACACCGAGTTCGAGCTGGCCGACAACATGTGGGGCGCCGAGTACCTGCCGCAGCCGGCGATCCTTCCGCACGTCGATCTCGTGATCACCCATGCGGGCAACAACACGACCACGGAGTGCTTCCACTACGGCAAGCCGATGATCGCGCTGCCGTTGTTCTGGGATCAGTACGACAACGCTCAGCGCGTGCACGAGACCGGCTTCGGCAGACGGCTGCCCACGTACACGTTCGCCGAGGAGGAGCTGCTCGGCGCTGTCGAGTCGCTTCTCGCCGACACGCAGTTGCACGAACGGATGCAGGGCGTCGCGGCCCGCCTGCAGTCCGATCCCGGCCGCGTCCGCGCTGCAGCCCTCGTCGAGCGGCTCGCCCTGAGCGGAGACCCCGTCACCCGATGACCACTCGCCCGAGAAGGAGGAGCACGACATGCTGAGACACCGCCCCGCACGCGCTGCGATCCTCGCTGCGCTCACGGTGCTCGTCGTCGCGGTTGCCGCGAGCGCGGCCACCGCTCGACCACAACAGAGCGTCACGTTGACGATCTCGAACTGGGACGCCTACACGCCCGAGGACCTCATCCCGAAGTTCGAGAAGGCGACCGGCATCAAGGTGAAGCTCGCCAAGCACACGACGAACGAGGACATCATGGGCAAGCTCGAGGCCCAGAACGGCGGCGGTTACGACATCGTCTTCGTGTCCGGCCCGTTTGCCGAGTCCCTTCGCAAGCGCGGCTGGGCGGCACGTCTCGATCGCTCGAGGATCCCGAACCTGAAGAACCTCTACCCGGGCGCGTCCAGGCTGGCCTACGACCCCGGCAACCGGTTCTCGATCCCGTACACCTGGGGCACGACCGGCCTCTGCTGGCGGAGCGACCTGACCCGGCAGCCCTCCAGCTGGAACGACCTGCTGAAGCCGTCGGCGGCGCTCAAGGGCAAGGTCACGATGCTCGCGACCGACCGCTGGCTGCTGCTGCCGGCGCTGAAGGTGCTCGGGTACTCGATCAACACGACGAATCCCGCACAGCTGAAGCGGGCGGCCGCTCTCCTCAAGGAGACCAAGAAGAGCCTGCTCGCCTACGACGACACGACCTTCTACTCGAAGCTCGTCTCGGGCGAGGCCCGGCTGGTCCAGGCCTGGGACGGCTGGTGCAACTACGGCATCGCCGAGAACCCGAGGATCAAGTTCGTGATTCCGAAGGAGGGCTCGGACGTCTGGGTGGACACCATGGTCGTTCTCTCCAAGAGCAAGAACCAGGAGGCGGCGCACAAGTTCCTGAACTTCGTGCTCCGTCCCGACAGTGGGAAGTCCGTGACCGAGCTCGTCCTCTACAAGACGCCCAACGAGCTCGCGATGAAGCGGGTGAAGAAGGCGCTCGCGAAGCAGTACCCGAACCTGGCGATCCCGCCGAAGAAGCTCCTCACGTACGAGACCGAGCGTGACCTGGGCAAGGCCCAGCCGCTCTGGTCGAGGACGGTGTCGGAGATCGTCGGCTAGCTCGCCCGGCGTGCGCCGCGGCCGGGCCGGAAGCGCAGCACTCGTCAGCCCCGCCCTCCTCTGGTGGGCGGGGCTGCTCGTGCTCCCGGTCGGGCTCGTCCTCGCGTACAGCTTCTTCCAGCGCGGGATCTACGGCGGCGTCGTCTACGACTGGACGTTCGACAACTACCGGAGGGCGTTCGACGGCCTCTACCTGAGCGTCCTCTGGTTCTCCGTGCGGGTCGCGCTCGAGACGACGGTCGTCTCGCTCCTGATCGGCTACCCGGTCGCGCTGTTCATCGCCACGCGGCCCGCCCGCTGGCGGACGGTCCTGCTCGTGCTCGTGATCCTGCCGTTCTGGACGAGCCTCCTCATCCGCACGTATGCGTGGATCGTCATCCTGAACGACCAGGGGCTGGCGAACCGCGCGCTGCGCGAGGTCGGCCTCGTCGACACCTCGGTGCGGCTGCTCTACAACGAGTTCGCGATCGTCGTCGGCATGGTCTCGACGTACCTGCCACTCATGATCCTGCCGATCTACGCGGCGATCGAGCGCCTGGGGCCGGAGCTCGGCGAGGCGGCTGCGGATCTCGGCGCGAACGCCTGGAAGCGGCTCTGGACCGTGATGGTCCCGCTCACGCTGCCCGGCATCGCGGCCGGCTGCATCTTCGTGTTCGTCCCCTCGCTCGGGAACTTCATCATCCCCGACCTCCTCGGCGGCGGCCGACGGCAGATGGTCGGGACAATCGTGCAGTCGCAGTTCCTCGAGGCTCGCGACTGGCCGTTCGGCGCGACGCTGGCCGTCTCGCTGATCGCGATGCTGCTCGCGCTCGTGCTGCTGCAGGCGTGGCTCGGCAGGAGGTCGTCGCGCGAGGAGGTGGCGCCCCGTGCGGTCTAGGTTCGGAGAGCTCTCTCTCGGCGCGCTCTTCGTCGCGACGCTCGCGTTCCTCTACCTGCCGATCGCGGTGCTCGTCGGCCTGTCGTTCAACGAGTCCGGGCTCCCCACGGCGTGGGGCGGGTTCTCGACGAAGTGGTACTCGGAGCTCGCCCGCGACGAGGAGATCAAGGACGCCGCCGTTGCCACGCTCAGTGTCGCCTTCGGCGCGACGGCGCTGTCGGTCCTGCTCGGGACACCACTCGCATTCGGGCTCGACCGGCTTCGCTCGCGCACGCTCGACGGGCTCGTGTTCGTGCCGATGATCATCCCGGACATCGTCTACGCGATCGCGCTCCTCTCCGCCTTCAATCTCTTCTTCACGCAGAAGCTCGGCCAGCAGCTCGGGCTCTGGTCGGTGGTCCTGGCGCACGCGACCTTCGGGATCGCGTTCGTGGCGATCGTCGTGGCGACGCGGCTCGCGCACTTCGACCACTCGACGGTCGAGGCCTCGCGCGACCTCGGGGCGGGTGAGGTGCGGACGTTCCTCAACGTCACGCTGCCCCAGATCGCCCCGGGCGTGATCGCGGGGGCGCTCATCGTCTTCACGCTCTCGGTGGACGAGTTCGTGATCGCCTTCTTCACGGCCGGGATCGAGGTGACGCTGCCGATCAAGATCTACTCCATGGTCCGGTTCGGCGTGACGCCCGTCGTGAACGCGCTCGCAGCCGTCGTCCTGGGTGTCAGCATCGTGCTCGTGCTCGCCGCGATGCGGCTCCGTACCCGGGAGGAGGCTGCGTGACCGACCCGAGAGAGGTCATCCGGATCGAGGGCGTGACCAAACGCTTCGGGTCCGTCACTGCCGTCGACGACGTCACGCTCACGATCCGTGAGGGCGAGTTCTTCGGGTTGCTCGGGCCGAGCGGTTGCGGCAAGACGACGCTCCTCCGGATGCTGGCCGGCTTCGAGGCACCCGATGAGGGGCGCATGCTCCTCGACGGCTCGGATCTGGCGGGTGTGAAGCCGAACCGGCGGCCTCTGAACATGATGTTCCAGTCGTACGCCCTGTTCCCCCACATGACGGTGGAGCGGAACGTCGCCTACGGCCTGCGGATGGAAGGCGTGCGGAAGCGCGAGGCCCTCGTGCGCGCCCGCCAGGCCCTCGAGCTCGTACAGCTGCAGGGGCTCGCCGGCCGCCGCCCGGCGCAGCTCTCGGGGGGCCAGAAGCAGCGCGTCGCGCTGGCACGGGCGCTCGTCAAGCAACCGCGTGTGCTCTTGCTGGACGAGCCTCTCTCGGCGCTCGACCGGCAGATACGCGGCGAGATGCAGATCGAGCTCAAGCGCATCCAGCACGTGCTCGGCGTCACCTTCGTCGTCGTCACGCACGACCAGGAGGAGGCGCTCACGATGGCCGACCGGATCGCGGTGCTCGACCGTGGGAAGGTCGTTCAGCTCGGCGTTCCGGAGTCGCTCTACGAAAGGCCGGCGACCCCGTTCGTCGCGCGCTTCCTCGGCGAGTCGAACCTCTTCCACGGCGACCTGGAGATCCGCGACGACGACGTCGTCCTGCGGGACGGCGAGACGCTGTGGGTCGTCGACGGGGCGGTTGCCGCGCGTCACGGGATCGAGCCGGGAGCGAGGGCGACGGCGGTGATCAGGCCCGAGCGCATGGCGATCGCACCCGCTCGCACGACGCTCACCACCCCGAACCGCATCTCGGGTGTGGTGGGCGAGACGATCTACCTCGGCGCGGCGCGCAAGATCGTCGTCGACCTACCCGACGGCACCGCGCTGCAGGTGCGTCTCGAGTCGAGAGTGGACGCCGACGATCTCGCACCGGGGGACGCGGTCGTCGTCGGCTGGGGGCCGGAGGACGCAGCGCTCGTTCCGGCATCTTCCGACTGACGTGACCCGGAGTAGACTCGAGCCGGGATGCGCAGGAGCTGGTTCGTAGCCGCCATCGTCATCGGGATCGTGTCGATCGCGCTCGCCGCGCTCGCCATGCGGCTCACCGCGGACGACTCCGAGCCCACGACGACCGAATCGGCGAGCTCGGTGTCCTCGAGCCTGGCGGACTGGCGGGAGTCGATCGTCGCGCCGACCGATGTCGTCGACGACGCCCAGACGGCAACCCAGGGGCTCGTCACTCTCGCCGTGCTCGTTCCGAAGTCTCAGGTGTCTGCTCACAGGCGCGTCGCAGGCAGCGAATGAAGTCCAGGGCGCCGACGTGGCCCCGGATGCCAGGGCCGGGCTTCAGCAGGCGCTCGCCGACGCGGAGTCCTGCCAGGAGCTCCGCGGCACGAGTTAAGAACTCGCGTAGACGCCTCGACTACGCCCCGGCGGTTCGAGGCTCGACGCTACGATTCTGATCCGTGAACGCCCTGATCGTCTTCTTCGTGATCCCGATGGTCCTGGGTTTCTGGGCCCAGCATCGCGTCAAGAGCACCTTTGCGAGAAACCTCGAGGTCTCCGTGTCGAACGGGATGACGGGGGCGCAGGTCGCGCGCCACGTCCTCGACGCCAACGGGCTCCAGGAGGTGCCGGTGGACGAGACGCCCGGCTCGCTCTCCGACCACTACGACCCCCGCTCGCGGTCCGTGCACCTCTCTCCGCACGTCTTCCACGGCGTCTCGATCGCGTCAACAGCCGGAAAAATACCTTGCCATCAGTTACCTACCTCCGACATAAATTTTATTCTCATGAGCCGGATCTCCTCCTCGGAATACTCATCCTCGCCGAGTTCGGCAAGGGCTTGATCCACAGAGTCCGATTCTGCTTCATGAAAGTAATTGAAAATCTCATCCTGGTGATATTCATCAATATACTCGTTGATATAATAGTTGATGTCTATCTTG
>JAWOIV010000056.1:0-11148 GCA_046484465.1 Gaiellaceae bacterium
CCTCGTCGGCCTGGATGTCGTCGAGGTGCTCCCGGCCACCGTCGGCTCGGCGGACGTCACGGCGCTCGTCGCCGACCGCGTCGTGCGGGAGGCGCTCACCGGGATCGCTCTCAGGCGCCGCGACGCGGCCGGCGGCTAGCCACTCCTTCGCCAGCCGATTCGCCCACTGCAATGACGGTCCTGACTCAGGCGCAACGACGATGTTACGGTCGCCGGCCGGAGTGACGTGCACGGGTGCCTCGCGCCGCGAAGGGCAAGGCGCTGGCCGGCTCCGTCTCCTTCCGCGCCGGCGGCAAGCGGTTCTCCAAGCGATTCTCGGTGAGGCTCGGCTAGCACCCGCGCGCGGCGCGGCGAGCCTCACCGAGCGCCCTCCACGCCTTACGCACGCCATACAAGGGGTCGCTACCCTGGCTCGCCGTGCGCCTCCTCAGGCTCGTCCTCCTTCTCTCGTTCGCGCTCGCCCTCGCCGGCTCGGCCGCGAGCGCGCGCAGCGCCGAGAGCGCGGCTGCGACCGTGGAGCCGGCGCCCGTCGCATCGCTGGAGCCGGCAAAGACCACTGCGCTCTGGGCCAATCTCGTCCAGCGGCGCGCGCGCCAGGCGGCGCCGAGCGCCGACTGCCGCCCGATGCGGCTCGTCTTCTACGCGGCGACCGACTGGCTCCGGCTCGCGACGAAGCTCGCCGCGAACGCCTCCCCCTGCGCCGAGTACTACATCTCCATTCCCGCGATCGTCGGGAACCGGACGCAGATGCGCCGTGACGCCGCCTGGCGAGTCCGCGCGCTCGGCCCGAACTTCCATCCGATGGCGGAGTTCCACTTCACGACGTGGAGCCGCTGGGTCGCGGAGTCCGGAAGCTCCTGGCACCAGGCAGGCGTGCTCTGGCGCCAGCGCATGGTCGAGGCCGGCTTCGACGTCGCGGCGGGTGACACGTGGGTGGTCAACGAGCTCAGCACGGCGGTGCGCCGCGGCGACGGCAACGCGCGGGCGAACATCCGCGAGCTCCTGCGCGGGCTGTACGAGGGAGACGGGACGCGGCCGACGCGCGGCGCCGCGCTCGTCGTCGGCGTCGGCCAGCGCACCGGCAACCTCTCCGTCTACCAGAACACGCTCCAGAACTGGCTCACGGACTCGGCCTTCTGGACGGACATGGCGACGTACGTCGCCGACTGGACGCAGGAGGTGTACGGGGACGTCAGGGCGCACGCGATGCCCGGCACCTCGGTCGCCGCGCGGCGCGAGTTCCTGACCGACTACCTCCAGCACAAGCTCGTGCTCGCGAACGCGGGGGCGGAGTCGATCGAGGTCGCGCGTGGGTACCTGCGCGAGACGCACACGGCGCTCGGGAACGCGGCGTGGGAGCGTGACCAGGGCTACGGCTGGACGATGGTGCCTGTCGAGCAGATGGCCGCGTACGTCTCCGCCCAGGTCCACGCGATGCGCCACTTCGGGGCGACGTCGGGGCAGCCGCGCGACCGCGGCGGGCTCGCGTGGGCGCCGCGGAACGCGAACGGGATGTCGGCGGAGCAGTTCGCCGAGCAGACGGGCCAGATCCTCGACCGCATGGCCGCCGCGATCCGCGACACCGGAGAGCGCGACGACCCGGAGGAGCCGGGCATCGCGGCGTGCGGCCCGCCCGGACTCGACGTGCTGTGCGCCGCAGACCTCGAGGGCGCGCGGTTCAACGACGCCTGGAGGATCTTCCGCGGCTGGACCGCCGCCGCGCTCAGGCTCGACGTGCCGGAGCGGCAGGTCGCGGCCGGGACGCCCTCTCCGCCGATCGCGCTCTCACTCGTGACGGGCTCGGGCTCGCCGGTGGCGAGCAAGACTCCGGTCGCGGTCACTTTGCGCACGAGCTCTCCGCAGGGCACGTTCGCGATGAGCCCCGCGGGGCCGTGGACGAGGACGCTCGCTCTCACCGTGGCCGGCGGCGCCGGCGCCGTCTTCCACTACCGCGACACGCGGGCCGGAAGGCACACGCTGACCGCGGCGTCGGGCGCCGCCGGGACCGGCACACAGGCCCTCACGGTCGCTCCCGGCCCGATCGCCAGCGTCAAGGTCGAGCCCGCGTCCGTGGCGGTCCGGGCAAACGGGCTCCTGCAGCTGAAGGCAGGCGCGGCCGACACCTACGGGAACGAGGTTCAGGCCACCTTCGCCTGGCGTGTGGCTCCGGCAGCGCTCGGACGGATCGGGCGCGCACCGGGCGGCGCCGCGACGCTCACGGCCGGCCGGGTGCTTCGCACGGGAACCGTGGTCGCCACGGTGAACGGTGAGACAGGAGCCGCCGCGGGCACCGCGCGCGTCACCGTGACGCCCGCCGACCTCCATCTCGCGCCGGTCACCTTCCGCGACGGCGGCAAGCGCCTGCGCGTGGTCGTGCGGACGCTCGACGAGGCCCGCAAGCCGGTCTCGAAGGCCCGGGTGGCAGTCATGGTGAAGCGCGACGGCAAGCGTCACGCTCTCGTGCGGGCGACGACGGGCCCCGCCGGGAAGGCGATTCTCGCAGTCCCGGCGACGAGCGGATGCTTCACCGTCGAGGTGACGCGCGCAACCGCGCAGGGCTTCCGCTGGGACGGCCGCACGCCGCGCAACCGCTTCTGCCGGCGGTAACGGCGGGTGCCACGCTGAAGCGCGGCACCGTGTGGGCCTGGCTTCAGCCAGGCACCTGTCGGCACGCCGAGCCGACGCCGCTCACGCGACGCCGGCGAGGAGGAAGACTCGCGACTCCTTCAGCATCTCGCGCGCGATCACGATGCGCTGGATCTCGTTCGTCCCCTCGTAGATCTGGGTGATCTTCGCGTCGCGCATCATGCGCTCGACGGGGTACTCGCGGATGTAGCCGTAGCCGCCGAGCACCTGCACGGCCTCGGTCGTCACGTCCATCGCGGTGTCCGTGCAGAAGAGCTTCGCCATCGCGGAGGCCTTCGTCAGCTCGGCGTCGTCGGCGCCCTCGTCGACCATGCGGCCGAACCGGTAGAGGAGCCCGCGCGCCGCCTCCGTGCGCGTCTCCATGTCGGCCAGCTTCGCAGCGATCAGCTGGTGCTGCGCGATCGGCCTGCCCATCGTCTCGCGCGTGCGGGCGTACTCGAGCGCGTAGTCGGTCGCGCCCTGCGCGATGCCGAGGCCCTGCGCGGCAACACCCGGCCGCGAGCGGTCGAGGATCCGCATCGCGATCCGAAAGCCTTCTCCCTCCTCGCCGAGGCGGTTCGCCGCCGGGATGCGCGCGCCGTCGAACGTGAGCTCACCGGTGGTCGAGCCGGCGATCCCCATCTTCGGCTCGAGCCGCGCGATCTCGAAGCCGGGGGTGTCTGCTTCGACGACGAACGCCGAGATCCCGGCGTGGCCCGCGTCGGGATCGGTCTTCGCGAAGACCGTGTAGAGCCCCGCGACCGCTGCATTGGTGATGAAGCGCTTCGAGCCGTCGAGGACGTACTCGTCGCCTTCGCGCCGAGCAGTCGTCCGCATCGCCGCGGAGTCGGAGCCGGAGCCCGCCTCGGTGAGCGCGTAGGCCGCAAGCGTCTCGCCCGACGCGAGCGAGGGGAGATAGCGCGCCTTCTGCTCCTCCGTCCCCGTGAGCTTGAGACCGAGCGATCCGAGCTCCTGCACGGCGAGGATGAGCCCGCTCGTCGCGCAGACCTTCGAAACCTCCTCGATCGCCACGAGCGAGAGCAGCGTGCCCGTGCCGGTACCGCCCCATTCCTCCTCGAAGAAGAGGCCGAAGATCCCGTGCTCGCGGAAGAGCTCGACGACGTCCCAGGGGAACTCGTGCGACTCGTCGATGTCCGCCGCGCGAGGCGCGATCCGCTCGCGCGCGATGGTGCGCACGAGGTCGCGGATCTCCAGCTGCTCGTCGCTCAGCGGCTCCCAGGGCACGAGCGCATTGTAGGTGCGGCTCAGAGAGAGCTCGACGAGGAACGCGAACTCGGGGACCGACAGCTCGTCGGTCACTCAGCCGCGTGACAGAACGCCTCGATGTTGTTCCCGTCCGGATCGAGCACGTACGCGGCGTCGTAGTCGGGCGCGTACTCGGGTCGCGGGCCCGGCGGCCCGTTGTCGGTTCCGCCGGCCTCGATCGCGGCCGCGTGGAACGCCCTCACGGTCGCCCGATCCGAGGTCGAGAGGCCCACGTGGGTGCCGCCCGCCCGCTCGTCCTGCCCCAGGCCGAAGTCGAGTCCCTTCGCGTCGGCGAAGTACGTCATCCCCTCGGCCTCGAAGGCCACCCGGTACCCGAGTGGCTCGAGAGCCGTCTCGTAGTACGCCTTCGCCGCCTCGAGATCGCTCACGCCGATCTTCACGTGGTCGATCACCGCTTCTCCTCTCCAGGGCCGGGGTACAGTCGCCGGGATGATCCTCGAGAACGGCGTCGTCCGCACGATGGATCCCTCGCTACCGACCGCGCGGGCGCTCGCAATCGCAGGCGAACGGATCGCCGGGGGAGTCGGGACGCACGAGACGGCCCTCCCGAGCCCCGACGTGGTGGATCTGCGTGGCCGCTGCGTCGTCCCCGGCTTCACCGACTCGCACGTCCACTTCCCGACGTGGTCGCTCGCGCAACGCGACGTCCGGCTCGAGGGCGTGTCGTCGCTCGCCGAAGCGATCGACCGCGTGCGACGGCATCCGCGGGCCGGAAGCTGGGTGCGGGGCAGCGGCTGGCGCTCGGCCGACTGGGAGGCCCAGCCGACCGCCGCCGCCCTCGACGAGGTCACCGGGTCGACGCCGGCTGCGCTCTGGTCACGCGACTACCACTCGCTCTGGGTCAACTCGGCGGCGATCGCGCTGGCGGACGGGCAGCTGGAAGTCGAGGGCGGCGTGGTCGAGCGCGACGAGCAGGGCGAGCCGACGGGCGTCGTGCGCGAGGAGTCGGCCTGGCAGTTCCTCACGCGCTTCGAGCGCGCGACGCAGGACGAGTACGCGGACGCGGTGCGCGAGGGGCTTCGGATCGCCGCGAGCCGCGGCGTGGCGGCAATCCACGACAAGGACGGCTGGCTCGGAGCCCCCGGGATCTTCCAGCGCGTCGCCGAGCGCGACGGGCTCACGCTCCGGGTCTGGCAGTCCGTCCCCTTCGAGCGGCTCGACGAGCTCGAGGCGCTCGGGCTTCGGTCGCCGATCGGCGACGACTTTCTGCGGATCGGCTACCTGAAGGGCTTCATGGACGGCACGCTCGGGTCGCAGACGGCGTGGATGCTCGATGGCTCCGGCGTGCGGCTCACGAGCAGCGAGGAGCTGGCGGAGGTCGTCCGACGCGCTGCGCGTGCCGGGTGGCCGGTCTCGGTGCACGCGATCGGCGACCGCGCGAATCGCGAGGCACTCGACGCGTTCGAGGCAACGCGCGGCGAGTGGGCGCCGCGTGGACTCCGGCAGCGGATCGAGCACGCGCAGTGCCTGGCACCCGAGGACGTCTCGCGCTATGCGGAGCTCGGCGTCGCGTGCTCGGTGCAGTTCTCGCACGCGCCGTCTGATCGCGATCTCGCGGAGCGGTTCTGGGGCGATCGGCTCGAGGGGACGTACGCGTTCCGCTCGCTGATCGACTCGGGCGCCGTCGTCGCGAACGGCTCGGACGCACCCGTGGAGGAGCTCGACCCGCTCGGCGGGATCCGCGCAGGCGTGCTCCGAACGATCGACGAGCGGCCTGCGTGGCATCCCGAGCAGGCGGTCACGGTCGAGCAGGCGCTCGAGTCCGCCACCGTCACGCCTGCCTGGCTCACCGGCGACGAGCGGCGCCGCGGAAGGTTGCTGCCCGGCTTCCTGGCAGACCTCGTCGTCCTGTCGCGCGATCCGATGGAGTGCCCATCCGACGAGCTCGAGACGGTGGAGGTCGTCGCGACCATGGTCGGCGGCCGCTGGACGCACAACCCGCCGCCCTGGGGCTGATTGACACGCAATCTTGACACTCTGCCATCACTTCTCGATCATGATGGCATGGTCAGGATGCAGATCCAGTTCACCCCCGAGCAGTCAGCGGAGTTGCGGCGACAGGCGAGGCAGCGTGGGATCTCGATCTCCGCGCTCGTGCGGGAAGCGGTCGATCGCGAGCTGGCGCAGCGCGAGTCGCTGGACGACGCCTGGAGGCGGGCACTGGCTGCGATCGGGAGCTACCACGGCGATGGCTCCAACGTGTCCGAAGAGCACGACGAGTACCTCGTCGACGCGTATGCCGACGATTGACGGTGTTCGTTGACACCTCGGCCCTGTACGGGGCGCTCGACGACACCGACCCGCATCACACCGAGCTGTCTCAGAGCCTGAGAGAGCTCCAGGGCGAGCCCCTTCTCACCCACAACTATGTCGTGGTGGAGAGCGTCGCCCTCGTTCGCCGCCGATTCGGTGCCCAGGCCACTCGACTCCTACTGCTCGAGCTTCTTGCTCCGGCCGAGATCGTCTGGATCGACGCGACGATCCATCACACGGCGACGAGTGCGTTCCTTGCCTCGAGCGCGCGCCGCCCGTCCCTCGTCGACTTCGCGAGCTTCGAGGTCATGCGCCTGCACGGGATCCGCACCGCGCTCGCGGTCGATCGTGACTTCGTCGACGCCGGCTTCGACGTACTCCCCGCCTGACGATCGCTCGTCCTACAATCGGATCGTGGCCTCTCGCACGATGCTCCCCGTTCACGCGGCGCCGACCTGCTCGGTGGCCGGGGCCGCCGAGATCGTCGGCTCGAAGTGGACGGTGCTCATCGTCCACGACCTCTCCGAGGGGCCCCGCCGTTTCACCGAGCTCGAGCGCTCGTGCGCCGGGATCAGCCCGCGGACGCTCGCGGAGCGGCTGCGCTGGCTCGAGGCCGAGGAGATCGTGGTACGGCAGAGCTACCCGGAGTCGCCGCCGCGTGTCGAGTACGAGTTGACCGAGAAGGGGCGCGCGCTCCTGCCGGTGATCCGCGAGATGCGCCGATTCGGGCACAACTGGCTCGGCTGCGGCGTCCACGACGCCTGAGAGGGACGCAAGCGTCGCCCTGCTCAGCCGGTCAGCGCCTTCGCGAGGATGCGGTCGCGGAGTCGCGTCGGCAGCCGCTCGATCCAGGCGCGGAGATGGGCGTCGCGGCCGACGAGGTAGCGCGCTCTCGGCCGACGTGAGGTGAGCGCGTGCTCCACGGCCTTCGCCACAGCATCGGGGTCGCCGCCCGGCCCGCGGGACAGCGCCACCTCGCGGAACCGCGCGACACGCGACGCATAGAGCTCGGCGAGCTCGGGTGGAACCTCGCGGCCGAGCTCCTCGGCCCGCGTGGCGCCTTTCGACCAGATCTCGGAGCGGATGCTCGCGGGCTCGACGATCGAGACCCCGATGTCCCACGGGCTCAGCTCCACTCGCAGCGAATCCGCGATCGCCGCGAGCGCGTGCTTCGAGGCTGCGTACGGGCCGAGGAAGGGCAGCGCGCTACGACCGCCGATCGAGCCCATGAGGACGACGCGACCCCGGGCCGCACGGAGCGCCGGCAGGAACGCCTGGGTCACGGCGACCTGGCCGACGACGTTCACGTCGAGCTGGTGGCGGAGCTCGTCGAGCGGCACGAGCTCGAGCGGCGCCGCGATCGCGATGCCGGCGTTGTCCACGAGCCCGTCGAGCTCCGGTCCGACCACGGAAGCTGCTGCGGCGATCTGCTCCGAATCGGTGACGTCGAGCTCGAGGGGCTCGATCCCGTGCCCGCGAAGCCGCTCCGCCGCCTCATCGTCGCGAACGCCCCCGTAGACTCGCCACCCGGCGCGGGCAAGACTGACCGCGCACGCCTCGCCGATCCCCGACGACGCGCCCGTGACGACGACCGACCTCTCCCGAACGCTCAGTCCGCGAGCCCTTTCGCGCGCAGCTCCCCGAGCGCCCGCTCCGACTTCTCGAGGCCGTCGAGGCCCATCCCCTCGAGGATGCGCGGCGCCTTCGTGAACTGGACGTCCCGGTAGTCCACGATCTGCCACCGGTTGCCCCACGGATCGAGGACGTCGTTGTCGCCGACCATCCGGAGCGACACCTCACGGGCGCGCCGGAGCGTCTCCTCGCGGTCGTCCACCACGAGCCCGTAGTGCCCCGCTGCGACAGGCTCGGCGGCCAGCTCCAGCGCGATGAACTGATCGCCGAGATCCACGAATGCCATGCGCCCGCCCCGGCCGCGGAGCTCGACACCGTCGAACAACGCTTCGAAGAACTCGATCGCCTCGTCGAGGTCGCGCACCTCGACGGCGACGTGGTTGATCCCGACGGCGAGCGGCACGCTCGGAGCGTATCGCTAGGAAGGCTCGGCCCAGACGGCCGCCAGCTCGACGATCGTCGCGGCCGCAGCGGCCATGTCCTGCACGCTCGCCCACTCCCGCACCGAGTGGTACTGCTGTCCGCCGGTGAAGAGGTTCGGCGTCGGAAGGCCCTGGGCGGAGAGGACTGCACCGTCCGTCCCGCCGCGCGTGATCGCGAGCCGCGGGTCGATGCCCACCCGGCGAATCGCCTCGAGTGCCGCGTCCACGACCCGCGGGCTCTGCTCGATGAAGGGCCGCATGTTGCGGTAGGAGTGCCGGACCTCGGTCTCGACCTTCGCCCGCGGCTCGCGCTGCGCGAGCCGATCGGCGAGCTCGAGGAGGAGCTGGACGTGCTCCTCGAGGAGCGCGTCGTCGTGGTCGCGTGCGATGAAGTCGAGGACGACCTCCTCCGCGTTGCCGGAGATCCGGTGGGGGTGAACGTACCCCTCGCGGTTCTCGGTCGTCTCGGGCGAGAGGCTGTCGCGCGGCAGCCAGCCGACGAGTTCCGTTGCGAGCTTGACGGCGTTCACGAGCTTCCCCTTCGCCGTACCCGGGTGCACCGAGAGCCCGCGGATGGTCACGCGCACGGAGGCGGCGGAGAACGTCTCGACCTCGAGGTCGCCGAGGCCGGAGCCGTCGAGCGTGTACGCGACGTCCGCGCCGAATGCCTCGAGATCGAAATCCTCGGCGCCGCGGCCGACCTCCTCGTCGACGGTGAACGCCACGCGAATGGGAGCGCGCGGGAGCTCCGGGTGGCGGATCATGTACGCGAGGGCCGCCATGATCTCGGCGATGCCGGCCTTGTCGTCGGCGCCGAGCAGCGTCGTCCCGTCGCTCGTGACGAGGTCGTGGCCTACCCGCTCCGCGAGCTCGGGTAGCTCGGCCGGATCGAGCACCTGGCGCTCGTCTCCGGGCAGCCGGATCGGGCTCCCGTCCCAGGCTCGATGCACGATCGGCGAGACGCCCGCCCCCGTGACGTCGGGTGTCGTGTCCACGTGCGCGATCAGCCCGAGCGTCGGCGCGCTCTCCGTGCCGGGGAGCCGGGCGAAGACCGCGTGGAAGTCCGTGAGCTCGACGTCCTCGAGACCCAGCTCGACGAGCTCGGCCACGAGCATGCGCGAGAGCTCGAGCTGCTTCTCGGTGCTCGGGCGCCGTGCGACGCGATGCGCTGCCTGCGTGTCGATCCGGGCGTAGCGGACGAGCCGCTCGAGGACGTCCTCCGCGAGCTCCTCCGCAACCGGGTTCACGAAGGACGCCCTAGCGACCAATGTCCCCGAGCCGCACGTAGAGCTCGCGAACGGTGTCGACGCCGAGCGCGAGGTACTCCGCGGGCAGCCGCTCATTCGGCGAGTGGACGTTCGACTCCTCGAGCGCGAACCCCGTCGCGAGCACCGGGATGTCCTTGGCGCACAGCGCCGAGACCACCGGGATCGAGCCGCCGACGCGCGCGAGCAGCGGCCGGGAGCCCACGACGGACTCGACGGCGTCGAGCCCGAGTAGCACAGGGCGCGAGGTCACGTCGACGGACGCGGGCTCTGCGCTCGACCGCAGCGTGATCTCGACCTCCGCCCCCTCCGGCGCGGACTCGCGAACGAGCCGCTCGAACGCCTCGGAGACCTCGCCGACGGACTGACCGGGGACGATCCTGATCGAGACGTTCGCCCGCGCCTCGACCGGCAGCACCGTCTTGACGAGATCCGGCGACCCGCCCGCAAGGCCGTGGACGTCGAGAGACGGCTCGGCGCCCGTCCGCACGTAGAAGTCGTGCGCCGCGCGCGGGTCCATCGTCCGTGCCCCCGCCAGCGCGATCTTCTCCGCCCCCGCCGGCAGCCCCGCCCAGTTCTCGAGCTCGGCCGGCGACGGCGGCTCGATGCCGACCCGGAGCGGCTCCGGCAGGAGCCCGTCGCGTGCGATGACGCTCGAGAGTGCCTGGATCAGGACATGGGTCGCGCTCAGCGCGACGCCGCCGTACATCCCCGAGTGGAGGTCGCGCTCGCCGGTGCGGACGCGGACGTGGAAGTAGCAGAGCCCGCGCAGGGCCGTGTAGAAGATCGGCGTCCCGCGCTCGAGCATGCCGCCGTCGAACACGATCGCGGCGTCGGCTCCGCGCTCGTCCCCGACCGCCCACTCGACGATCGACTGACCGCCGACCTCCTCTTCCGAGTCGAGCGCGAAGCGGAGGTTCACGGGCAGCTTCCCGGCCTCGCCGAGCTGGCGGGCTGCTTCGATCAGCATGAAGAGGTGCGCCTTGTCGTCGGCGACGCCGCGTGCGTACAGCCAGCCGTCGCGCTCGGCGAGCTCGAACGGAGGCGACTCCCACAGATCCAGCGGATCGGGCGGCTGGACGTCGAAGTGCGCGTAGCAGAGGATGGTCGGCGCGGTGTCGGCCCCCGACGAGGCGGGAATCTCCCCGAGGACGAGCGGCCTTCCGCCGTTCCACGGTGCCGCCTCCGCAGACCCCCCGGCGGCTCGGATCCGCTCGGCCACCCAGTCGGCGGCGGCCACGACGTCCGCGGCGTGCGCGGGGTCGGAGCTGACTGACGGGATCGCGATCAGCTCGGCGAGCTGAGCGCGCAGCTCCTCGTGTGACGGCATACGGGCGGGGAGTCTAGTCGTCCCGCGAGCCGGGCTCGACCTTGACCCGAGGTGAGGCCCTATGGTGCGCCGCGTGAGCGAGCAGGACATGACGATCGGGTCGTTCTCCCGCGCGACCGGGATCTCCACGAGGGCGCTGCGACCGCTGGCGGAGATCGGGGAGCTGCTCGACGCCGACGGGAACGCCCTGCGCGACCTGCTGCTCTACCACCAGCACCGTCTCGCAAGTGCGCTCGAGCGAGTAGGTGATCTCGACCGAGCGCACTTGCGAGACGGTGCTGGTGGTAGAGCAGTAGGTCGCGCAGGGCGTTCCCGTCGGCGTCGAGCAGCTCCC
>JAWOIV010000058.1:0-5211 GCA_046484465.1 Gaiellaceae bacterium
ATACCAGGTAAAAGAGGATGGCCGCCAGCCAGTTGACCTTGGGGGCCATCAGATGGCCCAGCTGCGCGGCGTAGAGGTTTTTGCTGATGACGCTCAGCCAGACGATATCGATGGCAAAAAAGACGAGAATGGGTGGGAGCAGCACGGGGACGTCCAGGCGCTCGTGGACGCCGGTGTAGAACTCGACGTTCACCATCCACGTCTGCTTCACGTCGAGCGCGTACCCGAGCGCTGCACCCACGAACTCGGTCCACGAGGGCCCCTCGGGCGCATCAGTCATCGTGGGTGATCGCAAACGTGCGTCAGATCGCGACTTCGGCGCGGCCGCGCTCGTGGGCGAGCACGTCCGTGAGGATGTCGTCGAGCGTGCGCTCCGGCTGCCAGCCGACCGCGTCGTGGATCTTCGCCGTCGAGGGGATGCGGTGGAGCATGTCCTCGATCCCGATCCCGTAGACGTCCTCGTACGCGACCTCCACCGTGTCGGAGGACGAGCCAGTGAGCTCGAGGACGCGTCGGGAGAGGGCATCGATCGAGATCCGCTCCTCCGAGCCGACGTTGTAGATCTCGCCCGACGTGCCGCGCTCCATCAGGTCGACCAGCGCCCGCACGGTGTCGGAGACGTGGCAGAAGCAGCGCGTCTGCTCGCCCGTGCCGTGGATCTCGAGCGGCTCGCCTGCGAGCGCACGCTGCACGAAGGTTGGGATCACCATCCCGTACTGGCCGCTCTGCCTCGGCCCGACGGTGTTGAAGAGGCGCACGATCACGCAGTCGAGCCCATGCTCGACGTGATGGGCGAGGGCGAGGAACTCGTCCATCGCCTTCGAGTCCGCGTAGGCCCAGCGCTTCTGCGTCGTCGGCCCGTAGATGCGGCGGTCGGTCTCGACGAGGGGCCGCTCCTCGCGGTGGTCGCCATACACCTCCGAGGTCGAGGCGACGAGGACGCGCTTCTCGAATCGGTGGCAGTGCTCGAGGACGATCTCGGTGCCGCGGAGATTCGTGACGAGCGTCTTGACCGGCTGCTCGACGATGAGCCGGACGCCGACGGCAGCGGCCAGGTGGTAGACGACGTCGCACTTGTAGACGAGCTCGTTGACCGCCGACCAGTGGAGGACGGAGTCCACCACGAGGTGGAACTCGGGTCGGTCGCGGAGATGCTCGACGTTCGCGAGCGACCCCGTCGAGAGGTCGTCGAGGACCCACACCTCCCAGCCTTCGTCCAGCAGACGCTCGGAGAGGTGTGAGCCGATGAAGCCGGCGCCTCCGGTGATCAGGGCCTTGTTGCGCAACGGTTGAGAAGGGTACAAGGATCAGCGGGCGAACCATCCGACTGAGACTCACCGGGAGACGCGTCGGCTACGATCAGACCTACACCTTCGACCCGGAGTGCGGCAACCCGTCGGCCTCCGGAAGTCATTTGCGGAAAGGAGGGTCGAAGGAGTGTTCGAGCGATTCACCGAGAGAGCCAGGCAGGTCGTCGTTCTCGCGCAGGACGAGGCGAGGGCGCTGAAGCACAACTACATCGGCACGGAGCACATCCTGCTGGGGCTGCTGCGCGAGGAGGAGGGGCTCGCCGCCCGCGTCCTCGAGTCGCTCGACATCACCGTGGAGGAGGTTCGCGCCCAGGTGGCGCGCATCGTCGGGCAGGGCGACGAGGTCACCACCGGCCAGATCCCGTTCACGCCGCGCGCCAAGAAAGTCCTCGAGCTGGCGCTGCGCGAAGCCCTCTCGCTGGGGCACAACTACATCGGAACCGAGCACATCCTCCTCGGCCTCGTGCGCGAGAACGAGGGTGTCGCCGCCCGCATCCTGCTCGACTTCGAAGCGGACGCGGAGAAGATCCGCAACGAGATCATCCGCATGCTCTCCGGCCCTGGCCGCCGGCAGGCGGGCGCCGGAGCCCCGCCGGGCGAGAAGACGAAGAGCTCGAAGCTCCTCGACCAGTTCGGCCGGAACCTCACGAAGTTGGCCGTCGAGGGAAAGCTCGACCCCGTCGTCGGGCGCCAGACCGAGATCGAGCGCGTCATGCAGATCCTCTCGCGCCGCCAGAAGAACAACCCCGTGCTCATCGGCGAGCCGGGCGTCGGCAAGACGGCCGTCGTCGAGGGCCTCGCCTCGCGCATCTCGGCGAGCCAGGTTCCCGAGCTCCTGAAGGGCAAGCAGATCTACACGCTCGACCTCGCCGCGCTCGTCGCCGGGTCGAAGTACCGCGGTGAGTTCGAGGAGCGCCTCAAGAAGGTGATGAAAGAGATCACACAGCGCGGGGACATCATCCTGTTCATCGACGAGCTCCACAACCTCGTCGGCGCCGGCGCCGCCGAGGGCGCGATCGACGCCGCCTCCATCCTGAAGCCGGCGCTCGCACGCGGTGAGCTGCAGACGATCGGTGCGACGACGCTCGACGAGTACCGCAAGTACCTCGAGCGCGACGCGGCCCTCGAGCGCCGCTTCCAGCAGGTGCGCGTCGAGGAGCCGTCGATCGACGACACCGTGCAGATCCTGCGCGGTCTGCGCGACCGCTACGAGGCGCACCACCGCTGCAAGATCTCCGACGCCGCTCTCGAGGCAGCCGCGGAGCTCGCCGACCGCTACATCCAGGACCGGCACCTGCCCGACAAGGCGATCGACCTCATCGACGAGGCCGGGTCACGCATCCGCATCGCGACCATGGCGGCGCCGCCGCGCTACCGCGAGCTCGAGGACGAGATCGAGAAGGTGCGCGCCGACAAGGAAGCAGCGATCGAGGCGCAGGAGTTCGAGAAGGCTGCGCAGCTGCGCGACAAGGAGCGAAAGCTCACGCAGAAGAAGAAGGACCTGGAGGAGGAGTGGCGCAGCTCGTCCGACGAGGAGCAGCCGGAGATCGGCGAGGACGAGATCGCCGACATCGTCTCCATGTGGACGGGCATCCCCGTCTTCAAGCTGACCGAGGCCGAGTCGCAGAAGCTCATCCGGATGGAGGACGAGCTCCACAAGCGCGTGGTCGGGCAGCAGCCGGCGATCGTCGCCGTGTCGAAGGCGATCCGCCGCGCGCGCGCCGGGATCAAGGATCCCAAGCGCCCGACCGGCTCGTTCATCTTCCTCGGCCCCTCGGGCGTCGGGAAGACCGAGCTCGCGCGGACGCTCGCCGAGTTCCTGTTCGGCGACGAGGACGCGATGATCCAGGTCGACATGTCGGAGTACATGGAGAAGCACTCCGTGTCCCGGCTCGTCGGCTCGCCGCCCGGCTACGTCGGCTATGACGAGGGCGGGCAGCTCACCGAGGCCGTGCGCCGCAAGCCGTACTCGGTCGTCCTCCTCGACGAGATCGAGAAGGCGCACCCGGACGTCTTCAACATCCTCCTGCAGATCCTCGAGGACGGGAAGCTCACCGACTCGCAGGGGCGGAAGGTCGACTTCCGCAACACGATCGTGATCATGACGTCGAACCTCGGGGCCGCGCAGATCTCGAAGAACCAGACGCTCGGCTTCTCGATCGGCGACGAGGAGGGGCTCTCCTACGACGACATGAAGGAGCGCGTCATGTCGGAGCTCAAGAAGGTGTTCCGCCCGGAGCTCCTCAACCGCATCGACGAGGTCATCGTCTTCCACAAGCTCGAGCGCGAGGAGATCCTCCAGGTCGTCGACCTCCTGATGGCTCGCGTCCGTGAGGAGATGGCGAAGCACGGCACGGTCATCGAGCTCACGGACGACGCACGGGAGCTGCTCGTCGAGCAGGGGTACGACCCCGCCATGGGCGCCCGGCCGCTGCGCCGTGCGATCCAGCGCCTGATCGAGGATCCGCTCGCCGACTTCATCCTCGGCCGCGAGCTCTCGGAGGGAGCGACGGTCGTCATCGACAAGCGCGAGGCGCCGGAAGAGGGCGAGCCGCCGGTCGTGATCAGGCTCGTGGACGGCCCGCCCGTCGCTGCGGCGGTCGGAGCTCCGGACGACGAGGCCGAGGCGGACGAACCCGCCGAGGCCGACGCGTAGCGCGCCTGGGGCCGAGGCAAGCCTCGCCCTCGACCTGCGACCGGTTGGACACGGGCGAGGCAAGCCTCGCCCTTACACTCGAGGTGTGGGCGAGATGACGATCAGGCACGCGAAGCCCTCCGACTACGGGCGGGTGATCGGGCGCGTGAACGTCTGGTGGGGCGGCCGGGAGATGGCGCCCGCGCTGCCGCAACTCTTCTTCCTCCACTTCGAGGGGACGAGCTTCGTCGCCGAGGACGACACGCAGGACCTCGTGGGCTTCCTGTGCGGGTTCCTGTCGCAGGCCGATCCCGACGAGGCCTATATCCACTTCGTCGGCGTCTCGCCGGAGCACCGCGGGGAGGGCATCGGGCGCGCGCTGTACGAGCGGTTCTTCGACGAGGTGCGTGCGCAGGGACGGTCGGTGGTCCGCTGTGTGACGTCCCCCCTCAACGAGAGGTCGGTGGCGTTCCACGATGCCGTCGGGTTCGAGGTCGACCGGGTCGTCCCGGACTACGACGGCCCCGGCGAGGATCGTGTGCTGCTCGTGAAGCGCCTCGATCAGTCGTAGAGGGGCTCGAGCACGGCCCGGCGGGCCTGATCGAAGATGAGGTGCGTCTCGACGTGCGCCACTTCGGGCCGCACCGTCAGGCGGTCGAGGACGAAATTGCGGAGCGCGTCCATGTTCGCGAGTCCGACATGGACGAGGAAGTCGTCGGCGCCGGTGACGTGGAACACCTCGATCACCTCCGGGAGGCCCAGCGCGTACTCCCAGAAGGCGTCCACGTGCGCGCGGGAGTGGGGGCGGATGCGGACCGCGTGGATCGCCTCAAGCGACCGACCGAGTGCCGACCGGTCGACGTCCGCGTGGAGACCGCGGATCACTCCTCGGGCGCGCAGGGCGCGGACGCGCTCGAGGCAGGTCGACGGCGCGAGCCCGACGAGCTCGGCGAGCTGCTTGTTCGGGAGTCGCGCGTCGTTCTGGAGAGCCTCCACGATGGCGCGATCCATTCGGTCCAGGCGCTCTTCGGGCATTGATTCCGAATCATATTCGACTCTTATGGACGCAGAGCGAACGTTGCTCTACGTTTGAGGCATGGAGACGGACACCATCGCTGTGCACGCAGGTCGTGACGACTTCGCGGCGCTGAAGGTTCACGCGCCCCCGCTCGACTTCTCGAGCACGTACCCGCTTCCCGACCTGCAGGAGGCGATACTCGATTTCGAGGCGCTCGCCGGCGGCAAGTGCTCGGCCCGCAACCCGAT
>JAWOIV010000073.1:0-5745 GCA_046484465.1 Gaiellaceae bacterium
TCAGAGGGCTCTGCGGGATTCCACATGACTTGGGGGGCTGCTGGGGCGGGTCGCGACGACGCGCTGTGTCAGTCGACGTCGGCCGCGAACACGATCAGCCGCGCGAACGAGCCGAGCCGCTCGTGGAAGTCGCGCCAGTAGGGCGTATGCCAGGCCCAGACGAGGTTCGACACTCAGTCGGGCACGAGGACGACGTCGAGCGGGCCGTCGCCGATCACCTGGTACGCGACCGCGACGTCGCCGCTCCGCGCGTACTTCACGTCCGGGACGGCCTGATCAGCGGCGCGCCTGGCGTCAGCGCGGAGGTCTCACCGACGAAGGGAGGCCGCCGCGGCCGGCCTTCATCCCGACCAGGATCACGGCCGGCCGGGCGGCCCACCGCCGCGCGGCACACGGTTGCCCGCTGACGCGGCGGATCTACGGACAGGACAGCCGCAACGTCCCGCTCCCGCTGTAGACGATGGAGTTGGCCGACGCGTCGAGCTCCTGGAAGACCTGCTCCCAGGTGATCGTCTTCCCCTCGACCTCCGCGGGCTCACCGTCCGGCGTCGCCGAGCTCACGATGACGTAGATCCGGTCGCCGTCGGCGAGCTCGATCGAGGCGTCGGTCCGCGACCACTCCTCGCCGAGATAGAACTGCGTCATCGTGAAGGTCGCGCCCTCGTCGGTCGTGCCGGCGACCTCGATCGTGCCGCTCGGCTGGAACGTGCACTCGCCGATCGCAATGGAGTAGGTGCGGCCGTCGTCGAGTGAGAGGACGCCCTGCCCGGGAGCGGGAGGAGCTCCGTCGCCGGCGGTCGGTGACGTCTCCGCGTCGCTCGTTTCGGTGGTTTCGGTCTCCTCGCTCTCCGTGGCCGCTGGCGAGTCGGTCGTCTCTTCGACCGCGGCATCGTCACCACCACCGCAACCGGCCGCGACCAAAGCGAGCGCAGCCACGCCGACGACCAGTGCCGACGCGATCCTGGTGGAACTCGGCATCAGCTCTCTCCCTTCGGTCTTGTCATCGTCGATCAACGAGGAGCGGGCGACTCTCGGTCGAGCCGCCCGCTCGGCCCCGGTCAGCAGCGCTTCGACTTCTTCGTCAGTGTGATCGGCCCGGTTCCAGCCTGGGTGACGGTGGCAGTGACCGTGAGGCCGCCGGTGAGCCCGGCCATCGGGATCCGTGCACTGAAGGGCGCGCGGGCATCGTTCACGACCTTCTGGCCCTTCGCGCCCCGCGCCTGGAAGCGGACGCGCTGCGTGCGTGCGATGTCGGACGGAGTCACCGTCGCGACGAGCGCTCCGCCCGTGCAGCGCACCGTGAGCACGGGGTCGCAGGCGCCGCGTGTGAGCGCGACCGAGATGTTGTCGGCGTAGCCGTAGATCGCTCCGCCGGAGACGGGGCGCTGGCCCGTCAAGACGACGCGAAGCTGGCGCGTGTTCCTCGGGACGGCGCCCTGCGTAGCTCGCCGGAGCATCGTGGTCTCGTTGAGCGTCGCGCCACGCACGGGAGCCACGACGAGCTGCCCCAGGCGAGCGCCCTCGGCGCTCACGAGCTCGAGCGCCATGGCGATGCTCGAGTCGGGGTTCTTCCTCAGGCTGCCGAGGTAGCCGGAGAGGCACGCCTTGACGCCACCGCCGTCGATCTCCGCGGCCGCGCCGCTCACGTCCATCGTCTGGGTCGCGACAGAGCGCTGCAGCGGGTAGCCGGCCCAGAGGAAGTTCCTGCCTCCACCGATCGCCGCGCTCACGGCCTTCGACGGGAAGTACGGGTGGCTGCCGTACTGAGTGGCGACGAACCCTGCTTCCTTCTCGGGGACGGTGCTCCACTCCCAGCCGGGCGGGATGAACCTCGTGGCACCCTGGTTGCTCGTGCTCGTCTGGCCGGGGCCGGCCTCGGCGCCCGGGTTCTTCACCAGGTTGCCCGCCGGAATGGCGGTGAGCGACGCGGCGAGGGATCCGGTGACGACGAGGGCCGTGGCGACAGCTGCCACGACGGCGACTCTGCGAGCGTTCATGACGAAACCTCCTGGTCGGGAACTCGGTCCGACCGTAGGGATCACCGCTAAGCCCGCGCTAAACGCTCACGTCGGCCAGAATCTGAACGTGAGCGGCACCGGAGGAGGTCTCAGAGTCGAGGTCCTCGGTCCACTGCGGGTCACGGGGCCCGAGGAGGCCGTGCCCGAGCGCGCGTCCCACCGTCGGCTCCTCTCGATCCTCGCGCTGTACGCGAACCACACGGTCGAGACCGACACCCTCATCGAGCGCAACTGGAACGGCGCGCCCCCGGCGGGCGCCAAGGCGACGCTGCACGTGCACGTCTCGGCGCTTCGTCGGCTCCTGCCGGAGAGGCTCATCGTCACCGAGCCGCGGGGTTACCGGCTCGACCTGTCGGGTCACGTGCGCGACGCCGACGAGCTCACTGCGCTCGCCGACGAGGCGAGCCGGGCCGCTGCGGAGAGCGACTGGCCCTCCGCCCTGGATGCATGTTCGGCCGCCCTGGCGCTGTGGCGCGGAACGCCGTACGCCGCGCTCGAGGACGACGACTTCGCCCGGGCGGAGATCGCGCGCCTCGAGGAGCTGCGTCTCATGCTGCTCGAGCTCAGGGCGGAGGCGCTCATGGCCATCGGCCGCGAGCGCGACGCGCTCCCCGAGCTCGAGCGGCTCGTCGTCGAGCACCCGCTGCGCGAGCGGCTGTGGGAGCTCCTGATGACGGCCCGGTACCGGTCGGGCCGTCACGCGGAGGCGCTCGAGGCCTACCGCGAGGCGTACGCTGCGCTCGCGGAGATCGGGCTCGAGCCAAGCGCCGGGCTCCGGGAGCTCGAGCGGCGGATCCTCGTCCAGGACGAGCGTCTCGGTGGGTCGCCGCGTCACAACCTCCCCGTCGAGCTCACGGGATTCGTGGGGCGGGAGCGCGAGCTCGCGGAAGCGGGACGGCTGCTCGCCGAGCACCGGCTCGTGACCCTGACCGGGGTCGGGGGAGCCGGAAAGACGCGGCTCGCGCTCCACGTCGCCGCCTCCACTCTCGGCGCCTACGCCGATGGATGCTGGCTCGCCGAGCTTGCGAAGCTGCAGGATCCGGGCCTCGTCCCGCTGGAGGTCGCAAACGCTCTCGGGCTCCAGACCCGCGCCGGCGACGCGGCCGGCGCAGTCGCTTCTGCGGTCGCCCGGGACACGACGTTGATCCTGCTCGACAACTGCGAGCACGTCCTCGGCGCGGCTGCCTCGCTGGCCCGCGCGCTCCTCGAGGCCGGGCCGGGCGTGACGGTGCTCGCCACGAGCAGGGAGCCGCTCCATGTCCCGGGCGAGGTCGTCTACGACGTGCCGCCGATGTCCTTCCCGGGCGAGCGGCCGGTCGCGCCTGCGACGCTCCGAGCGTTCGACTCCGTACGGCTCTTCGAGGAGCGCGCGGCGCTCGCGCGGCCGTCGTTCGAGCTGGAGGGGGACAACGCCGACGCCGTCGCCAGGATCTGCCGCCGGCTCGACGGCATCCCGCTCGCGATCGAGCTCGCCGCCGGGCGAGCCGGCTCGCTGAGCCCCGAGTCGATCGCCGACCACCTCGACGATCGCTTCCGCATCCTCACCGGCGGCCCGTCGACGGCACCCGAGCGCCACCGGACGCTCGAGGCCGCCCTGGACTGGAGCCTCGACCTGCTCGACGCGAAGGAGCGAAGCCTCTTCGCGCGCCTGGGTGTCTTCCACGGCGGGTTCGACCTCGCCGCGGTCGCAGAGGTGTGCGCCGACGACTCCGTCGTGCCGGCCTCCGTCACAGCGGTCCTGTCGAGCCTCGTCCAGAAGTCGCTCGTGTCCGTGTACGAGGCCGATGCCGCACGGCGACACCGCCTCCTCGAGACGGTGCGCCACTACGCCCTCGAACGTCTCGAGGCGTCGGGCGACGCGCACGCCACGCGCGAGCGGCACATGCACTGGTGCGTGCGTTTCGCGACGGACGCAGCGGCCCGCGTGCACGGCCCCGGGCGCTGGGAGCTCCACGATCACATCGACGCCGAGAGCGCCAACCTGCAGGCCGCTCTGGACTGGGCGCTCGACAACGGGCACGAGCCGGCCGCGGCCGAGCTCGCACGGGTGCTCGCCTGGCACGGGTTCGACCGACGTCGCCTCCAGCCGTGCATCCCGCAGCTGCGAGCCGCGCTCGAGGGGCACTCGAGCCTCGAGACGGAAGCGGAGTGCCGCGCCCTCCTCATCACGGCCCTGTACCTCGGCGGCGACGAGGACGCTGCCTGCGAGGAGTTGGAGCGGGCCAACGAGGCTGCGGACCGGCTCGACCCGTCACCCGCCAAGGTCTGGGCCCTGACCGCATGCGCGCGCGTACACCTGCTCGCCGTCAACCTCGACTCCGCTGCGGCGATCCCTCTCTGCCGACAGGCGCTTGCCGAGGCAGAGGCCTCGGGAGACCGCTTCGCCCTCGTCTACGCGCGACGGGCGCTCGGGCGCGCGCTCGTGTGGACCGGGGAGGCCGACCAGGGCGTCGAGCAGCACGAAGCGGCTCTCGGCGTGGCACTCGCAATCGGTGACCCGGCGACGACGCTTCAGACCTACCGGTCGTTCTTCGACCTGCTCTACCTCCACCCGACGGCTCGCCGTTCGGAGCCAAAGCGGCTCGCGGACGAGCTGCTCGCCGCATTCCCGCCCGACAACCCCCGGTGGGGCGAGCGCGTCTCGGCAGAGGGCTGGCTCCCGTACGTCTTCTGCCAGAGCGGCGAGTGGAAGCGCGCCGAGGAGCTCCTCGAGCTCCTCGGCCGCCGCCACCTCGAGGGCTGGGACCGCGTCGGTTACCTCGTGACCCACTGCACGTTGCGGAGGATGCAGGGTCGGCTCGACGACGCGCACGCCGGCCTCGCCGAGCTGCGGCAGCACGGCGTCCCTCCCGGCTGGTACCACGACTACTACCCCCTCCTCGCCGAGATCGCCGCCGACGAAGGCAGGCTCGGAGACGTGCGCGGGGTCGCTGCTGCCTACCTTGCGGCCGACGTCGTTCCGGCCGAGGAGGCAACGAAGCTCGCGGTGCTCGCCCCCCTGGCTCGGGCCGAGGTCGATGCGGCGCTCGCAGCGACCGACGGCGGGCGGGACGACCACGTCCGGCGCGCGACGGCCGCGGTCGAGCGCGCGCGCGACATCCTCTCGAGATTCCCGCCGCAAACGGGCGGCTCCTTGCAGATCGAGACGCCGGCCACCCAGCTCGCGCTGGCCGAGGCCGAGCTGTCGCGCGCCGTCGATCCCGACCCGGCTCTGTGGAACGAGGCCGCCGCGCGCGCGGACTATGCCTACTTCCGGATGTACGCGCGGTGGCGACTCGCGGAGTCGCTGCTCGACACGGGCCGCCCGACCGAGGCCGAGGCCGAGCTCCGTGGCGCACATCGCGACGCGGCTGCGATCGGGGCGGGGCGCCTGCGCCTGGAGCTGGAGGCAACAGCCGCCCGTGCCGGAATCGAGCCGGTGGGCGAGCGAGCCTGACCCTCGTCTCGGCCGGCATACGTACCGGCGCACCTTCTACGAGCGGCTCGACTCCTTCGCGCGGCTGACCGTCTTCGACAGGCGGGGCACCGGGCACTCCGACCGCCCTAGTGGTCTCTCCGGGAAGTCCGGTGCCCATTCGCCGGCGAGAACCGAGCAGGCCTAGGACGCAGGGAGGCCGCATACCAGAAGGTATGTGGCCGACCGAGGACGACGGCATGCGATGTGTTCGCAGCCGCGCGAACGGGTGGCGTACTTCCCGGAGCGACCACTAGGTTCTTCCCCGATCTC
>JAWOIV010000075.1:0-22855 GCA_046484465.1 Gaiellaceae bacterium
TCCCCGCCCGCATGTCATCCGCCTCGTCTCCTACGTTCGCGTGCCTCGCACCGTGACGCGCCGCATCTCGCGGCGGGTGCTCTTCGCGCGCGACGGCTGGCAGTGCGCGTACTGCGGCTCGAACAGCAACCGCCTGACGCTCGACCACGTCGTCCCGCGGTCCCGCGGCGGCACCTCGGTGTGGGAGAACGTCGTCGCCTCCTGCGCGCCCTGCAACCATCGCAAGGGCGACCGGCTCCTCGAGGAGACGTCGATGACGCTCCGCACGAGCCCGCGTCCGCCCGCCCCGGTTCTCTTCATCCGCCTGGCGGCCGAGCACATCCCCGACACCTGGCGCACGTACCTGCCGGGCTTCGAGGCGGCGGCCGCGGCCGCTTGAGTCGTCCTCACTGCACAGCCGGCGCGTAGTTAGAGTTCCGTCCGTGCGCGTTCCTGCAGTCCTTGTCCTCCTCCTCGCTGCGCTCGTCGCGGTTCCCGTGACCTCGGGGACGCCGGCCGCGCCCGAGCAGGCAGGCACGCTCGCCCTCACGGCGAAGCTGGACATGCGATCCCAGAGCTCGTCGCGGCGCTTCGGGACGGACTGCGCGCCCGGCGTGCCCGCCACGGTCGAGTGCTTCGACATCAGGGGTACAGGGAGCGTGCGCGGACTCGGAGGCGTCACGATGACCCAGCTCCAGCTCATCGACACCGCACCTGACGGATGTCCGCAGGGCCAGTTCGCCGTGCTCGGCTCCACGATCCGGCTGGCCGTCCGTGGCAAGGGCGAGCTGAGGCTCACCGCGGACCGGGCGCGCGAATGCCGCGCCCTGGCCGCCGTCCTCGGGCACACGCGGCCCTTCACGATCGACGGAGGAACCGGGCGCTACGCGGGTGCCACGGGGAGCGGAACGGTGAAGCGCGAGGCGGCCTTCACGGGCGGAGGATCGGCCGGCAAGGAGACCTTCACCGGCAGGCTCGTCGTGCCGGGACTTGCGTTCGACCTGGTTCCGCCTAGGATCGCAGGCGCCGCCTCGAGGACGGTGACCGCGCCGAAGGGTGCCTCGACGGCGAGGGTCACGTATGCCGTACGGGCGACCGATGCGACGGACGGCTCGGTCGCCACGTCGTGCTCGCCGAAGTCCGGCTCGAAGTTTAAGGTCGGCCGCACCAGGGTCACGTGCACGGCGACCGACTCGAGCGGCAACACCCGCCGAGCAGCGTTCACGATCACTGTCCGGCCCGCCGGCTAGGCAAGCCCGACACAAGCCGGCCTACCGCGACATCGCGCGCTCGACCGCTTCCTGCTCCTCGGGGGACAGGGCGACGGAGGAGCGGCCGCGGTCGAGGTCCTTCACGTAGATGCGCGCGTAGTCGCGGCCCTGGATCGCGGTCACGACCGCTCCCGTGCGATTCGCGTCGAGCAGCGCGACCGCGGCTGACTGCTGCCCGCCCGTGCCCTCGTAGGCGTCGAAGCGCACGACCGCGGTATTCGTCACGGCGCCGTCGACCCGCCTGTCGACCCGCGAGAGCCCGGCCGCGACCTCGTTGACCGCCCGGTGCACGTCGTCGATCCGCCCCTGGAGCGCGACCGCGAACTCGAGCAGGTCGTGACTGCCGCCGGACAGCACCACCGACTGCGTCTGGCGGAGTCCCGACACGCGCCGCCAGAGCAGGAGCGACACGACGAGCGCGAGAGCCGCCGCCGCGCACGCAGCCGCCGCGACCGCGACCGACGCGGTCACAGCGTGAAGATCACCGGGTACTCGGCCGAGTTGTTCGCGACGTTCGTCTCGCCGGGCACCGGGTCGACGTCGACCCTGATCGCGATCTTCTCGCCGAACGGGACGAGCGCTCCGATCTGGAACGTGACCGCCTTGATCTCGCCGGGATCGATGATCGGGATCGTCTGCTTGCGCACGATCGGATCGGGCTGCTTCGGGATCGTGAGCGTGACCACGATCTGCACCTCCTGCGCGTCGCCCGTGTCCTCCACGCCGACCTCGAAGGCGAGCTGGTCGGTCACCTTGATGGTCGTCTCGGTCGTGGTCGAGAGGAGCTGGTCGCTGGGCAACGCCTTCACGTACGAGATGCCGGTTCCGTGCAGGCCGGTCGGCGTGCCGCCCGTCGACGCGCCCTGGATCCGCTGCCAGATGGCGGCAAGCGCGCTCGCCGTCGTGACCTCCGGCGCCGTCACGAACTGCGAGGACGGAACCTCGATCCCCGTGATCCCCTCGGCGTCGAGAGCCTCCTGTGCGGGCACCATGAACGAGTCGGTCCAGATGACGTCGCTCGCGAGCAGGCGCTGCATCGAGATGGCCAGCTGCTCGCCCGCGGTCGCCGGGTCGGTCTCGCTCGTGATCTCCGAGAACGAGACCTGGAGGCCCTTCACGCCGTTGGCGCGGTACTGCAGCGTCTCGATCGCTCCGGCATTCGCCTCGAACAGCGGGCCGGGCGGGTCGAGGGATTGCGCGCGTCGAACCTGGTTCTCCGCCGTCTGGACGAAGCCACGCAGCTTCGCGTCGAGATCCTCCTGCTTCAGCCCCGGCGTCGTGAGCGTCGTGGAGAGGTTTCGACCGAGTCGGGCCGAGTTCGTACCGATCACGCCGATCTCGGTCATGTAGTCGGAGAATCGCGTCGTCTTGCGCTCGGTCGTGCAGCCCTCGACCCAGACGACCATCAGCACCACGATCAGGATCGCGAGCGCGATGAGACCGATGAGCCGGAGCAGGGGCGTCAGGTTGCCGGGTGCGCGGAACCGCGGGCCGCGGTCACGTGGGCCCCTCCCCCGGGGAGCCTCCGACGTGCGCTCGGGGGACTCCTCCCACGACGGGGGCTCCTCGTCGTCGAAGAAGTCGAAATCGAGGATGTCTTCGTCGCGCGTGCTCACGAGCTCGAAGGGCACTCTAGACGAGACGGTGGAGCGCACAGCCCCCGCGCGGCCTCGGTGAGAGGAGTTCCACGGCAGGTCGCCAACAGGTCGGATACCGGTGTCGTCCGTCGCGATCGCCCCGAATCGAGAGCTCGTCCTCGGCCGCTACCGCGCGGTCCGCCCGCTGGGTAGCGGCGGGTCGGGCTCCGTCTGGCTCGCGCGCGACGAGCAGAACGGCCTGGACGTCGCGCTGAAGATCATCCCGCGCGAAGGCAAGGCCGCCGCACGGGCCGAGCGCGAGGCACAGGCGGCTCGACGCCTGCGGCACGAGCGCTGCGTTCGCGCGTACGACGTCGGCCACGATGCGAGCCACGTCTACATCGCATACGAGTACGTGCCCGGTCGAACCGTCCGCGAGGCGCTTCGCTCGGACTCGGTCTCGGATCAGGACGCCGTCGAGATCGCCGCGCAGATCCTCGACGCGCTCGCGCACGCGCACCGAACCGGGATCGTGCACCGGGACGTGAAGCCGTCGAACGTCCTGCTCGAGGACGGGGACGAGATCGGCGTGCGCCTTCTCGACTTCGGGCTCGCCCAGTTCGACGGCGCCGACACGCTGACCGCCGCGGGCGACGTGCCCGGGACCCTTGCGTACATCGCCCCGGAGCGTCTCGCCGGTGCCGACGCGACCGCCGAGAGCGACGTCTGGTCGGTGGGCGTCCTCCTGTGGGAGGCACTCGTCGGCAGGCATCCCTTCTGGGGCCTCCCTCTTCAGGAGGTCGCGCGCGCAATCGAGGCCGGGGCTCCGTCGCTCGCGACGGAGCGGCGCGAGCTGCCTCGCCGTCTCATCGCCGCCGTCGATGCCGCACTCGACCCGGATCCCGTGCGCAGGCCGCGTGCGTCCGCCCTCGCTGCGGACCTTCGCTCCGTCCTGCGCCCGGGTGGTGCACGTGCGTCGACGCGAACCGTGAGCTCGGACGCGGCGGAGCCGGCCGCGCGCGGGCGCGCGCTCGTCGAGCGCCTCGCTCCCGTCGCGCTGGCCGGAGCGACCGCGGTCGTCGGCGCCACGCTCCTCCCGTTCTGGCCCCCCGTCCTCGTCGTGCTCCTCGTCGCCCTCGCCGCGGGAGCGGCCTGGATCGACCCGCGACTGGGCCTCGTCGTCGCGCTCGCAGCGCCGGTCTTCCCGCTCGGGAACGTCGCGCAGAGCGCGGCCGTCCTCTACGGGGTGCTGGCCGTCGGCTGGCTCGCCGTCGTCTGGCGCGACGCGCGAAACGGGCTGCTCTTCGTCTGCGGGCCGCTCCTCGCTCCGCTCGGCCTGCTCGCGCTTGCCCCACTCTGCGTCCAGCCGGCGAGCGGGCCGGCGCGGCGCGGCGCGCAGGCCGCCGTCGCGATCCTCACCGCGGCGCTCGTCACCGGGGTCGTGCGAGGCGAGCTCCCGATCACCAGCGGGAGCACGACCTCGCTCGGAATAGCACCTCGAGACTCGCTCGGCGACGTCGCGGGGTCTCTCTGGAGCGCGCTCGTGCTCCACCCGGGCGTGGTCGTCGCCGCGATCGCTGCGGCAGCCGCGGCAGCGGGCCTCTCATGGGTTCGCTCGGCCTGGCGCCACGGGATCGCCGCTCTCGGTCTCGCCATGGTCGCGGGGGCCATGCTCGCCGGGGTGGGAGTCGTCTCGGCCCTCATCGTCGCGGCCGTCTGGATCGCGGTCGCCCTCGTGTGGCACCGGCCCGCCACGCCGCGTCCCACAGTCACGGGCGACATCTAGGGGCCTGTCCGGAAAGTGGTCGCGGTGGATGGCACGCGGCACGTGCCGCGAGGCAAGGACGCAGGGAGCGCCGATATCAGGCATATTGGCGCGACGAAGGACGCCGCCTGGCGGTGCGTGACGCCTGCAAGCCGCTCTGAGCCACTTTCCGGACAGGCCTCTAGACTCGTCGGAAGCGAACGGCCGAGACCATGAGACAGCCTGCCTCGACAGAGCCCGTGCGCGTGCTTCCGGAATGCGGCTCGCAGGGGAGGCACTTGCAGACGTCAGCCGCGGCGCCGAGCCGCCGCCGGAGGAGCACGTAGCGCCGTGGCAGTCCTCCGCAGCATCGAAGCGAGGATCGAGGATCTCTTCGAGGGCGTCTTCGGACGCGCTTTCCGGAGCCACGTCCAGCCGATCGAGCTCGCCCGCAAGCTCGTGAAGGAGATGGACGACCACCGCTCGGTCTCCGTCGCGCGCATCTACGTGCCGAACGAGTACACCGTGTACCTCTCGCCCAAGGACCGCGGGCAGTTCCAGGGATACGAGGACTCGCTCCGCACGGAGCTCGCGGACTACCTGACGGAGCACGCTCGACGAGAGGGCTACGCCCTGCTCACGCCGCCCGAGGTGCTCCTGACGACCGACGAGGACCTCGCGGTCGGTGAGTTCGGCATCGCGACGAGGATCGCCGCGGACGAGGCGTCCGCCGAGGACGTGGCGGCGCTGCCGGAGCCAGCGGCAGACGAACCACAGCACACGATGGTGTACCGGGCCGAGACCCCCGACGACGAGCCCGTTCAGGCGATGCTCACGCTCGACGGGAAGAGCCGCCCGATCTCGAAGCCCGAGGTGACCCTCGGCCGCTCTCGAGAAGCGGATCTTCGCGTCGCCGACGCCAACGTCTCTCGCAAGCACGCGACGGTCCGGCGCGAGGGAAGCGCGTTCTGGATCCTGGATCTCGGCTCGACGAACGGGACGCTCGTGAACGGGAAGCGCATCTCGCGGCAACAGCTCGAGGACGGCGACCGGATCACCCTCGGTGCGATCGAGGTGGTGTTCGAGCTCCCACGGGAGCCGTGACCATCGACGCGCTCTCCACCGACGAGACCCTCCTGATCCTGAAGATCGCGTTCCTGGTGCTCCTCTACGCGTTCATCGTGCTCGTCATGCGCACCGCGACGAAGGATCTGGCGGGCGCTCCGCAGGAGAGCATCCTGCTCGGCGCGGCGGAAGCCGACGCCGCCAGGGCGCAGCTCGCCCGACCCGCCCGCTTCGTGGTCGTCGCCGGGCCCGCGCTGCCGCCCGGCCGTGTGCTCGAGATCACCGCTCCGACCGTCCTGGGACGCCAGGCCGATGCCGACATCCGGATCGATGGCGACGACTTCGCGTCGGCGCTTCACGCGCGCCTCGTGCCGCGAGCCGACGGCGTGTGGGTCGAGGATCTCGGTTCGACGAACGGTACCTTCGTCGGCGAGGAGCGCGTGACGGCGGAGCGCCGGCTTCAGCCCGGGGAGACGCTGACGGTCGGCCGCACGGAGCTGCGGCTCGAGCGATGAGGACGGGTCGATGAAGCTGGGACGCGCTGCAGGGCTGACGGACACCGGTCGGCGTCGGCTGCGCAACGAGGATGCGTTCGTCTGCGAGCCGCCGCTCTTCGCCGTCGCCGACGGGATGGGCGGGGCGCGGGCGGGCGAGATCGCGGCGGGGCTCGCCGCGGGTGTGCTCGAGGAGTCCGCCGACGGGGTTCGTGGCCCCGAGGGCATCGCCGCGCTCATCACCGAGGCGAACCGGCGGATCTGGGAGCGGGCGCTGGCAGACCCCGAGACCGCCGGCATGGGGACGACCGTCACGGCCGCACTCGTCGACGAGGCGACCGGCACGGTGACGATCGGGCACGTCGGAGACTCACGCGCCTACCTCCTGCGGGACGGCGAGCTCGAGCAGCTCACCGCCGACCACTCGCTCGTCGCCGAGCTCGTCGAGAGCGGCCTCCTCACGCCCGAGGAGGCAGAGCGCCATCCACAGCGCTCCGCGATCACGCGTGCGCTCGGCACGGAGCCGACGGTGGAGGTTGACGCGTTCACGATCGACGGCCGGCCGGGCGACCTCTTCCTGCTCTGCTCCGACGGCCTGCCGATCATGGTCGGAGACGCAGAGGTGCGCGCGATCGTCGAGGAGGCGCAGGGCGAGCCCGCGGAGGCGGCAGAGGCGCTCGTCGCGGCGGCGAACGCGCGTGGAGGCCAGGACAACATCACCGCCGTCCTCTTCGAGCTCGTCGCGGGCGAGGACGACGGGATCGAGCACGAAGCGGTACCGGAGCCCGGCGCCGGCCCTGCCGAAGACGAGCCTCCCGAAGAGCACGAGCCTCCGGCCGCCGTCACGGATCTCGCGCCCGTATCCGAGCCTCCGTCACCCGCGTCAGATGCAACGGCCGCAGCGGACGCCGCGCCGCCGGCCGACCTGTCGCGCCATGGAGCCGGCCAGGGCGGGCAGCTCGCGGCGCTCGTCTTCATCGTCGCGGTCGTCGCGATCGCCGCGCTGGCCCTGTACTGGGGCATCACCCGATGACGGCTCGCGGCCGCGAGCTCTCCGGCCTCGTCGCCGCAGGCCTGATCGCCGGAGTCGCGCTCGCGAGCGTCGCGATCGCACGCGAGGCGGAGGTGACGCCGGGCGTCGCGACGTACGGGGCGCTGTTCCTCGGCCTCTACGTCGCCGCCCACGTCGTGGTTCGCCGCGTGGCACCGTACGCCGACGGCGCCCTCCTCCCCCTCGCGGCCGTCCTCACCGCCTTCGGCCTGACGTTCAACTACCGCCTCGACGCGGGCGACGGAGCGCGCCAGGCGCTGTGGGTCGTGATCGGCGTCGGCATCTTCGCGGCGGTGCTGGTCGCCCTCCGCCACGACTACCGCGTGCTCGAGTCCTACCGCTACCTCTTCGGCGTCTCGGCCGTCCTCCTCCTGCTGCTGCCGTCGGTGCCGGGCCTCGGGGAGCGCGTGAACGGCGTGCGCCTGTGGGTGTCCGTCGGGCCGCTGCAGTTCCAGCCCGGGGAGCTGGCGAAGATCTGCCTCGTTCTCTTCCTCGCCGGCTACCTGCGGCAGAAGCGCGAGTCCGTGGCGAGCGGGCAGCTGAAGGACATCGGGCCCTTGCTCGCGATCTGGGGCGCGGCGATGCTCGTCATCGTCCAGACGAACGACCTCGGAAGCGCCCTCCTCGCCTTCGGGATCTTCCTGGCGATGCTGTACGTGGCGACGGGCCGCGCCCTGTACGTGGGCGTCGGGCTCGCGCTGTTCGTGGCCGGGGCAGGCGTGCTCTACAACGCCATCGGACGCGTGCAGGAGCGGGTCACGATCTGGCTCCAGCCCTGGACGGACGAGCCCGTCTACTGCGCGCTCAACGGACAGCTCGAGCTCCGGCAGGACTGCGGCTCGTACCAGCTCGTGAAGAGCCTCTACTCGATCGCGAACGGCGGCTTCGGGGGCACCGGCATCGGCCGCGGCACGTTCACCTCGACCGACGGGAGCGAGCTCATCCCGTACCTGCGCACCGACTTCATCTACTCGGCGATCGCGCAGGAGCTCGGGCTCATCGGCGCGGCGGCGCTGCTGCTCTGCTGCATGCTGTTCGTCGCGCGCGGGATGCGCGTGGCGCTGCGGGCGGAGGACGGGTTCTCGAAGCTCCTCGCCGCGGGCCTGACGTTCGGCTTCGCGCTGCAGACGTTCATCATCGTCGGCGGCGTGCTGCGGGTGGTCCCGCTCACGGGAATCACACTGCCCTTCGTCTCGTACGGCGGCACGAGCGTCGTCGCGAACTTCGTCCTGCTGGCGCTGCTGCTCCTCGTCTCGAACAGGGCGAGCGCACCGCGATGAACCGGCGAATCATCCGCATCACCTACCTCGCCATGGCGCTCGTTGCGGCTCTCGTCGTGATGACGACGTACTGGCAGACGTGGGCTGCCGCCGGCCTCGCCGACCGGCAGGACAACTCCATCCGGCGAGTCGCGGAGTTCACGATCGACCGGGGCCTCGTCTTCTCCTTCGCGCCGCGGAAGCGACTTGCCCGGAACGTCGAGCGAGAGATAGACGGCAAGACGCTGTACTTCCGCCGCTACCCCCAGGGACGCCTCACCGCCCACGTCGTCGGCTACTCGACCGTCGGACGCTCGCGCACCGGGCTCGAGCGATCGCTGAACGACTACCTGACGGGTGCGACCGGGAACCTCTCGACGCTCGTCGACCGGACGCTCGACGAGCTGCGCGGGAAGCCCGTGCAGGGCAACGACGTGGTCACGACGCTCGACCTCGACGCACAGCAGGTGGCCGTGGACCAGCTCGGGACGACGTGCGGCGCAGTCGTCGCGTTCGACCCCCGCAACGGGAAGGTCAAGGTGATGGCGTCCTCCCCGAGCTTCGACCCGAACCTCGTCGAGGAGAGCTTCCAGCGGATCTCCCGCATCACGGCCGACTGCACGCCGGCCGCGCCGCTCGTGAACAGGGCGAGCGACGGCCTGTACGTCCCGGGCTCGACGTTCAAGGTCATCACGGCCTCCGCGGCGCTCGAGTCGAAGGAGTACGAGCCGAGCTCGACCTTCTTCGACCCCGGGTACTGCACCGTCTACGGCAAGCCGGTGAACAACTTCGACACGACGCGCCCGTTCGGGACGATCTCGCTCGAGACCGCGCTCGTGTACTCGGTCAACTCGGTGTTCTGCAACATCGGCCTCGAGCTGGGCGCGAAGGCGATCCTCCAGCAGGCAAGGCGCTTCGGCTTCTACGAGCGCCCTCCGCTCGAGACACCCGCGGACGAGCGGGCCCCGAGCGGTCTCTACCGCGACGGCGGGCTCTGGACTCCCGCGCAGGACTCGGACGTCGACGCCGGCCGCATGGCGTTCGGGCAGGAGCGCATGCTCGTGACCGCGCAGCAGATGGCGATGGTCGCCGGAGCGATCGGCGCTCGCGGACGGCTCATGGAGACGCACGTCGTCGACCGCATCGTGGCGCCGAACGGCGACGTCGTGCTGCGGCAGCGTCCCGTCCTCGTCCGGCGAGCCGTGAGCGAGGAGACCGCCGACGCCGTCGGGCGCATGATGCGCCTCGCGGTGCAGCGCGGAACGGGAACGGCGGCGCAGATCCCGGGCTGGTCGGTCGGCGGCAAGACCGGCACCGGCGAGACCGGCGTCCCGGGCTCGAACACCACGTGGTTCATCGCGTTCGCGAGCCGCGACGAGGAGAGCCCGGCGGAGCTCGCGATCGCGGTCGTGCTCGAGAACCAGAGCGGTACCGGGGGCGCCACGGCGGCGCCGATCGCCCGCGCCGTCATGCAGGCAATCCTACGCTCCACGGAGAATCCCTAACCTCTAGCGAGATGGCGACCCAGGACACGCTCTCCGGCACGCTCTTCGCGACCCGCTACCGGATGGTCCGGAAGCTGGGCGGCGGTGGCATGGCGGACGTGTACCTCGCGGAGGACCAGGAGCTGGGCCGCCGCGTGGCGGTGAAGATCCTGCACGAGCGCTACGCGAACGACGAGCAGTTCGTCGAGCGTTTCCGGCGCGAGGCGACGCACGCCGCCGGGCTGTCGCATCCGAACATCGTCTCCATCTTCGACCGGGGCGAGACGAACGGCTCCTACTTCATCGTCATGGAGTACGTCGAGGGGAAGACGCTCAAGGAGCTCGTCCGCTCGCGCGGGCCGTGCCCGCCGCAGGTCGCGATCGCCTACACACGCCAGATCCTGAGCGCACTCCGCTACGCGCACCGGCACGGCGTGATCCACCGCGACATCAAGCCGCACAACGTGATCGTGGATCCCGAGGGGCAGGTCAAGGTGACGGACTTCGGCATCGCGCGCGCCGGAGCGAGCCAGATGACGGAGGAGGGTGCGATCATCGGCACCGCGCAGTACCTCTCTCCCGAGCAGGCCCGCGGCGCTCCCGTCGACCAGACCTCCGATCTCTACTCGTGCGGCATCGTCCTGTTCGAGCTGCTGACGGGTGACCCGCCGTTCACGGGCGAGACGCCCGTCGAGATCGCGATGAAGCACCTCTCCGAGACTCCGCGCGCGCCGTCCGAGCTGAGGCCCGACGTGCCGCGCGACCTCGACCTCGTCACCCTTCGAGCCCTCGCGAAGGAGCCGGCCGACCGCTACCAGTCGGCGGCGGCCATGGATGCCGACCTCGAGACCGTCGCCGCGGGAGGCCACGTGCCGGGCGACACGGCCGAGGCTGCGACCGTCGTGCTCTCGGGCGGGCGCGTCGTGGACGCGCCGACGGGTGTGACGCACGTCATGCGCACCGGTACGACCGGAGGCCCCGGGGACTACGAGCCGGTCGGCAAGCGTCCGCGTTCGGTGTGGCCCTGGCTGCTCGGCATCGGCGCCCTGCTCGCACTCGTGGCCGGCGGCTGGTACCTCTTCTCGTCGGGAGCCTTCGAGGGCTCGGGCGACGTCGCCGTCCCCTACGTCGTGGCTCTTCGCGAAGCGCAGGCGGTCGCCACCATCACGGAGGAGGGCCTCGTCCCGCGCGTTCGACGTATCGCGAACTCCGACGTCGAGGAAGGCGTCGTCTTCGCACAGGCCCCCGACGCCGGCGTTCGCGTCGAGAAGGAATCCATCGTCGTCATCGACGTCTCGGCCGGGCGACCGGAGGTGACCGTGCCCAGCGTCGTCGGGCAGAGCGTCGCCGACGCGGTCGCCGAGCTGACCCGTGTCGGGCTCGTCGCCCAGGTGGTCGAGGTGTTCTCCGACCGCGACCCGGGGACGGTGACCGGCCAGGCCCCCGGCGCGGGCACGGTCGTCGTGGAGGGCACGGGCGTGCGGATCAACGTGTCGAAAGGCGCGAAGCCCCTCGAGGTGCCGAGGGTCGTCAACCTGCCGTACGATCAAGCTGCGGCCGAGCTCTCCGCCGCAGGGTTCGTTCCGGCCAGGAACGACGTCGCCTCCGACCTGACGAGGGGCATCGTCGTCTCACAGGATCCCGCGGGCGGCACCCAGAGCTCGGCGGGCACGACGGTGACGCTGTCCGTGTCGACTGGGCCTCAGACCGCAGCGGTTCCCGACGTGACCGGACTCGACGTCGCCATCGCGAGAGCCACCCTGCTGGACAACGGATTCCGCGTCCGTACCGTGCTCGAAGACACCGACGATCCGCTGTCAGACGGGATCGTGCTCTCGCAGAGCCCGCCCGGTGAGGCACAGGCCGCGCCGAACTCGATCGTCACGATCATCGTCGGTCGCTACGTGGCTCCCGCGACCGAGCCCGAGCCCGAGCCGATCCCGTGAGCGACCGCATCAGGGTGGCCGTCCTCGCGGGCGGTCGCTCGAGCGAGCACGAGGTGTCCCTCGCATCGGCTCGCTCCGTCCTCGAGGGGCTCGACCCCGCACGCTACGAGGCGGCGACGATCGAGATCGGCCGCAGCGGGCGCTGGGAGCTCGCGGGTGACGCTCCCGGTCCCCCGGTTGCAGCCCCCGAGCAGGACATCTCCACGCTGCCGGTGCTCGCGCACTCGACGCCTGCGAAGGTGCTCGGCGAGGTCGACGTCGTCCTTCCCATCCTCCACGGCCCCTTCGGCGAGGACGGGACCGTGCAGGGGCTCCTCGAGCTCGCAGGGGTCGCATACGTCGGAGCGGGAGTGGCGGCCTCGGCGCTCTGCATGGACAAGGACCTGTGCAAGGCCGTCCTGCGCGACCGCGGGATCCCCGTCCCGCGGAACGTGACGCTCCGGACCGGCGACGAGATCCACCATCCGTTCACGTATCCCGTCTTCGTCAAGCCGGCCCGGCTCGGGTCGTCGGTGGGGATCTCGAAGGTGCACGGCGAGGACGAGCTCGAGCCTGCCGTCGAGCTCGCGCGGCGCCACGACGAGAAGGTGCTCGTGGAGGAGTTCATGGACGGGGTCGAGGTCGAGTGCGGCGTCCTCGGGAACCGCGACCCCGTCGCCTCCGTCGTGGGCGAGATCGTCGCCCACGCGGACTGGTACGACTACTCGGCGAAGTACGACGACGGTGGCATGGAGCTCGTCGTCCCCGCACGGATCTCGTCCGAGGCGGCCGAGCGCGTGCGCGAGCTCGCCGTCGCATCTTTCGTGGCGACCGAGTGCGAGGGAATGGCCCGTGTGGACTTCTTCGTCCGCACCGACGGCGAGGTCGTCGTCAACGAGATCAACACGATTCCCGGCTTTACCTCGACCAGCGTCTACGCCAAGCTCTTCGAGGCGTCGGGGGTCCCCTACGCGGAGCTCCTCGACCGCCTCGTCGGGCTGGCGCTCGAGCGCCACACGCGACGAAGCCGGCTCGAGTTCTAGAGTCCCGCGAGCAGCCGCTCGGTCTGCGCGCGGTGCCACTCCAGCCCGAGCGCAGCGAAGCACTCGTCCGCCTTCGCCAGCAGGTCTCCGTCGCGCCGCACGGCGCCGAGCGCACGGAGCGCGAACGGCTCGAGGACCGTCCCCTCCTGGAGCAGGATCGACGCCTCGGCCTCGACGAGTGACGCCAGGCCGAGCGCCGTCAGAGCATCGAGCCGGGAGGCGAGCGCGCCGGCGCCCCAGACGAAGCCGCGCTCGACGGGAAGCTCGACGAGGTCTTGCAGCGTGTTGCGATCCCGCCGTGCGAGCGCCATCCGGAACCTCGGCCCCGCGAGGTAGGAGTCGTAGCCGGTGCCTCCGATGTTCGCGGCGTCACGCTCGAGCTCGACCGCGCGCGCCTCGTCGCCGAGCAGGACGTGGGCAGCTGCACAGAGCAGGAGATCCCGCGGGTTCCTGACACACGGCGTTGCGAGGTTCGTGGACACGACCTCCCACACCCGGTCCGTCTCCCTCACGATGGCCTCCCAGTCCCCGAGAGCATCCGCGAGCTCCAGCTCGAGCGACACGGCGTGGACGCGGTGGTGAGGGGAGAGCCTGCGCGAGAGCTCAGCGTGCAGGCCGTCGAGGTGCCTCACCTCGTCGAACCTCCCGACGGCCGCGAAAACCGGGGAAGTGCTCTCGTACGCCTCGCACAGATGGTCCGGGTCGTCGATGCCGTCGAGCAGAGCGAGCCGACGGTCAGCCCACTCCGCCGCCTCCGCGAACCGGCGGACCTCGAACGCCGCCACGCTCCTCGAGCCGAGCGCGTACGAGCGGAGCTGGAGGTCGCCGATCCCCTCCGCGAGGCTCGTCGCCTGGTCGAGCTCAGCGGGGCTCGTCGAGCCGGGCTCGACATTCGCGAGGGCGAGCATGGCGCGGAGACGCGTCCCGGAGGCGGGGCGTGCGAGCTCGATCGCCCTTCCGGCCCAGTCCTCGATGAGACTCCGGTTGAGGCGGATCGACCACATGGACGACCGGAGGGACGCCTGGAAGGCGAGGAGCGCATACGTGTCCGCCCGCTCCTCGTCGTCGAGAGGACCGTCGAGTGCCCGGAGCAGCGCCGAGCGCATCGCCTCGCCGTCGTACCGCAGCGCCTGGGCTGCACCGATCGCGCGCCAGAGGAGCGCACGCTCGTGCTCATCGTCGGAGAGATGGACAGCCCGGGTGAAGAGCTCGACGGCTTCGAGGATCTCGTGGCGCCCGCGAGCGAGCGTGCCTGCGCGCGAGAGCCACCGCACCGCTCGACGCCTCACGTCGGCGAGCAGGTCGGGATCGTCACCCCAGACGAGATCCGCGTCCTCCGGCCTCGCCGCCTCCGAGTAGTGGTACGCGAGCAGCGGAGCATGCTCGTCGGGAGAGCCGGGGCGGCCCTCGAGCCACCCGCCGAGCGCGGCGTGGAGACGGCCCCGGCGTGCCTTGGGAATGCTGGCGTACGCGACGTCCCGGGTGAGCGCGTGCTTCATCGCATACTCGACCTCCTGCCCGGCTCCGCGCACGCGGCGCGCGAAGTCCCGCTCCTCGAGGACCTCGAGGTTCATCTCGTCGATCCCGAGCAGGTGCGCGACTGCCTCCGGCCAGAACACGCGACCGACGACCGACGCCGCCTGCAGGGTCGCCTTCCCGGCCGCCGGCAGCCGGTCGATGCGCGCGGCGAGGACGGCGTGCACCGAGTCCGGCACGCGGAGAAGATCGGAGAGGTCGCCGGCTGTGCCCGCGGCAGAGCGGTCGAGGATTCCCTCGTCGAGGAGTGTTCCGACGAGCTCCTCCACGAAGAACGGGTTCCCCTCGGTCCGCTCGACGAGGAGGGCTCTCAGCTCGGCCGGCAGCTCCTGCGAGAGGAGGCCGTCCACGAGCCGCGCGGTCTCGTCCGCGCGCAAAGGCTCGAGCCAGATGGTCGACGTGTTGCGATGCCCCGAGCCCCAGTGCGAGCGCCGGTCGAAGAGCTCCGGCCGCGACGTCGTCAGCACGAGCAGCGGACCGTGTGCCTCACGCACGATGCGGTCGAGGAGGTCGAGGAGGTCGTCCTCGGCCCAGTGCATGTCCTCCACCACGACGACGGCCGGATGCTCACGCGACATCCGCTCGAAGAAGGAGACGAAGGCGGCATGGAGCTTCTCCCGCGCCTCGAGCGGATGGCTGTGAGGAAGAACGTCGAGACCGAGAGCGAGGCCGAGGACACCCTCCTCTCCCAGACGCGCCGCAACGTCTGCGGCCGGTGTCCCCTCGGGCAGCCCGAAGTCCTGCCTGAGCACCTCGGCGAGCGGCCAGTACGTGATCCCGTCGCCGTACGAGAGGCAGCGGCCGATGCGGAGCACCGGCTGGTCGTCGCTGCTCGCAGCGAGAAGACGCCAGAGCTCGCTGGCCAGCCGGGTCTTGCCGACTCCCGGCTCACCCACGATGGTGACGAGGTGGGGCTCGCCCTGTGCGATCGCGCGATGGGCGTTGGCGCGGAGCACGTCGAGCTCGCCGTCGCGTCCGACGAACGGCGCCTGCCGCCCGGCAACTCCGCGCGAGCGCTGCACCGCCATCGCGCGGACGAGCTGGCGACACGCTACCCCCTCGTCCTTGCCCTTGGCGACGATCGTGTCGGGCTCTCCGAACTCGAAGGCGTCGCGCACGGCGGCGACCGTTCGCTCGGAGACGAGGATCTCGCCCGGCGGCGCCGCCTGCTCGAGGCGCGCGGCGACGTTGACCGCGTCGCCGGAGATGAACGACCCACCAACCCGGGCCGGGCCGACCGCCACTTCGCCCGTGTTGACCCCGACCCGCAGCCCGAGCTGCTCGCCGAAGAGCTCGGCGAAGCGCCTCTGCATCGCCAGCGCAGCGTGGAGCGCGCGCTCGGCGTGGTCCTCCTGCGCGGTCGTCGCCCCGAAAGCTGCGAGCACCGCGTCCCCCGCGAACTTCTCGACCGTGCCGCCGGCCGCAACGGCCTCCTCGGCCATGGCGTCGTAGAAGCTGTCCAGCACCGCCCGCACCCGCTCGGGGTCCTCGCCGGACGCGAACGCCGTCGACCCGACAAGATCGGCGAAGAGGATCGAGACGAGCTTCCGCTCGGTGGTCGCCGTCGAGCTGTCGGTCGGAGTCCCGCAGGCGGGGCAGAAGCGCGATCCCGCCGGAAGCCCCTCTCCGCAGACGGTGCAGGTCGCCATGGCCGTCAGCTCTTCGCGCCCGCCCGCGTGAGCGCGGTGGCTACGAGTCGTCCTGGGGCAGCCGCTCGCCAGCTGCCTCGAGAACCTTGAGCGCGATCTCGGGCGTGCGCTTGACGAGGGAGCGGAACTCCCGATCGGTGATCACGAGCGCTCGCGTCGGAGAGGTCGTCGTGACCGTGGCGACGCGGGGCACGTCGCACAGGAGCGCTATCTCACCGAAGAAGGCGCCGCCCCGGAGTGTCGCGAGACTCTTCCCCTTCCGCGTGACCTCCGCGCTGCCGTCGAGGAGGATGAAGAACTCGCGACCCGGCTCACCCTCGCGAATCAGCGTCTTGCCCGCCGTGAAGTCGATCTCGTCCGCGATCGACGCCACCTGGGCGAGCTCCTTCTTCGAGAGCCCGGCGAAGAGCGGGACTCCCGAGATGAGCTTGACCTTCGCGTCGCGTCGGAGACCCAGAGCCATGCGCGGGAGTCTACGGCGGCCGCGCTCGGCCTGCCCAGGTCAGCCGAGCACGGAGCCCAGCGCGTCCTCCCAGACGTCGAGGCCCTCGTCGAGCTCGCCCTCCGCGATCGTCAGCGGGCAGAGAACGCGGATGCAGTTCCCGTGGACGCCCGCCTTGAGCAGGAGAAGTCCCCGGTGAAGCGCCTCGTCGATCACGGACGACGTCAGCTCGGGCGCGGGCGCCTTGGTCTCCCGATCGCGCACGAGCTCGATCGCGAGCATCGCCCCGAGGCCGCGCACGTCACCGATCTCCGCCCAGCGCTCTTTCCATGCGAGCATCCGGGCGCGGATCACGTCGCCGACGACGCCTGCGCGCTCCACGAGATTCTCCTCCTCGAACACGTCGAGCACCGCGTTCGCCGCCGCGCACGCGACGGGGTTCCCGATGAACGTGCCGCCGATCGCCCCGTCGTGTGGATCGTCCATGATCGACGCGCGACCCACGACGCCGGAGAGGGGGAGGCCGTCCGCGATCGACTTCGCGACCACGATGAGGTCGGCCTCCACGTCGAAGTGCTCCATCGCGAACATCCGGGCGGTACGGCCGAAGCCGGTCTGCACCTCGTCCGCCACGAGAACGATCCCGTGCTCGTCGCACAGCGCCCGGAGTCCACGCACGAACGCGGGGTCGGCCGGGATGAACCCGCCCTCGCCCTGCTGCGGCTCGAACACGATCGCTGCGACGTGATCCGCGCTGACATGCGTGGACAGCATCAGCTCGAGGGCCGTGAGCGCGGATTCCGCGTCCGGGCCCCGGTACGGGTTGGGGTACGGCGCGCGGTAGACCTCGGGGGCGAACGGCCCGAGGCCGGTCTTGTACGGGTGCGTGCGCGAGGTCATGGTGAGCGCGAGGAGCGTGCGCCCGTGGAAGGCGCCGTCGAAGGCGATCACCGCATGCCTGCCCGTGTGGAGACGCGCGAGCTTGACGGCGTTCTCGACCGCCTCCGTCCCCGCGTTGAAGAAGGCGGCACGCGCACCTCCGGAGATGGGCACGAGCGCGGACAGGCGCTCCGCGAGCCTGATGTAGACCTCGTACGGGACGACGGTGTAGTCCGTGTGCAGGAAGCGGTCGACCTGCTCGTGGACGGCCTGTACGACGCGGGGATGGTTGTGGCCGACGTTGAGGACGCCGACACCGCCGACGAAGTCGAGGAACGTGTTCCCGTCGACGTCCGTGATCGTCGCGCCGGACGCCTCGGCGGCGACGATGGGCACGTGGACGATCAGCGGGCGCGAGACCGAGTGCCGCTCGCGCTCGAGGATGGCGAGCGACCGCGGCCCGGGGATGGCCGTCCGAACCTCGATCGCCCGGGTCGCCGCCACGCTTCGGAGCCTAGCCGAGAGACCTGCGCGCAGACGCGTTCTAGTACGCGAACCGGTTCTTCGCCGTCCGGGCGCTCCACGACGCGAGGTCGATGAAGACCGCGAGCGCGACGAGGATCCACTCCGCGCCGTCCACCCCGACGACGGGCGACCAGAGCAGCGTGTACATGATCCCCGTCCAGGGCAGGAAGATCAGGAGCAGGAGCGGCCAGAGGAACGAGCTGAACGCGAGATCGACGCGGTCGCCGAAGATCCACACGAGCGCGAACGCGACGCGGGGCGCGAAGAGGGCGAGGAGGAAGATCAGGCACATGGCGCAGGGAGTCTCCACCATCGCGCGCGCCAGGTCAACAGGCATCCTTTCGAGCCGTGAACGAGCACGACCTCGACCCCGATCCGATCGTGGCGCTCGGCGCGTGGCTGGACGAGGCGCAAGGAGCGTTTCCGCGACAGTGGAACGCGATGACGCTCGCGACCGCGACTGCCGACGGGCGTCCGTCCGCGCGCGTCGTGCTCCTGCGCGGGCTCGACGAGCGCGGGCTGACGTTCTTCACGAACCGCGCCTCGCGAAAGGCCGAGGAGCTCGAGGCGAACGCCTACGCGGCGGTGGTGCTCCACTGGTGGGAGCTCGGCAGGCAGATCCGGATCGAAGGCTCCGTGGAGCGGACGACGAATGACGAGTCCAACGCGTACTGGAGCTCGAGGCCCCGGGGAAGCAGGATCGCAGCCTGGGCCTCGGCGCAGTCGCGCCCCGTCGGGAGCCGCGACGAGCTCGAGTCTGGGTTCCTGGAGCAGGAGGCCCGTTTCGCGGATGACGAGGTCCCGCTCCCACCGTTCTGGGGCGGCTATCGGGTCGTTCCCGATGCGATCGAGTTCTGGACGCACGCCGACAACCGGCTCCACGATCGGATCCGGTACATCCGGGAGAGCGACGGGTGGCGACGCGAGCGGCTCGCGCCGTGAACTCTACGACGGTGCGAGCGCGCCGTCGGTGTAGACGCCCTCGGCGTTCCAGAGCAGGAAGCCCTTCGCGCCGGCGAGCCTCGCAGCCTCGACCTGCGCGCGCACCTCGTCGATCCCGTAGCGCGTCGCGAAGCTGAAATCCTGCACCCAGGGCACGACGAGCACGTCGTGCCCGCGGAGCCGCTTCTGGAACAGCGCGAGGGCGCGAGCCACGGTCTCCCCCGGCGCGGCGGTCGGGTTCGAGACACCGAGCTCGCCGGGGCCGAAGTGGGACGGGTAGGTCATCGGGTAGATCACGTCGAGGTAGGGCGCCATCTTCCGCGGAAGCTGGCCGATTCCGAGGTCGCGCGCACCGGAGAGCCCGAACACGGCGGCGGACACGCGGACGTCGTACGGCGCGAGCCGCTGCGTCGCATAGCGGAGGAAGGCCGGAATCGCGTCGCGCTTGACGAGGTTGCGCTGGTTGCCGTACACCGCCGAGCCCACGTCCCCGTCGGACGGGAACCGCACGTAGTCGAACATGATCTCGTCGAAGCCCGCCCGGGCGGCGGCCACGGCGACGTCGACGTTGTACTTCCACACGCGCCTGTCGTACGGGTTCGTCCAGCCGAGCCCGGCCGCATCGCGCCACACCGACCCGTCCGGCCGCCTGATCGCGAGGTCGGGGCGGGCGGCGGAGAGCACGGGGTCCTCGAAGAGCACCACGCGGCCGACGAGGTACAGGTCGCGCTGGTGCAGCAGGCGCGCAGCGGCCCGCGCGTCGTAGAAGTCGCGCGCGGCGCCGATCGTGCGTGCGAGCGGCATCCTGGACGCCACGAACCCGACGTGCCCGCTCTCGTCCTTCACGTCGAGCTCGATGGCCGTGAGCCCGTCGCGAGCGAGCGACGCGTACTCCTCCAGCTTGCCCGGGAGCGACGCGAGCCCGATGGTCACGTGCACGCCCCGAACCTCGAGGGGAAGCGGCCGTGGGCCGTCGGCCGGCGTGGCGAGCGTGACGGTCTCGGGAGCCGGGCCCACCGTGGAGGTGCCCGTCTCGCGCCCGACGAACTGCGCACCCGCGCCAAGCACCGCAACCGCGCCCAGCAGCGCCCCTATGAGGACAGCCCGTCTGAGACGCTTCCTCCGTCGCGCCGCAGCACGCCGATCGCGGAAGCGCCCGTTCGGGTCGATGGGTGGGTACAGCATCGACACCGGCGCCGGACCTTAACGCAGCCGAGCGGTCACGCGCTTCGCTCCGACCCTCGAGCGAGGACCGTCGTGACGCTGACCGGGCCTGGGAAGCATCGGCCTAGTGGTCTCTCCGGGAAGTCCGGTGCCCATTCGCCGGCGAGAACCGAGCAGGCCTAGGACGCAGGGAGGCCGCATACCAGAAGGTATGTGGCCGACCGAGGACGACGGCATGCGATGTGTTCGCAGCCGCGCGAAGGGGTGGCGTACTTCCCGGAGCGACCACTAGAGGCTTGATGCGGGTTGCAGGTGCATGCGGGGAGGGTATGCGCCAAGCACCGGCGCCGTGCGCAGACCCCCATCCATGCGTGTCTCCAACCCGCATCAAGCCTCTAGAATCGCCCCGTGGTCCTCTCCGACGGAGTCATCAGGCGCCTGATCGCCGAGGGCCGCATCGGGATCGAGCCGTTCGACCCGGAGCTCATGCAGCCGTCGAGCCTCGACGTGCGCGTCGACCGCTACTTCCGCGTCTTCCGGAACTCGCGCTACCCGTTCATCGACGTCAAGACCGAACAGGAGGGCCTGACCGAGCTCGTCGAGGTCGAGGGCGAGGAGGCCTTCATCCTCCACCCCGGCGAGTTCGTCCTCGGCTCCACGCTCGAGCGCGTGACGCTGCCCGACGATCTCGTGGCACGGCTCGAGGGCAAGTCGAGTCTGGGCAGGCTGGGGCTGCTCATCCACTCCACCGCGGGGTTCATCGACCCGGGCTGGGACGGGCATGTCACGCTCGAGCTGTCGAACGTCGCGAACCTCCCGATCACGATCTACCCGGGGATGAAGATCGGCCAGCTCTCGTTCGTCCAGCTGTCCGAGCCCGCCGAGCGGCCGTACGGGTCAGAGGGCATCGGGTCGAAGTACCAGGGCCAGCGCGGGCCGACGCCGAGCCGCTACTGGCAGAACTTCACCGGGGAGTGAGGTCCGCGGTCAGGCGGGGTCGCAGTCGCCCGGGTCGCCCGGCCCGAGCTTCTGGAGCAGATCCGCGAGCTCGGCGAGCTCGGTTTCGTCCAGCCGCTCTCCGAAGAGCGCGTCGATCTGCTCCACGTGGCTCATCGAGGCGGACCGAAGCTTCGCGAGTCCGGCATCCGTGAGCACCGCGTAGACGACGCGACGATCGGCATCGCACGAGCCGCGCTCCACGTACCCGGCGCTCTCGAGGCCGTCGAGCAGCCGCGTAATCCCCGAGGCGGTGAGGAGCACCTGATCCGCGAGGTCCACGCGCCGCATGCGTCGATCGGGCGCGCGGCCGAGGCGAAGCAGCACCTCGTAGTCGCTCAGCGTGAGGCCGTGCTCCCCGACGAGCTGCGCATTGAGCTGCCTCGTTGCAGTCGCGTGCGCACGCAAGAGCCCTGCAAACGCCTGAATGGCAGAAGATTGAGTAAGCAATACTTGACTAGACATGTTTCTCCTGGTAGCTTCTTTGCGTACTCAATAGTAGCGAACGCAAAGGAGATGCGCATGCCCATCCTGACAGACAGCCCGGCGACCGTCATCCCCGCCGGCACGTGGACGATCGACCCCTCTCACTCGACCGTCGAGTTCCAGGTCAAGCACCTCGGTCTGGCGACCGTCAAGGGCCGGGCGCCCGTCGTCTCCGGCGTCATCGAGGGCGGCGACAGTCCGACGATCACCGGGACGGTCGACGTCTCGGCGCTCACGACCTTCGACCAGACCCGCGACGACCACCTTCGCTCTCCCGACTTCTTCGACGTGGCCCGGCACCCGGAGCTCCGCTTCGAGTCACTGGCCGTCGATGTCCGCGGCGACGAGATCGTCGTCGACGGAGAGCTCACGATCAAGGGCGTCACGAAGCCGGTGACGCTCACGGGTGCCGTCGCCGGGACCGAGACCGACCCGTGGGGCAACGAGCGCGTCGGCGTCGACCTCGAGACCGTCATCGACCGCACTGCCTGGGAGCTTGCTTGGAACGCGCCGATTCCCGGCGGCGGCTTCCTGCTCCCGAACGACGTGAGGCTCGCCGCGAGCTTCTCCGCGGTGAAGGCGGCCTGACGATGCGGATCCTCGCCATCTCGGGCAGCCTGCGGTCGGGCTCGTTCAACACGGGCGTGGCGCGAGCGGCGATCGAGCTCGCGCCCGACGGGGTCGAGGTCGAGCTCTACGACGAGCTCGGTCAACTGCCGCCGTTCGATCAGGACCGGGACGGCGAGGATGCTTCGGCGGAAGTGCGCGACCTCCGCGAGCGCATCGCGGCGGCGGACGCAGTGCTCTTCGTCACCCCCGAGTACAACGGCTCGATCCCCGGCGTCCTCAAGAACGCGATCGACTGGGCCTCGAGGCCGCGCAGCGACGCCGCCCTCGCCGGCAAGACCGTCGCGGTGGCCGGCGCGACGACGGGTCAGTACGGAGCCCTGTGGGCCCAGCAGGACCTCCGGCGCGTCCTCGGGATCGCCGGCGCCCGCGTGCTCGAGGGCGAGCTCCCGGTCGCCCGCGCGCAGACCGTGTTCGACGAGAGCGGCCGGCTCGTGGACGCAGGCGTCGCCGACCGCCTGCGCCGGCACCTCGAGAGCCTGGTCGCTGAGGCGTCGCCGATCGCTCTGGCCGCCTGAGCTGCTCGATCGAGCGAACGGGTCGCGGGATGGACTGTTCGACCAGCGGGTGCGAAGCACCCGCGCTTCAGGTCCTCTCCGCGCGACCGGGATCCGCTCGACGGATGCCGGTCTTGCGCAGAGAAAGCGCGGTAGCCGACGCGCTTGATCTCGTCGCGCTGCTGCGTGAACGGATGCTTGTACTCGGGATTGGCGTGGG
>JAWOIV010000076.1:0-4045 GCA_046484465.1 Gaiellaceae bacterium
TCTACCTCGCCCCGAGCGCCAACGACCCCGCCTCGAACGCGCTCCTGGAGGCGCTCGCATGCGGGCTTCCTGCCGTCTTCCGGGCCAGCGGCGGCCACCCGGAGCTCGTCGGGGACGCCGGGCTCCCGTTCGCCGAGGCCGACGAGGTCCCCGACGTGCTGGAGCAGCTCGTGACGGAGCTCGACGAGCGCCGCGCCACGATCCGCATCCCGGCGCTCTCCGATGTCGCAGATCGCTACCTCGAGGTGCTGGGGGGATGACCGCAACCGCGCGCAGGCTCGCGACCCCCGTGGCGAAGCCGGTCGCACGGGCGCTCGTACGCGCGCGGACGGCCGGCTGGGCCCATCACTCGCGCCTCTTCGCCGTCGGTGACGCCGGGGGCTGGTCGGTGGACGAGGACGCGGCACACGTCACCGACGCCGCGCGGAGGCTCGGCTATCGAACCGGGCCGGCAGCATGGGCGCGCTTCGCTTCGCGCCAGTCGGTCTTCCTCACGAGCCACTTCGAGGCACTCGACGCCCGCTGGCTGGACTCGTCCCATCGCCTCGGCACCGCGTACCTCCACGGGCGGCCCGGGACGCCCGGCGCACCGGAGTTCGACCGCGTCTACGACGCGCTTCGAAGGCACCCGGAGCGGATCGAGCGCATCCAGGTCACGCACGAGGAGATGCACGAGCTCGTCCTCTCGGCGGGCGTTCCATCCGAGCGCGTCTTCCGGATCCCGATCGGGATCGATCTCGAGCACTTCCCGCTAGGTGACGACGGCTCGCGATCGCGGGCGCGCAGCGAGCTCGGGATCCCGGAGGCCGCGTTCTTGGTCGGCTCGTTCCAGAAGGACGGCGTCGGCTGGGAGGAGGGGCTGGAGCCGAAGCTCGTGAAGGGGCCGGACGTTCTCGTCCGCGCGCTCGAGCGGCTGCACGACGACGTGCCCGAGCTGCACGTGCTCCTCACCGGCCTCGCGCGCGGCTACGTGCGGCGTGAGCTCGAGCGGCTCGCGATCCCCTACGTGCACGTTCGTCCGGCGACCCGTTCCGAGCTGGCGCGCGCGTACCACGCGCTCGACGTCTACCTCGTGACGTCGCGTCAGGAGGGCGGTCCCAAGGCGGTGCTGGAGGCGCTGGCGACGGGCGCTCCGCTCGTCTCGACCCGGGTGGGCCAGGCGCAAGACCTCGTCGAGGCCGGCGTGAACGGGTGGCTCGTGGACGTCGAGGACGCGGACGCCCTCGCGGCCGGGGCCCTTGCCCTGCGGGATCGTGCTCCCGGCGAAGTGCGCGCGGCCGGCCGGGCGACGGCCGAGGCGCATGCCAACGAGCTCCTCGACCCGCTCTGGGCAGGGCTGCTGGAAGGCTTCGTCGACCGTGTGGATTGACGGCGCCCGCGTCGGCCGCTACTCGCGGGCAGCGTCTCGCTGGGGCCGCCTCCTCGCCTCCGGGCGCCCGGCGCCGGGCGTGCGCGTCTTCTACGGCCATGATCGCGTCCCGGCCCCAGGGGAGCGGGCGGCCGGAGGCACGGCGAAGGCACAGAAGCTCAACGCGCGCTTCCCGAACACGCGGGTCGGCTTCTCGGTCCTCTACCTCGGCTCGACCTGGCTCCCGCGCGACCTCAACCCGTTGCTCTCGCTCGCGCGCCGTCGCGGGATCCCGGTCGTCGTCAACCAGGACGGCGTCGGCTATCCGGGCTGGGCGGGCGAGCGCACAGAGGAGGTGAACCGGCCGCTCCGGCGCGCGCTCCTCGCAGCCGACCACGTCCTCTACCAGAGCGGGTTCTCGAAGCGCTCCTCCGACCTCTTCCTCGGCGAGCCGCGCGGGAGCTGGGAGGTGCTGGCGAACTGCGCGGACGTGCACCACTTCACGCCCGCCGAGCACGCTCCGTCCGAAGGGCCCGTGCTACTCCTCGGCGGCGACCAGACGCAGGCCTACCGTCTCGAGCTGGCGCTGGAGACGTTGCGCGCGCTCCTTCCGTCCGAGCCGGGAGCGCGACTGCTCGTGACGGGGCGCATCGTCGTGCCGCTCGAGCCGATCGTCGACCGGCTCGAGCTTCACGATCGTGTCGAGGTCACCGGCGTGTACGCCCAGCGAGACGCGCCCGACGTCTTCCGCCGAGCTCACCTCCTGCTGCACACGAAGGTGAACGACCCGTGCCCGACCCTCGTGCTCGAGGCGATGGCGACCGGGCTCCCCGTCGTCTACCCGTCGAGCGGCGGGACGCCCGAGCTCGTCGGCGACGACGCAGGGATCGCCGTGGCGCACGACGACTCGTACGAGCGCGACACGCCGCCCTCGGCCGGCGCGATGGCCGACGCCGTGCGGCGCGTCCTCGCCGACCGGCAGCGCTTCTCCGCCGCCGCCCGGGCTCGGGTCGTCGAGCGCTTCGCGCTCGACCCGTGGGTCGAGCGCCACGCCCGGCTCTTCGACGAGCTCACCCGTCGCTGAGCGCGGAGAGCTCGGCCTCTGCCCAGATCTCGCCCCAGCCGAGGATCGGCTCGCCCATCTCCCAGCCCGCCGAGGAGAGCTCGGCGCGGAGCAGGTCGACGTCGTACTCGACCTCGTGCTCCGGGTCGCTGAAGTAGGGAAGCCCGAGCTCGCGGCGGAGCGGGACCGTCCAGTCCCGCTCCAGAACGGGAACGCGCACCAGCAGGCGCCGCGCGCCGACCCGCTCGTGCAGACGGCGGAGGAAGTCGACGCGCGGCTCGAGGTGCTCGAGGACGTTCGAGAGCACGACGACGTCGAAGGGCTCGTTCGGCGCATACGTGAGCGCGTCCGCCTCCTCGTAGGTGACGCGCGGGTGGGAGAACGAGGAGCGCGCCTGTTCGAGCGCCCAGGGGCTGCGGTCGATCCCGACGACCGTCGCCCACGAGCGCTCGGCGATGTCGAACGCCAGCTCGCCCTTGTGGCAACCGACGTCGAGCACGCGCTCGCCGGGCTCGATTCGCTCGACGAAGAAGTCGTGGTAGCGGGTCAGCCGATGCTTTGCGTGGACGCCGCCGTCGTAGTCGATCGCGCCGCGGTCGAGGCCGGCGACGGCAGCGGCGTCAACCTCGAGCAGCTCGCGCATCGCCTTCGCACGGTCTGGTTGCGCGCGGATCACGTTCAGCCACAGGCGAAAGAGCGGTCGCCAGAGCGCGAACGGGAAGAAGATCCGCAGCGGGCGAAGCGGGATGCCCCGCTTGACCCGTCCCGCTCGCGAGCGAAGCGAGGAGCGGCCGGCCATGCTCACCTCTCGCCCGGCTGCGACCGGAGGTACCCGGTCAGGCGCCCACGGAGCGTCGCTGCGTAGAACGACGCCCCCATGCGGTCGCGTCTCGCAGCGGCCACGACCGCTCCGCCGACGGGCCTGACCAGCATTCGTCCGACCATGCGCGGACCGTAGCGGTGCTTTCGGAGCAGGTAGCCGACGCTCGCGCCGTCGCGGAGGCCGGTCGGGCCGTCGTTCTCTCGGACGTCGTGCTCCACGACGAGACCCGGGTCGTACTCGATGCGCGCGCCCGCGTCGAGCGCGCGGATGACGTAGTCGATCTCCTCCCCGGACGACCAGGTCTCGCCCGAGCCGAGCCCCAGCCGCTCGTCGAATGTGCCGACGCGCTCGACGACCTCCCGGCGGAGGAAGATCGCGTACGAGACGGCGCGATTCCAGAGGTTGTCCCGTGTGAGCTGGGCGGCGTCTTCCTTCCAGGAGGGAGACGATCTCCCGGCGCGGTCGGCGCCCCGGCCGCTGAGACCGTCCAGGCCCGGGTCGGCGGCGAAGCGGGTAGCGACTCGCTCGAGCAGGTCGTCCGCGTAGGTGCAGTCGTCGTCCGGGAACGCCACGAGGTCCGCATCGAGATCGTCCAGGGCGGCGTTCCGCCTCCTCGTCGTCGACCAGAACGACGACGACCGCATCGCGCCGGTGCTCGAGAGCCATGCGGCGCTCGACCTCGTCCGGCTGCGGTCGCCGCGCGGTCTCTCACGCGCGCGGAACGCCGCCCTGGACGATCTCGATGCGGACCTCGTGGCGTTCCCGGACGACGACTGCACCTACGCGGACGACCTGCTCGAACGAGTCGCTA
>JAWOIV010000038.1:0-14408 GCA_046484465.1 Gaiellaceae bacterium
ACGCGCTCTTCGAGGCGGGGCTCATCTGCCGCGCGGACGACCGCGGCGACCCGGTGATCCAGATCTCGCCGCCGCTCGTCGCCGGCCAGGCCGAGTTCGACGAGATCGCCGGGACGCTCGGCGAGGTGCTGGCCGGGGCCGTCAAGCTGATGCGCTGAGCACGGTCAGCCCTCGACCGCGAAGACGCGCCACTCGCCGGGCACGCCCTTGAGCTCGTGCGCGCCGCGGTCGGCGAAGGCAAGGCCGGAGCCGACGACGAGGTCCTTCACCGTGCTCGAGACGAGCACCTCGCCCGGGCCGGCCAGCGCGGCGATGCGCGCGCCCAGGTGCACTGCGATCCCCTCCGGCCCGGAGCCGGCGAGCTCGACCTCGCCGGTGTGCAGGCCGGCACGGATCTCCAGGCCGAGCGCGCGAACGCCGTCGCGGATCGCGGTCGCGCAGCCGACGGCGCGGGCCGGCCCGTCGAAGGTCGCAAGGACGCCGTCGCCCGTGAGCCGTGCCTCCCGGCCGCGGGCGCGCTCGATCTCGGCGCGGGTGACGCGGTGGTGCTCGTCGAGAAGCTCCTTCCAGGCCCGGTCCCCGAGCTCCGCGGCTCGCTCCGTCGATCCGACGATGTCGGTGAAGAGTACCGTGGCGAGAACGCGATCGGGCTCGCGCGACGGCCGAGAGCCGGTGATGAACTCCTCGACCTCGTCCACGAGGCCATCGGTGTCGCCCACGAACGGGAAGTGGTCGGCGCCGGGAAGCTCGACGAGCTTCGCTCCCGGGATGTGCTCGGCGAGAAAGCGGCCGGCTTCGATCGGGACGACGGGATCGCCGACGCGGTGGAGCACGAGGGTCGGCACTCTGATGACAGGAAGGACCTCCCGGATGTCGATCTCCATCTGGGCGTCGAACCAGGCGCGGGCGGATCCGGGCGTTCCCGCGAAGCGGCACGCCTGGGTGTACCAGTCGCGGAACTGCTCGTTCCCTTCCATGCTGGCCGCGAGCGCGCGGAGCCCGAACCGCTCCGTCCCCCAGCGTGTCGCGTAGCCGTCGAGGATCCGCGCCCGGGACTCGTCGTCGAGGCCCCACGGATAGTCGGGCGCCCACACCCGCTTCGCATACGAGGAGTTGAGAACGAGCGCGGACGTCCGCTCCGGGAGCGTCGCGGCGAAGAGCGCGCACATCGGGCCGCCTTCGGCCTGCCCGAGCAGGACGGCGCGCTCGGAAGAGGCGGCGTCCAGCACTGCCCGGATGTCGTCGAGCAGCTCCTCGAACGATCCGAGCGCGAGGATCCTGTCCGACAGCCCCGTGCCTCGCCTGTCGAAGTTGATGACGCGGGAGAACGACGCGAGCCGCTCGATGAAGTGGGCGTACCCGGGCCACCACTGGTTCTGCTCGAGGTGCGAGAGGTAGCCGGGGGCGAGCAGGAGGTCGACCGGGCCGTCGCCCACCACCTGGTAGGCGATGTGGAGCTCGCCGCTCCTGGCCCACTTCGTCTCGGGTTGCACGCGCGGAGTCTCCCACCTTAGACTCGCCGCGTGCGCCTCTTCTCGCAGAACGTGAAGATCGAGCGCCTGAGGCAGGCGCCGCTGTTCGAGGGGCTCTCGAAGAAAGAGCTGGGCGAGCTCGCACGGCTCACCGACGACCTACGGCTGGCGGAGGGAACCGTGCTCTGCAAGGAGGGCACGGTGGGTCAGGAGTTCTTCGTGATCGTGGACGGCGAGGCCGAGGTGACCCGGAAGGGAAAGAAGGTCGCGATGCGCGGCGGAGGTGACTTCTTCGGCGAGATCGCGCTGCTCACGGACACGAAGCGGACCGCCACCGTGAGGGCTACCTCGCCGCTCCGCTGCTTCGTGCTCACGCGCCGCGACTTCCGGCGGGTTCTGGACGAGAGCCCGGCCGTCGAGCGGAAGGTCATGACAGCGCTGGCCGACCGCCTCGCGTCCTACGTGCAGGACGATGGGTCGTAGCGGTGCGCGTCCGGGCTCTCGATCCGCGGTAGCCTTCGCGCCTTCGAGAGAGGAGCTCTGCGAGTGAACGAGACAACGAACGGGTCGGTCGTCGCCGCGAGCGACGTCACGCGCCGCTACGGCGAGGGCGAGACGGCGGTGGACGCCCTCCGCGGGGTCACCGTGGACATCGCGCCGGGGAAGGCCACTGCCGTCATGGGGCCTTCGGGTTCGGGCAAGTCCACCCTCATGCACATCCTCGCCGGGCTCGACAAGCCGACGTCCGGTGACGTCCAGGTCGCCGGCCGGGAGATCACCACGCTCGGCGACAACGACCTCACCAAGCTCCGCCGCGAGCACATCGGCTTCGTGTTCCAGTTCTTCAACCTGCTCCCGATGCTGAACGCGCGGGAGAACATCCTGCTCCCGCTCACGATCGCCGGGGAGAAGCCGGACGACGGCTGGCTCGACCAGTTGGTCGCGGACGTCGGCCTCGCCGACCGGCTCGACCACCGGCCGTCCGAGCTCTCCGGCGGCCAGCAGCAGCGCGTCGCGATCGCGCGCGCCCTCGTCTCGCGGCCGACCGTCCTCTTCGCCGACGAGCCGACCGGGAACCTCGACTCCGCCACCGGCAACGAGATCCTCGAGCTGCTGCGGCGCTCCGTGGACGAGTACGGCCAGACGATCGTCATGGTCACCCACGACGCGAGGGCCGCTGCGATGGCTCATCGTGTGCTCTTCCTCGCGGACGGGCTGATCGTCCGCGAGCTCGGCGAGTGCGACCAGCACCAGATCCTCTCCGCGATGGAAGAGGTCGCGGCGGGTTGATCAAGGTCGCCCTCCGCGGCCTCGCCGGGAGGAAGCTCCGAGCCGCCCTCACAGGCGTCGCGATCGTCCTCGGCGTCGCGATGATCAGCGGCACCTACGTCCTGACGGACACGATCGACCGCGCGTTCACGAACCTCTTCACGGAGTCGTACTCCGGCACGGACGCCGTCGTCACGGGACGTGGCCTCGACGTCTCCGTCGAGGGCGAGCGTCCGCCGGACCCGCCGATCGATGCATCCATCATCGACGCGGTCAGTGATGTGCCCGAGGTCGCGCTCGCGGCCGGCGTCGTCTCTGACGAGGCCAGCGCGAAGATCCTCACGCCGGAGGGGGAACCGGTCAACACCGAGGGCTTCCCGACCCTCGCGTTCGGGATCGAGACCGACCCGGCGTACGCGCAGTTCAACCCGCTGAACCTCTACGAGGGCCGCTGGCCCACGGCGCCGGACGAGGTCGTGATCGACGTGGGTACGGCAGACAAGCAGGGTTACGAGGTCGGCGCGCTGGTGGGGATCCGGACGCTGAAGCCGACGCGCGAGTTCACGCTCGTCGGCGTCGCGCAATACGGCGGCCTCGACAGCCTGGGGAGCCTGAGCTTCGCGGTGTTCACGATCCCGGCGGCCCAGGAGCTCCTGGGCAGGGAGGGTCAGTTCGACGCGATTTCCGTCGCCGGCCAGGAGGGCCTCTCCGAGGAGGAGCTCGTCGAGGCGATCGCGCCGGTGCTCCCGCCCGAGGCGCGGGTCGTCGGCGCGACGGAAGAGGCGGCCAGGCAGACGGAGGAGGTCAGCGAGTTCACGAAGTTCTTCCGCTACTTCCTCCTCGCGTTTGCGGCCGTCGCTCTCTTCGTGGGCGCGTTCGTCATCTTCAACACCTTCTCGATCACCGTCGCGCAGCGCACGCGCGAGTTCGCCACGCTAAGGACGATCGGCGCATCGAGGCGCCAGGTGCTCGGCTCCGTCGTTCTCGAGTCTCTCGTCATCGGCCTCGCCGCATCGCTCGTCGGCCTCGGCCTCGGCGTGCTCCTCGCGGAGGGAATCGAGGCGCTCTTCCGGACCCTCGGCGTGGAGCTCCCGTCCGCGAGCCGCGTGTTCGCGACGCGAACGATCGTCGTCTCGCTGCTCGTCGGCGTCGGCATCACGCTCGTCGCAGGCCTGTTCCCGGCGATCCGCGCCACCCGGGTCCCTCCGATCGCCGCCGTCCGCGAGGGCGCCACGCTGCCGACTTCGCGGTTTCACCGCTTCACGCCTTGGATCGCCGGCGTCGTGGTGGTCGGGTCGGTGCTGGCTCTCTCGCGGGCAATGTTCGCGGACGATCTCGGCACCGGTGACCGGCTCCTTTCTATCGCCGGCGGCGTGCTGCTCCTGTTCCTCGGCGTCGCGATGCTCTCGTCGCACCTCGTTCGGCCGATCGCGGCGCTCGTCGGCTGGCCGGCCCGGACCGCGGGAGGCGTGGCGGGATCGCTTGCGAGCGGCAACGCCATCCGTAACCCCGCCCGCACCGCAGCCACGGCGGCCGCGCTGATGATCGGGATCGCGCTCGTCGCGTTCATCGCGACGCTCGCCAACGGCATGAAGGCCTCGAACCGGGAGGCGATCGAGTCGCAGGTGATCGCCGACTTCGTCGTCACCTCGCTCGACGGGTACACGCCGTTCGTCGCGGCCGCCGGCGACGCGCTCGCCCAGTCGTCGGCACCCGAGCTCGTGACACACGTGCGCTCGGAGATCGGGGAGGTGAGCGGGAAGGGCACGAGAGTCGCAGGAATCGACCCCGCGTCCATCACGAAGGCGTACGTCTTCGACTGGCAGAAGGGCTCCGACGAGGTCCTCGCGACGCTCGGCACGACGAACGCGATCGTCGACAAGGGCTTTGCGGAGAACCGTGACCTCTCGGTCGGGAGCACGATCACCGTGCGCTCGACCGCCGACCGCACGGTGGAGCTCACGGTCGTCGGCGTCTACGAGCCGCCGCCCTTCTACCCACTTCTCCACCCGGTAACCATCTCCAGCGAGCTCTTCGACTCCCTCTACGATCGGCCGCGGAACCGCTTCACGTGGGCGAACGTGCCCGGCGACCCGACCGACGAGACGCGCGCGCAGCTCGAGGCCGCGATCGTCGGCTTCCCCGACACGCAGATCGAGACCCGCGAGGAGTGGATCCAGCGCGAGGATGCCGACATCAACGAGTTCCTCTCCTTCCTCTACGTGATGCTCACGCTGGCGGTGTTCGTCAGCATCTTCGGGATGATCAACACGCTCGTGCTCTCCGTCTACGAGCGCACGCGCGAGATCGGGATGCTTCGTGCCATCGGGATGACGCGGCGTCAGGTTCGTCGCATGATCCGGCAGGAGAGCGTCATCACGGCGCTCATCGGCGCTGCGCTGGGCCTGCCGCTCGGGATCTTCCTCGCGGCGCTCGTCACCCGGGCCCTCACCGAGTTCGACGTCCGCTTCTCGGTCCCCTGGGGGCAGCTCGTCGTGCTCACGGTCGTCGCGATCGTGGTCGGGATCATCGCCGCGATCATGCCCGCGCGCCGCGCCGCGAAGCTCAACCCGCTCGAAGCCATCGCCTACGAGTAGCCTGCCCGCATGACTCGCTTCGCGATCCGGGGTGTCCTGGGCCGCAAGCTACGCACGGCGCTGACGGCGATCGCGATCGTGCTCGGGGTCGCCATGATCAGCGGCACGTACGTCCTCACGGACTCGATCGACCAGGCGTTCGACAGAGTCTTCGGCGAGATCCGCCAGACCTCGAGCGCGGTGATAACCGGGAGGCCGGCATTCGACCTGACGGGCGGCAGTGGCGTGACCGAGCCGACCTTCGACGAGTCGCTGCTCGTGGAGGTGCGCGCGCTTCCGGGAGTCGAGGAGGCTGAGGGCAGCGTCGACTCCGATGCGACGCAGCTGATCGGCGCCGACGGCAAGGCTGTCGTGTCGGGCGGGGCACCCAACCTCGGGTTCGCGATACCGGACGGCGATTCTCGGTTCAACCCCCTCACGCTGCTCGAGGGGTCGTGGCCCGGCCCCGACGAGGTCGCGATCGACAAGGACACCGCGTCCGCCCAGGGGTTCGAGGTGGGAGAGGCGATCGGCGTCCAGGCCGAGGGGCCGGTCGAGCGCCTCGTTCTCTCGGGCATCTTCCAGTTCAGCTCCGGGCTCTCGATCGGGGGTGCGACGCTCGCCGGGTTCGACCTGCCGACCGCGCAGCGTCTCTTCGGCAAGGCAGGGAAGCTCGACGAGATCGCGATCGCGTCGAAGCCCGACGTGTCGCCCGAGGAGCTCGTTGCGCAGGTCGAGCCGATCCTCCCCTCCGGCACCGAGGTGAAGACCGGTCAGGAGCAAGCGGTGGCCGACGCCGCGGAGACCAACGAGTTCATCTCCTTCCTGCAGACGTTCCTGCTGGCCTTCGCCGGGATCGCGCTCTTCGTCGGCTCGTTCGTCATCGCCAACTCGCTCTCGATCACGATCGCGCAGCGGACACGCGAGTTCGCCACCCTCAGGACGCTCGGTGCGACCAACCGCCAGGTCCTGGGGTCCGTGCTCGTCGAGGCGGTCGTCGTGGGCGCTGTCGCCTCTCTCGTCGGGCTCTTCCTCGGGCTGTTGCTCGCGAAGGGCCTGTTCCAGCTCTTCGACGCGGTCGGCTTCACGCTGCCGAACACGGGGCTCGTCTTCGAGCCCCGAACGATCGTGGTCGCGCTCACCGCGGGGATTCTGGTCACCGTGCTCGCGAGTGTGTATCCGGGCTTCCGCGCGACCAGCGTGCCGCCCATCGCCGCGGTCCGCGAGGGCGCGAGCCTCCCCGATGAGCCGCTGGACGCACTGCGCGGCATGTGGCGGGCCGTGCTCCTCACGCTCGGCGGGGTGGCCGTCGGGGTGCTGGCCATCTCCACGACGCCTGGAGGCACGATTCTCAGCATCGGCCTGGCGGTCGTCGCGTTGGCTGTCGTTCTCCTGGGGTGCGCGCTCTTCCCCTCCCGAAGCGTCGGCGCCGTCGTCTCCTGCGGTCTCGGGTTCGGGGCACTGCTCTTCGGGCTCTTCGCGCCTGACCTCGGCACGACGAGCGTGCTCCTCTGGATCGGCGTGGGCGTGCTGCTCGTCTTCTTCGGTGTCGCGCGGGTGACCACGAGGCTCATCCCCGGCCTCGCGTCGCTCGTCTCGCCCGTCGCCCGCTGGGCGATCGTGCTCATGAGCGCCCTCGTGTGGCCGTTCTTCACGCTTCCGTACTGGCTGCTGAGACGGGGCCTCTGGGGCCCGGGCTCCGGGCCGGGGCGCGTCGGCTCCTTCGCCGCAGGTGCGCTCCTGAATCCGCTCGTGCTGGCGGTCGTGCTCGCCATGGCCGCCCGCAAGGCGCTCTCGCACTGGGAGCCCGAGTGGCCCGCCGAGTTCCCGGGCATCGTTCCCGAGGCGTCGACGGTCGCCGTGGGCCGGGAGAACTCCAGGCGCAACGCGCAGCGGACGGCGTCCACCGCGAGCGCCCTGATGATCGGGCTCGCGCTCGTGACGCTCGTCGCCACGCTCGCGGCCGGCATCGTCCAGACGTTCCGTGGCGCGGTCGACGACCTCTGGAAGACCTCCGACTCCGACTACGCCATCACCGCCCAGAACAACTTCTCGCCGATCCCGACCGATGCGGCGAACGCGGCCGCGCAGGCGCCCGGCGTCGTTGCCGTGATGAACGTCCGGACCGGTGAGGTGCGCGCCTTCGGCAAGACGATCTTCGCCACCGCCGTCGATCCCACAGCGCGCGAGCTGATCAGCCTGAAGTGGAAGGACGGATCCCAGGACGTGCTCGCGAACCTCGGCTCCGAGGGCGCGTTCGTCGACGACGGGTACGCGGACGACAACGACCTCAGCGTCGGGTCGCCGGTCAACGTGACGTTCCCCGACGGTGTGGTCGTGCTGTATCGCGTCGAGGGCATCTTCGACCCGCCGACGGGCGGCTCCCCGTTCGGCAGCATCACGATCTCGACGCAGGCCTGGGACGCGCGCGTCGAGAACCCGCGCAACCTCTACTCGTTCATCGCGGTGGAGGGAGACGTGAGCGAGGCGAACACCGCTGCGCTCGAGAAGGCGCTCGCGCCGTTCCCGAATGCGAAGGTCCAGACGCGGGAGCAGTTCATCGACAATCAGATCGCGGGATTGAACGCGGTGCTGAACATCCTCTACGTCCTCCTCGCGCTGTCCGTGATCGTCAGCCTCTTCGGGATCGTCAACACGCTCGTCCTCACGGTGTTCGAGCGGACGCGCGAGATCGGGATGCTGCGCGCGATCGGCATGAACCGCCGCCAGGTGCGCCGGATGATCCGGCACGAGAGCGTCATCACCGCGCTCATCGGCGCGGCGATCGGCATCGTGCTCGGCGTGGTGCTCGCACTGCTCCTGATCGCCAGGGTGGACTTCATCGACTTCGCGTTCCCGACGGTGCAGATCGTCGTCTTCGTCTTCGCTGCGGTGCTCGTCGGAATCGTGGCGGCGATCTTCCCGGCACGTCGCGCCGCCAAGCTCGACCCGCTTCGCGCCATCGCCTACGAGTAGCGCGGTTCGCCCTGCGCACGGCAGGCGAGCCGCTGAAGCGACTCGCCTGGTCGTGCCCTGGCTGCAGCCAGGGCACTGCCCTCTCCGACCCGCGCCACCTTCGGGTGCCCAGTGCCCGTCGCTCAGTCGCGACGCTCGACGCGGAGGTACTCGGCGAGGCCGCCGCAGACACCGGCGATGCCGTTGTCGTCACGGCTGCGCGTGAGGCGGCGCGGGGATTCGGCCTCCGGTGACGGATCGACTACCTCCTCGGGCTCGGGCGGTTCAGGAGGCCTCTCGGTCTCGCTCATGGCGGCTCCTCTCTATGCGTGCGCGTGCGGACGCCGGGCGACTCCCCCGGCCTCCGCCGCGTCCGCGACCGCTGCGGCCACGCGGGGCGCGACGTCGCGGTTGAAGACGCTCAGATGATGTACTCGTGCCCGAGCTCCTCGGGCGGGATCACCGACGCAATGGCGTGGGCGGCTGCGACCTCCATCTCCTTGGTGATCGTCGTCGCGCGCACGTCCAGGGCGCCCCGGAAGACGCCCGGGAACGCGAGCACGTTGTTGATCTGGTTCGGATAGTCGGAGCGCCCTGTTGCGACGACGGCGACGTCGCCCGAGATCTCCTCCGGCATGACCTCGGGCGTCGGGTTCGCCATCGCGAAGACGATCGCGTCGCTCGCCATCGTGCGCACACCCGCTGCGGTGATCGCTCCGGGGGCCGAGAGGCCGAGGAAGACGTCGGCTCCCGCCAGCATCTCGTCGGCGCTCCCGCGCTCGTTCTCCGGGTTGGTGCGCTCCGCGAACGCCGCCTTGTGCGGTGGGAGGTTCGGCCGGCCCCGGTACACGGCGCCCTCGTGGTCGCAGCCGATGACGTTGCGCGCCCCCGCGGCCATGAGGACGTCGATCGTCGCGATGCCCGCCGCTCCCACGCCGGTCGCGACAACCCGGACGTCCTCGATCGACTTCCCGACAACGCGGAGCGCGTTGACGAGCGCGGCGAGCACGACGATCGCCGTGCCGTGCTGGTCGTCGTGGAAGACCGGGATGTCGAGCTCGGCGCGCAGTCGCTGCTCGATCTCGAAGCAGCGCGGTGCGCTGATGTCCTCGAGGTTGATCCCGCCGAAGCCGGGGGCGATCGCCTTGCAGACGGCGACGATCTCGTCGGGGTCCTTCGTGTCGAGGCAGAGCGGCCAGGCGTCCACGCCGCCGAACTCCTTGAAGAGCACGGCCTTGCCTTCCATGACCGGCATCGCGGCCTCCGGCCCGATGTCGCCGAGCCCGAGCACCGCCGTGCCGTCGGACACGACGGCGACGGTGTTCTGCTTGATCGTGAGGTTCCAGGCGGCGCCGCGATCGTCCGCGATCGCGACGCAGACCCGCGCGACGCCGGGCGTGTACGCCATCGAGAGGTCGTCACGCGTCTTGAGCGGCACCTTCGAGCGCGTCTCGATCTTGCCGCCGAGGTGCATGAGGAACGTCCGGTCGGAGACGCGCAGGACTTCGACGCCTTCGACCGCCCGGACAGCCTCGGCGACCTCGTGCAGGTGCTCCTCGTTCGTGGCGGAGACGGTGACGTCGCGGATCTTGTGCCCCGGCTCGACGCGGACGATGTCGATCGCGCCGAGCGAGCCCCCGGCTTCGCCGATCGCCTCGGCCACACGGGCGAACGTCCCCGGGGCGTCCTCGAGTCGGAGGCGGACCGTCGCACTGAAGGACGGCGAGACGTGAGCCACGCCCTGAGCCTACTCCGCGCTGCCGAGCCGCACGACGCCATCCGCCTCGAGCTCGCCGATCTCTCCGGCGTCGTACCCGAGCTCCTCGAGCACCTCCTCCGTGTGCTCGCCGATCGCCGGCGGTGCACTCCGGTGACGGGCGCGCTCGCCGTCGAACGAGACGGGAAGCCCGGGGACGCGGAGACCGGGGATCCGCGGGTGCGGGAGCCGTTGGAGGAGCTCGAGCGCATCGGTCTGCGGCGCGTGCACGACGTCCGCGACGTCGGCGACGGCCGCCGCGGGCACGCCGGCCATCGTCAGGCGCTCTGTCCACTCCGACGTGTCGCGCTCGCGCAGGCGCTCGGAGAGGATCTCGACCAGTGCCTCCCGGTTGGCCACCCTGTCGGGGTTCGAGCGGAACCGTGGGCTCGCGACGAGCTCCGGGAGCTCGACGGCCTCGCACAGCGCGGCGAAGAGGCGGTCGTTGCCACCGGCGATCATGAGCTCGCCGTCGCGCGTGGGGAGGACCTGATACGGGGCGACCATGGGGAACACCGTGCCCTGGCCGGTCGGAACCGTCCCGTCCGCGAGGTAGCCGACGAGGTGGTAGCCGACGTAGCCGAGCGCGGTCTCGTACAGGGACGTGTCGACGACGGCGCCGACCCCCGTTCGCTCCCGCTCGTGCAGCGCAGCGAGGATCCCCAGCGCGGCCCACATCCCGGTGCCCATGTCGATGAGCGACGAGCCGATCCGCACGCCCGGCCGGCCCGGTTCGCCGGTCATGCTGATGAGCCCGCCCGCGGCCTGCATGAGCGCGTCGTAACCAGGCTCCTCCGCGAGCGGCCCGACGTGGCCGTACGCGCCGATCGAGCAGTAGACGAGCCGCGTGTTGCGCCCCCGCACGTCGTCCGCGCCGAGCCCGAGCCGTTCGGCTAGCCCGGGCCGCAGGCTCTGGAGGAAGACGTCCGAGCGCTCGGCGAGCCGGAGGATGGCGTCGCGGCCGCGTGAGTCCGAGAGCGAGATCGCAAGCGACCGCTTGCCGGCGTTCACCGCGAGGAACATGGCGCTCTCGCCGTTCCAGAAGGGCGGGCCCCAGGAGCGCCCGTCGTCACCGGTGTCGGGCCGCTCGACCTTCACCACGTCGGCTCCCAGTGCGGCCAGGATCTCGGCGCAGAGCGGGCCGGCGATCGACGTCGTCAGGTCGACGACGCGAGTGCCTCGGAGGGGCAGGTACGGCACGGGGGCATCATCGCCGCTCGTGAACCACCTCACCGCGTGATCCGTCGCGGCGCCCGCACCGGCGAAGCCCGTGCGCTTCAGGGATCGCCGCAATCGAGTACCTGCTCTTGCAGGTGCTCGACTGCGGGAAGATGCGAGCGTGACCGACTGGCTCAGCATCGACCAGATCACCCAGTGGATCTCCGACGCCTGGTGGACCTACCCGCTGATCTTCGCGGTGTCCGCGATCGACGCGTTCTTCCCGCTCGTCCCCAGCGAGACGACGGTCATCACCGCAGGCGTGCTCGCGAGCTCCGGTGACCTCAGCCTGCTTCTCGTCATCCTCGCGGCCGCGACGGGGGCGATCGTCGGCGACAACATCTCGTACGGGATCGGAAGCTGGGTCGGCGAGCACACGGTCAAGCGCTGGTTCTCGAGCGAGAAGTCGCACAAGCGCCTCGAGTGGGCCGAACGGCAGCTCGACGAGCGAGGCGCCTACATCATCCTCGTGGCGCGGTTCATCCCCGGCGGCCGCACAGCGGTGACGTTCGCGTCCGGCTACACGCACGCGCTGACCTGGCGAAGGTTCATCCGCTACGACATCGTCGCCTGCTTCGTGTGGGCGACGTACGCCGCGCTCCTCGGCTACTTCGGCGGGAAGACGTTCGAGGAGCGCCCCTGGATGGGGTTGCTCCTCGCGTTCGTGGTTGCGTCGGCGATCGCTGCCGGCGTCGAGGTCGTCAGGCACTACCGGCGGCGCCGGAAGCCTGCCTGAGCCCGAGCTGCCGCGACGACCACATCCCGTACCAGAGGGCGGCGAGCAGGACGATAAGCGCCAGGAAGCCGTGGAGCCCGTTGACCCAGCTCCCTTCCTTCTCCGTGTCCCCGAGGAAAGCGAGCTGTGCGACGGAGAGGACGAGGAAGCCGACGGCGCCGCCGACCATCCGCCAGTTGCCCCACGCGGCCACGATCGCCCCGATGACGATCGCGAGCTGCCCGAGGTGTACGGGGAGCGAGCCGAGGCCGTGAAGGTCTTTCCAGTCCTCCTCGCCGGAGCGCACGAACGCCCCGATGGAGAACGCCTGCCAGAGGACGCCGAGCACGCAGATCACGGCGCCAACGAGAACGAGCCAGAGGAAGAATCGTTTCATGGCGCGGGATCCTCTCGCATCGCCGGGCCGCGGTCAATGGCCAGCCGTGTAAGACTCCCCCGCGTGCCCACCGTCCTCGTCCACGTGACCTGCGGTCCCGAGCACCCCACCAAGGCGGCGCTCGCGTTCCTCGTGGCGAAGGCGGCCGTGGACGACGGGCACGACGTGACGATGTTCCTCGCGGGGGACGCGGTCCAGCTCCTCCGCGACGCGGTGCTCGACTCGCTCACCGGCCTCGGGACCGGGAGCCTGCGAGAGTCGTACGACGCCGTCGTCGCTTCCGGCGCGCGGCTGTACGCGTCGGGCATGTCGAGCAAGGCGCGCGGCGTGGCCGAGGCCGACCTCGAGGGCAAGCCCGTCGAGCTCGCGATGCCGGGCCGCCTCGTCGAGCTGGCGCTCGAGGCCGACACGGTCATCACGTACTGACCCGGGCCGCGCCACGTACGCTGGCCGCGTGAACCGCCTGGCCGGCGCGACGTCCCCGTATCTCCTCCAGCACGCGGAGAACCCGGTCGACTGGTACCCCTGGGGCGACGAGGCGTTCGAGCGGGCACGTGCCGAGGGCAAGCCCCTGCTCGTCTCGGTGGGCTACAGCTCCTGCCACTGGTGTCACGTGATGGCGCACGAGTCCTTCGAGGACGAATCGACCGCCGCGGTCATGAACGAGCTCTTCGTGAACGTGAAAGTCGATCGGGAGGAACGGCCCGACGTCGACGCCGTGACCATGGAGGCGACGGTCGGGATGACGGGCTCGGGCGGCTGGCCGACGACCGTCTTCATGACTCCCGACGGCAAGCCGTTCTACGCGGGCACGTACTTCCCGCCCGAGCCCCGCCACGGCATCCCGAGCTTCCGCGGCCTGCTGGACGCGGTCGCCACGGCATGGCGCGAGCGCCGCGAGGAGATCGAGGGCCAGGCGTTACGGATCGACGAGGCGTTGCGACGTGCACCGGAGCTCTCCGCCGAGCCGCTCACGCAGTCCCTGCTCGAAGAGGCGGCGCTCGCCATCGCCCGCACGTTCGAGCCGGCGTTCGGCGGTTTCGGCCGCGCCCCGAAGTTCCCCGCGGCGTCCACGATCGAGCTGCTCCTGCGCCGGGACGACGAGGAGTCGCTCGCGATGGTGACGGCGACGCTCGAAGGCATGGCCGCCGGCGGGATGTACGACGTGATCGGCGGCGGCTTCCACCGCTACTCGGTAGACGACCGCTGGCTCGTGCCGCACTTCGAGAAGATGCTCTACGACAACGCCGTCCTGGCCCCCGCGTACCTGCACGCCTGGGTGGTGACGGGCAGGGGCCGGTACCGCGAGATCGTCGAGGAGACGCTCGACTACCTCCTCCGCGAGATGTCGGTCGGCGGGGGAGGGCTCGCGTCCGCCCAGGACGCCGATACCGACGGCGTCGAGGGCCTCACCTTCACGTGGACGCCCGGGGAGGCGGACGCGGTCGGCCTTCCGCGTGAGCTCCTCGAGCCCTTCGAGCACGGCCGCTTCGTCGTCCGCGGCGAGCTCGAGCCGGAGCTCCGAGCAAGGATCCTCGCCGAGCGCGCTACGAGGCCGCAGCCGTTCCGCGACGACAAGGTCGTCGCGTCGTGGAACGGCCTCGCCCTCGCCGCGCTCGCGGAAGCGGGGTATCGGCTGGAGCGCGACGACTGGCTCGCGGCGGCACGCGACCTCGGCTCCTTCCTGCTCGGCCCGCTCTCGGACGGCGACGGGCGCCTCCTCCGCTCCGTGCGCGACGGGCGCGCGAGTGGGTACGGGTTCCTCGACGACTATGCGAACGTCGCGCACGGGCTGCTCGAGCTGCACGTCGCGACGGGTGAGCTCCGTTGGCTCCTCGAGGCACGACGCCTTGCGCTGCTCGCCGTCGAGCGCTTCGCGGACGAGGAGGATGGAGGGTTCTTCCTCGCCCCGGCCGACGGGGACCCCCGTGTTCCGCGGACGAAGGACCTCCAGGACACGCCCATCCCCTCGGGGAGCTCGATGCTCGCCTGGGTTCTCCTGCGGCTCGGGCGAATCTGGGGCGACGACGAGCTCGAGCAGACGGCGGTC
>JAWOIV010000021.1:0-15796 GCA_046484465.1 Gaiellaceae bacterium
CGTACGCCGGCGGGCGTCTGCTCTACCCTTCCGTGACTGTGGATGCGATCGTCGCGGTCGCCGCGTTCGCCGTCACCGCCGCGGTTCTCTGGGCACTCCTCCGCTCCCGGCTCGGAGGGCGGCTCATGGCCGAGCCGACGGGCGAACGCTGGCACGAGCGCCCGACGCCGACCTTCGGCGGTGTCGGGATCTTCGCCGGCCTCGCCGCGGGCGTCCTGCTCGCGCTCGCGCTCGGGGTCATCGAGTGGAGCAGCGAGCTCGGGGGCATCCTGGCCGGCCTCGCGATCCTCTTCGTCGCGGGCCTCGTCGACGACCTCCGCCACCTCAGCCCGATCGCGAAGCTCGCAGCGCAGATCGCCGCCGCGGCGATCGTGCTCGCGAGCGGGCTCTCCGTCGAGCTCGTCGAGAACGACGTCCTCGCCTGGGGGATCGGGCTGCTCTGGCTCGTCGGCATCACGAACGCCTTCAACCTGCTCGACAACATGGACGGGCTCGCGGCGACGCTCGCAGCCATCGCGTGCGCGTACTTCGCGATCGACGCCGTCACCGAGCACCCGAGCGACCTCGTGCTCGTCGTCAGCCTCGCGCTGGGCCTTGCGTGCATTGGATTCCTGCCGTTCAATCTCCGCCCGCGGCGTGGAGCGGCGGTCTTCATGGGCGACTCCGGGAGCCAGGTGCTCGGCTTCGGGCTGGCGTCACTCGCGCTCGCGTCGAGCTGGACGGTCGCGGGAGCCACGACGGCGACGGTGCTCCTCCCGCTCCTGATCCTCGCGATCCCGATCCTCGACACGACGCTCGTCACGCTCGTCCGGCTCGTCGAGCGTCGCCCGGTGTCGCAGGGCGGGAGGGATCACACCTCGCACCGGCTCGTCTACTACGGGCTCTCGGAGACGAAGGCCGTCCTTCTACTCGCGGTCGTCGCCGCCGCGATCGGGGCCACCGCGCTCGCCTACAACGTGCTCGACTCGGCTCGGCTCACGTCGTTCGGCGTCCTTGTCACGTTCGTGATCCTCGTCCAGTTCGGAAGCTTCCTGAGCGATCTCGAGGAGCGCTCGAGGCAGGGCCTGGAGACGACGGAGCCGTCGCTCTGGCGCGCCCTCGTCTTCGAGCCGCGACGGCTCGTGGAGGTGGTCGTCGACTTCCTCGCCATCTGCGTCTCGTTCTTCGCCGCGTACCTGCTCGTCATCGAAAGCCTGGGAACGGAGTTCGAGCGCTCCATCTTCCTCTCAACGCTCCCGCTCCTCCTCGCGGTCCAGTACATGCTCTTCGTCATGCTCGGCATCTATCGCCGGGTGTGGCGGTTCGCGACCGCCCGCGACGTCGTGCCGATCGCGGTGGCCTGCGGAGTCGGAGCGGTCCTCACGTACCTCGTCGTGATCGCGCTGCAGCCGATCGGCTCGTTCCCGCTCTTCGAGGTGCTCGTCGTGGAGGCGGTTCTCTGCACGCTCCTGGTCGGGGCGTCGCGCCTGGCGTTGCGACTGCTCCCCGAGATGCGAGACCGCCGAGGGCTCGAGCGCACTCTCGTCGTCGGCGCAGGGCGCGCCGGGCGCGGCCTCGTGCGGGAGCTTCGCGAGAGCCGCGAGGGCATCGCGATCGGATTCCTCGACGACAACCCACGCATCCGCCGCCGCCGGATCCTCGGCGTGAGCGTGGTCGGGAGCCTCGACGAGGCGGAACGGGCGATCGCGAGCACGCGCGCCGATGAGGTCTTGATCACCATCCCGGATGCGCCGGCGGAACGGCTGGAGCTGGTCGTCCACGCGGCCGAGGCGGCGGGTGTGTCGTGCAGGATCGTGCGACGCACGACCGAGTTCTCCGCTCCGGAGCCGATCGAGGCGACCCTTCGATGACGGACACGACACGCGGGGGCTCCGGGAGGAGGCCCGATCTCTTCACGCGGCTCTGGCCGGCGATCCCCTTGCTCGTCGTGTACTTCGCGCTCGCGACGCTGTACGCCTGGCAGGCGTCACGCCGGCTCGTCCCGACGATCTTCATCGACGAGGTCGAGATGGGCCAGCTGTCCCGCGCGATCGCGGAGACCGGGGAACCGGCCCGTCGTGGTGAGGCGTACGGCGTCGCCTCACTCCTCGCCTACCTGCTCGCTCCCGTGTGGTGGCTCGGCTCGACCTCGGCCGCCTACGCGACCGCCAAGCTCTTCCTCGTTCTGTCGATGACGGCCACGGTGTTCCCGGCCTTCGCGCTCGCGCGTCTCGTCGTTCCCTACTGGTACGCGGTGGCGGCAGCGGGTGCCGCCGTCGCGGTCCCCGCGCTTGCGTACTCGCCGATCCTCGTGGAGGAGCCGCTTGCGTACCCACTCGCCACGCTCGCCCTGTGGCTCATCGCGCGCTGCCTCGTCGAGCCGGGCTGGGTGCGGTTCGGGGTCGCCGTGCTCGCGTCCACTCTTGCCGCGCTCGCACGCACGCAGCTCTATGTCCTCTTCGTCGTGCTCGCGGTGGGTCTGCTGTGGCTCGGCTGGCAGTCGGAGTCTGTTCGCAGGTGGCGGGCCGGCTGGTCGCGCTGGGACTGGGCCGGGGCGATCGCTCTCGCCGTGGGCGTCGCGTTCGCGTTCTCGGCGGCGGTCGGCAGTCGCTCGCGGAGCTGGCGCGAGACGACCGGGTACTTCAAGGATCGGATCTTCGAGCACGCGAGCTGGGCGACGGGTGCGCTCGCGATCGGGATCGGCGTGCTTCCGATGCTGATCGGGATCGCAGCGCTCGCGCGACCGCGAGACGAGCCGGGCGATGCCAGAACGCGCGCCTTCGTGACGACGACGGTCGCGGCGCTGATCGTCTTCGTCTGGTACGCGGGCATCAAGGGCGCGTTCCTCTCCACGACGTTCGGGACGGCGATCGTCGAGCGGAACCTCATCTACCTCTACCCGCTGCTGTTCGCCGCCACCGCGCTGGCGTTCGCCCGAGGAGTCGGCCGGTCGTGGGCGATCGCGCTCGGCTCCGCGATCGTCCTCTACGTCCTGCTGGCGACTCCGATCGAGCTCCAGTACCCGTACTACGAGGCCCACGGCCTCGCAATCCTCGCGTTCGCCAACCGCGAGCTCGGCTGGCCGGAGGGACGCATCGAGGGAGCGCTCGTCGTGACGTTCCTCGCAGCACTCGCGGTCGTGATCGCGCTCCGCGTGCTGCGCGTCGAGTCCACCGCGTTTCGCGCGATCGCCGCCACCTCCGCCGCAGTGATCGTCGCGTGGAGCCTGACGACACAGGTGTACGCGGCAGAGGGCGAGCGCGTCCTGTCCGACCAGATCGCGGGCAACCTGCCTCGACCCTTCGACTGGGTCGATCGCGCAACGGACGAGGAGTCCGTCGTCGTGATCGGACAGCAGATCACCGACCCGACGGGGATCTGGCTGACGGAGTTCTTCAACCGGTCGGTGCGGAAGGTCTGGAGCCTCGACGGCTCGGCAATTCGTGCCGGCGCTCCCGTCCTGACCCCCGACCTCGCGTCGCCGGATGGCACGCTCGCGCCGTCTCCCGACACGGAGTACGCACTCGCCCTGAACGGCGTCGAGCTCGGCGCTCCGGTAGTCGCGCGACGGGGACGCGACACGCTCTACCGGATCGACGGACAGCCGCTGAAATTGCGAGCGGCGCTGACGGGCGTCGAGTCCGACGGTTGGATGACGGCTCCGCGCACCAGCGAAGAGACGATCGCGCGGGCGGCCTACACGCGGTACGACACCGCGGGCGACGGGCCCGGGTTCGCGCTCGTGAAGCTCTCCCGCGTCGAGTGGTGCCCGAGCCCGGGCAAGCGGACCCCAGGCAGGGCGACGGTGCGAATCGGGCCGGTCGTCGTCGGGCCGGACAAGCAGCCGGCGATCGGGCAGGTGACGGCCGAGCAGACCGCGATCATCCGCGACTGCCGCATCAAGGGGTTCGCGCTCCCGGTACCGGGAGAGCCGTGGCGGGTCGAGATCGAGATCGAGCCGACCTTCGTCCCGAAGGAGATCGACCCTAACTCGAGTGACGCACGCAAGCTCGGCGCCGTCGTCAGCGCCGAGTTCCGGTCGCTGTTCGGCGACTGAGTTGCTCCTCAGATCGGGAATCCGCCGAGCGGATTACCGATCGCGAAGATCCCTGAAGCGCCGCGCTTCGCGCTGCGGATGGTGTTGGTCTTCCCCATCACCGCCACGTCTCGCCTCGCTCGTGGGATGCGGCGACGACGTACGTGAAGCGATGACGAAGCGCGAGGCGTGCAAGTGACTCCGAGCGCTCCAGCGCTCGCGCGGCGGCGAGAAGCGGACGCGGGAGCGCGACGGTCTGCGGAACGAAGAACGGGCGCAGCTCGACCCGTTCGAGCCCGGCAGCCCGGAGGTCGGCGAGCACGTCCTCGACCCGGTACTGCCTCGGATTGAGATCGAACACGAGCTTGCGCTCCGTGAACTCAGCCACGTGTCGGAAGAACGATCGCCGGTCGCGCGCGTAGTAGACGGCGCGGAAGACCGTCGTCGCGGTGACCGGCCCGGGAGGCACGTAGTCGTTCAGGTCGCCCACCTCGACCGACGCTCGTTCGCCGAGACGGTACGACGCCTCCGCGACCATCTCCGGCGTCGCGTCCACGCCCCGGTAGCGAAGGCCGTGCCGGAGCAGGGCCTCGCCGAAGCCCCCGTCGCCGCAGGCGAGGTCGAGCACCTGGTCGCCGGGCTCGAGTCGAGGGCCGAGCGCGACGACGAGCTCGGCCCGATGGGCGAGGTAGGACGCCGCATCCGCGTACGACCGCTCGGTCCACGCGCACGCCTGGCGGGCGTACTGGTCGTCCTTGCCGCTCACCAGGCCAGCAGCCGCTCGGGATGCTTGCGGAGGAAGCGCGCCATGCCGCGTGCATGCCAGACCGTGTGGAGCGAGAGGAAGCGCTTGTCGATCACGGCGGCGTAGTCGTGAACGACGAGCGCGTCGGGGACGTACCAGCGCTCCCAGCCCGCACGCATGGCGCGGTAGCAGAGGTCGATGTCCTCGACGTAATGGCGGTAGCCCTCGTCCCAGCCACCGATCTCCTCCAGCATCGTGCGCCGCATGAGCAGGAATGCTCCGAGCATCCAGTCCGCCCGCGCGGGCTCGGTCGGCCTCTCGTCGAGCCCGTAGTGCTCCACCTGCGTCTCGTAGGGCGGCCTGAGCCTGCGGAGCGGCGTCCGCCGGACGACCGTGCCACGCACGGTAGGGAATCGTCGCCGTGACGGCTGCCACGTGCCGTCCGGCCAGCGGATCTGGGGCCCGGCGATCCCGCAACGGGGATGCTCGTCGGCGAAGCCCACGAGCGCGGCGACCGCGTCAGGCTGCGGGACGGCGTCCGGGTTGACACTCAGCACGTACTCGCCGGTGGTCGCCGCGATGCCGCGATTGACGTTCGCCGAGAGCGTGCGCGGGCGCGGGCTCTCCAGCACGCGAACCCCCTCCGGCACGTCGCGGATCGACCCGGGAAGGTTCGCGACGACGACCGCCTCGTCGACCTGCGGGAGAAGAACGGGCACCAGAGCCGCGAGCTCCTCCGCGTGACCGTGAGAGACGACGACCGCCGAGACCTTCACGCGCCGAGTATCTCGCGGTACACGGCCAGCGTCCGGGTCGCGGCAGCGTGCCAGCTGAACATCCGCGCGCGCTCGAGGCCCGCGGCGGCGAGCCGCTCGCGCTCGGCAAGCGCGCGCCGGACTCCTCCCGCCAGCTCGCGCTCGGCGGCGAACACCGCCGCGTCGCCCGCCACCTCCCGCAGCGCCGGCTCCGGCACCGCGACGACCGGCGTCCCCGAGGCCATCGCCTCGAGCACGGGGAGGCCGAAGCCCTCGAAGCGCGACGGCTGGACGAGGCAGGCGGCTCCGCGATACAGCTCGGCGAGGCGCTCCGTCTCGACGTAGCCCTCGACCCGAGCGCCGCGGCGACGGAGCTCCTCGGCGAGGGCCGCGTCCTTCTCGGGCCCGACGACGACGAGGGGGAGCCCGACCGCGTGGGCCGCCTCGAGCGCAGCGAGCTGGTTCTTACGGTGCTGGATCGCGCCGACGGAGAGGATGTAGTCGCGGGCCCCCGCGCCCGGCGAGAAGATCGGATCGACGCCGTTGGGGGTGACGACGACCTTCTCCTCGGGAACGCCGTAGAGCTCGAGCAGGTCCCGCTTCGTGCGCTCCGAGACCGTCATGACTCGGGCCGCACGGCGCACGGCGCGCGGAACGAAGGCGCGAAAGACGATGCGGTCCCTGCGACCCATCAGCGCGCTGTCGCGCGCGAAAGAGACGTCGTGCACCGTGACGACTGCCGGGCACGGGCAGCGGAGCGGCAGCGCGTACTGCGTATGCACGAGCGCAGCGCCGAGACGGCGCAACAGGCGAGGCAGCGAGAGCGCCATGCGGAGCTCCTGTGAGCGCGTGCCGAGCTCGACGGACTCGATCCCCGCGGGGACGAGGTCGGGGTTGCGCGTGACAGCGGCGATGCGAAGCCCCGCCTCCCCGGCGAGAGGTGCGAGCTCGCGCAGCAGGTTGCGGACGTAGGTCTCGTCACCGGTTCGCCGGCGACCGAGAACGTCCGCGTCGACGACGACAGGCCCCGTCACGCGAGCTCCTCCCACAACTCCACGACCGCGTCGGCCGTGCGCCCCCAGGTGAACTCGCCCGCCCGCGCGACGCCGAGCGGGACGAGCTCGTCCCGCCTGCCGGTGGCTTCGGCGATCCCGGCCGCAATCGCTTCGACGTCGAGGGGATCGACGAGCACGGCTGCGCCGCCCGCCACCTCCTCCATCGCGGTTCCGCGCGAGGTGACGACCGGTGCTCCGCAGGCCATCGCCTCGAGCACGGGAAGGCCGAAGCCCTCGTACAGCGAGGGATAGAGCACGCAGGCTGCTCCCCGGTAGAGCGCGGCGAGCTCGGCATCGGGGATCTCGCCGACCCCGCCGGGCACGTCCACCCCACCCCAGCCCCGCGCCCCCACGACACGGAGCTCCACCCCGGCGAGCCGTGCCGCCTCGACGACTCGCGCGAGATTCTTTCGAGGCTCGAGCGTCGCGACGGCGAGCACGTAGCCGCCTTCGGCCGCAGGCCCGTCCCGCGTGAACACCTCATCGACGCCGTTCCCGACCACGCGCACGCGCTCGGCCGAGACGCCGGTCAGCTCGACGACCTCGTCTCGCGTGAAGGAGGACACCGCGAGCACGGCGCTGGCGGCACGCAGGACGGAGCGCAGGCCCGCCCGCCCGTACAGCCGGTGCCAGCGAGGGAGCGTCTCCGGGTGCCGCAGGATGGCGAGGTCGTGCACCGTCACGACGACCGGGACTGGTGCGCGCAGGGGGCCGCGGAAGGTCGTGCAGTGAAGGAGGTCGAGCGACCGCGAGCGTCGTCGGAGGCCGACCGGATACCACACGGCGTCACGCGCAACGCTCGACGGGCGGCCCGGGCCGCCGAAGGAGAGGAGCTCGAGCTCGACTCCGGGGCGCTCGCGGAGCGCCGCCACGAGCCCACGCACGTGGCGTGCCGTGCCCGCACGCGTCTGAACGAGCGGCGACGTATCGATGCCGACCCTCACGCGTGCGCTCCCGGAGCGCGGGCGACCTCGTGCACCGCCGCTCGCGGCTCGGGGTAGGCGAGGAGCTCGATCGCCTCGCGCTCGGAGCACCAGCGGTGCGTGACGTGCTCCTCGTTGAGCGTTGGCTCCCACCCGGCCGGAGCCTCCGCCGCAAACACATCGAGCCGGACGCGACCCCACGGTTTCTCGTAGGCGAGCTCGACAGCGACCGGCGTGACGGCGGCACGGAGACCGGTCTCCTCTGCGAGTTCTCGTGCCGCGGCGTCCCCTGCGGGCTCACCGGGCTCGACACCGCCGGCGACGAGGTTCCAGTACCCGCCCCTCGCGGGCGACCGCAGGAGCACGAGAAACCGGGCGTTCGGGCGGTGGACGACGACGGCGACCTCGTGATCCCTCATCGCGCAGCCGCCTCGTAGCCACGGAGAAAGATCTCACCGACGACACGCCAGCTGGAGCGCTGCACGTGCTCGAGCCCCGCCGCGGCGAGCCGCTGCCGATCTCCGACGGCTCGCCCGATCGCGGCGGCAATTGCAGCCGGATCCTCAGGATCCGCCCGCACCGCAGCGTCCCCGGCGGCCTCGTCGAGCGACTCGTGCGAGGAGACGACGACGGGGCAGCCGCAGGCCATTGCCTCGATCACGGGGATCCCGAATCCCTCGAACCGCGAGGGGTAGACGGCGGCTGCGGCACCCCGGTAGAGACGGGCGAGCTCCGCGTCCGTGACGAATCCGAGCCGCCGGATCCCGGGATCGTCGAGCTCCGGCTGCTCGCCCCAGCCCTCGCCTCCGGCGATCGCGAGCAGGAGGTCGCTCTCGAGCAGCCGATGGGCCTCGACGAGCGCCTGCAGGTTCTTCCGCGGCTCGAGCGTCGCGACCGTGAGAACGTACGGGCGGCCGAGGTCGGCGGCGTCTCCATCCGCGCGAAAGACCGCCTTCGGTGCCGGGCGCGCGACGTGCACTCGCTCCGCGTCGATCCCCAGTGTCTCGACGACGTCCCGGCCGGTGAAAGCGGAGTTCACGAACACGACGTCGCACGTGCGCGCCGCGTTCTCGTACTTGCGCGCGTGCATCGAGCGCGTTCGCGAGGTCGTCCACTCCGGGTGGTGGAGCGGGACGAGGTCGTGGATCGTCGTCGCCCGGACACCGGATCGCTGCGGCGGGAACATCCAGTCGCTGAAGTGGAGCACGTCGAACGCACCCAGGAGGCGCTCCGTCGCCGGCCTGCCGGCCGCGCTCCACGCCGTTCGCACCGCGTGCGAGAAGGGGAGCCGCCAGGTGCGGAGCTCCACGTCGATCCCGTCGAGGGCAGCCCGTATCCGCGCAGGGCCGTGGATGCTCGTGGGGGCAAACGCGACGATCTCGTGCTCACCCGCCGCAGCCTCGACGAGACCGCCCAGGGAGCCGCGGATGTAGTTGCCGATCCCGAGCGGCGGGTGGGAGAGGGGACTGACGTCGAACGCGATGCGCATCTCAGGAAGGACCGACGTAGAGGAAGCGGTCGAAGTGTGCGCCGAGCACCCGGTCGTCGATGCTCTGGCCGCCCGTGACCTCCGACGGAACAGCGGTGGGCGAGACCTCGAGCACGACCCGGCACTCTTCACTGACCGGGATCGCGGCCAGCGGTACCGTGAGCACCGTGTGCTCGTCCGGCTCGAACGTGACCTTCGAGACGACCGCACCGTTGACACGCGCGGTGACGGTCTGCGGCTCGATGAACAGGCTCGCGTCGCTCGAGAGCGAGACGAGGAGACGCCCTCCTTCGCATCGCCGCCGGACGTAGGTCACGGTCTTTCCCGACCAGGAGTCGTTGGGGTAGAGCCCCTCGATGCGGGTCGCGGAGACGAGCGGGCGCTCGACGCGCCAGAGCGTCACGCCCCACCCCTTGTCGCGTGCCAGCGGCCTGCCCGCAGGCTCGAACGACGAGTCGGTCACGAGGTACTCGTCCGCCACTTCCTCGCCGTCTGGGAACGTGACCCGCCCGGTGTCCTCGTCGATCGTGACTCGCGTCTCAGGAAGTCCCCCCGGAGTGGGGTCGACGACGTAGTAGACAGGCCCGACGCCGCGGTTGAAGAACTCGTTCTGGTTGACAGTGAGCCGGTCGGTCCTGCCGGTCCACAGGAACGCCGCCTCCGCGCCGTCCGGGAGCGCACGATCGATCCAGTCCCGCTCGGCCTCCCGGATGCCCTGGAAGAGCGACCCCTGCCCGGCGCGCTCGAACCCGTGCTTGCCCCACCAGATCGGCTTGAGCGCGGCCGCCCACAGGAAGAGCACGAGCAACGGGAGCACGAGGGCGAAGCGGCGCGGGACGAAGAGGAATGCCGCTGCGAGTGTGAGCGCGAGCCCGAGCGCTGCCACTTCGATCCAGCCCGCACCGATCCTGTCCTGCAGCGACCAGAACGGGAGGAGCATCAACGTGTCGGTGATCGCCGAGGTATCGATGAAGCGGTCGAAGGGCACGAGCACCACGAGCAGGACGGCGATGGCCGCCGCGACCGGGGCGAGGACGCGCGGCCGCGGAGCGCCGCGCTCGACCCAGGCAAGCAGAGCGATGACGAGCAGCGGCGCGAGGTAGAAGAGGTTCCGCTCCTGGATCCGGAGCGAGAAGACCGAGGCGAAGGCCGCGACGGTCGGGAGAAGACATGCCATGAGCGCGAGCGTCGCCGCGAGGAAGGCCTGGATGGGCTGATCCAGCGACCGCGCCCGCCCGACGAGGACGATCGTGGCTGCGACCGGGATCACGAGCACGTAGAGACCGAGCTCCGCCACATGCCAGACGAGGTAGCGCAGAACCTCGTCGAGCTCGTAGCTCACCTCTCCCACGGGCGCGTAGGCGCCGAGGAGATCGCGGGGGGAGCGCCCGCCGACGAGCTGCGCGGCCAGCGCCAGCGCCGCGAGGGTGGCGAACGCTCCGTAGAGAAGCCGGAACCGCACGATCGTCTCGCGCAGGCCGGTCCGCTGGAAGACCGCAAGGAGCAGGGGCGCCAGCAGGAAGGCCGGGAGGAGCGCGGCGGCCTGGACTCGCGTCGCGTAGGCGGTCGCGCCGAGAACGAGCAGAAGGCCCACGCGGAGCCCGGTCGGTCGCTCGAGGACGAGCACCAGGACGAGCACCAGGGTGAGGAACAGCGGGTAGAACACGTTTTCGGTCATGACGGTTCCGGTGTAGGCGAACGACGGAATCGCGACCGCGAGCAGCGCGCCGAGCAGTGCGAGCCCCTGTCCGACGACGCGCCGGGCCAGGAAGTACGCGGGGACGGCGGCGAGCGACATGACGCATGCGTTCAAGACCTTCACGGCCGCGTAGGAGCCCGGAAGCGTGTCGAAGAGCGCATAGGCGGGGCTCAACAAGAGCGGGTAGACGAGGCTGTACCCGGGATCGGGCTCCCCTCGCAGCAGCGGCTCGCCCTCGTCGGCGATGCCACGCGCGATCTCGGACCAGATGAGCTCGTCGACGAAGATGAAGGGAGCGGCGATGCCCCGCCCGATGACGGCGCGGAAGACCGACGAGGCGACGACGATCGCGGTGAGCCAGGCCCAGACGGGGATTCGCCCGAGGAGGTCGAGCCCGCGCGACACGAGGCTCGGCCGCGATGCGCTGGAGGCCTGATGCGACATCGACCCCCCGCTGGCGCGCCAATGTCGCATCGGGCCTCTAGCCAAGCTCGACCTCGGCGATGCGCCGAGCGAGCTCCCGCGCTTCGGCCGATCCCGGCGCGATGCCGACGTCCGCCGCAGCCCCGCTGACCTCCCGCAGAACGGAGTCCGTCACGGCGTCCCCTCCGGCAGCCTCCTCGAGCGCGGCCGCATAGAGATCCGCCACGTGACCGAGGTCGTGGTCGCGGCGCGCGACGTCAGCAGCCGCGCGGCCCATCTCGTGGCGCACGTCCTCGCGGCCGACCAGGAGCTCCAGCGCAGCCACGAGCGTCTCGACCTCCGTGTCGTCCACCGGCACCTTGAGCGCCGCAGACCCGGGCAGCTCGGAGAACCAGCCGACGTCGCTCACGATCAACGGCTTCCCCAGCGAGAGCGCCCGGATCACCACTCCCGACGTCTCCCCCATCGTGGGGTAGCGCAGGTTCACGCACGCGTCGGCGCCCGCCATCAGCGCCCAGAGACGCCGTTCGTCCACCCATCCCTCTCGGACGATCCCCTCTCCTCCGAGCCCGAGGCGCTGGAGCCGGCGGTCGAGATCGAATCCCGGGGCGGTCGGGCCGACGAGGAGGAGGCCGGCCTCGGGGCGGCGCTCGCGCAGCTCGGCGAAGGCACGCAGGAGCTCCGGGATGCGCTTGCTCGCGTTGACCACGCCGAAGCACCCGACCACCGGCCCCTGCGCGAGGCGCGCCGGCTCGACGTCGGGAACAGGCCAGGCGGGATGCGGGACGACCCAGATGCGGCGGTCGTACCCCGTGGCGCGCACGAGATCGTGAACCGTGCGCGAGTGGACGATCAGCCCGGTCGCATGCTCGAGCACGAGCCCGGTGAGCGGGAAGTCCTCCGGACGCGACTCCCAGAGCGGCGGAATGCGCTTGTCGAGGACGCCGTGGGCGAGCAGCCGCCCCACGACACCGTGCTCGCGCTCCATGAGGTCGAGGTAACCGTGCCCGTCACGGCGCCCGACGGTCATCCCGGCCACGAGATGGTGGAGGACGAAGTCGTGGAGGACGACGACGCCGGGCTGGCGCCGGAGCGCGTCCACGATCCACGCGTGCGCGTCCGGGTTGTTCCCGACGTGGTAGAGGCAGACGTCCGTGCCTCGCGGAGGACGCTTCCGGCCTCGCCGCACGACCTCCACGGCTAACCGCTCGCGCAGAGCCGGCAGGAGCAGCGCGCTGTAGTCGGCGATACCCGTCTGCTCGGGCGGCATCGGGGAGAAGGACGCAACCTTCACGAGAGGAGCCTCGCGATCGCCCGATCCCAGGTCACGTCGAGGGCCACGGCTTTGCCTGCCCGGCCGAAGGAGGCGGCTTCCTCCGGATGCTCGCGGAGCCAGGTCGCCGCCCCGGCGAGCGCGGAGGCGTCAGGCGCGACGACACGGCCCGTCGCTCCGTCTGTCACGACCTCGAGCGGGCCGCCTGCGTCCGACGTCGTGAGCACGGGCTTCTCGGAGAGGAACGCCTCGAAGGGCACCATCCCGAAGTCCTCGTCGACGGGGGCGTAGAAGACGGCCAGGCACCGCGCGTAGAGATCCGTCAGCTCGTCCTCGGAGACGCGGCCGAGGAAGCGCGCGCGGCCGTCGAGGCCGCGGTCGCGGGCGAGCTCCTCGAGGCGTGCCCGATCCGGCCCGTCGCCGGCGACGACGACCTCGAGCGCCGCGTCGAGAGCGGCCGCCTCGAGGAGCAGGTCGACGCGCTTCGCGCGGTCGAGCCTTCCGACCGAGAGGACGAAGCTCTCGTATGCATCGCACCGGAAGTCGAGTGCCTGCGGCGGATGCGGGAGCACCTCGGCCTCGAGGCCGGTCGAGCGCTCGAGCCGGTTCGCGACGTTCCGCGACGTCGCAAACAGACGTGTGGCCTCGGCGAGCGAGCTCCGCTCGACGGACTGCACACGGCGCCGGAGTGCCCGGTCAGCGGGCGACTCACCGAACTGTCCGAGCTCGGTGCGGTCGAGCTCGTACGCCTGCCGGAACTGATGGACGAGCCAGACCCGCTTCTCCGGATGCCGGACGAGGTACGAGGGGAACTTCGTCGCCACGACGAGGTCGATCCGCTTCCCGTCGGCCTCGTCGAGGTCGAGCAGCCGCCAGAGGAGGGCCTGCGTCAGGACGCGCGTTCCCGGATACCACTTGAACGGGACCGTGACGAGGTCGGCGTCGTGGCCGCGCGCACGTAGCTCGTCGACGAGGGTGTCCACGAAGATCTCGGCGCCGCCGCGGGCGAACGGCACCTGGGGCCGGCAGACGGCGATGTTCACAGTGCGCCTAGCGCTCCGCGGCCTCGCCGCGAAGCGCTTCGATCTCCGCCTCGATGCGGGCCAGGCGCTCGTCGAGGTCGTCGATGAGGCGCAGAGACGCCGCGTTGAACGAGCGCTGGTCATAGGCGAGCGGCTCGACGTACCAGCGCATCAGCTTCCGGAGCACAGCCTTCACCGGTGTGCCGAGGCCGCCGCGCCACCCAGGTCGCAGGCGGAGGGAGCGATCCGCCGAGACCGCCCACAGCCGTTCGGCCTCCGCGCGTGCGGCGCGCCTGTCGTCCGGGCTCCCGGGTGCCGCGCCGGGATCGGAGCCCGAACGGCGCACCTCGTCCCTCAGCTCGCGGAAGAGCTCCTCGACATCGACGGAAACCCCTGCACTCTCCGCAGTTTCGGCCTCGTCGGATGACATCGGGGGATTCTAGCCGGGCGGGTGGACCGGGCCAGTAGGATCGACCGGTGCGCGTCGGGATCTCCCTGCTCACGCTCTCGCCGGGGATCTCGGGTGGGAGCGAGACCTACGCGCGTGGGCTCACGCGGGCGCTGGCGGCCGCCGGGAGCCTCGAGTACACGGCGCTCGTGCCGGGGCGTGCGCCTGACGCGGCAGGGGGGCTGCCGCGCGCCGTGGTCGACGAGCCTGCATGGGCAGGCCGAGGGCCGTCTCGCATCCCCGCGCTGGCGCTCGCGTCGCGTCGCTCCCGGGATCTCCGCGCGTCTCTGCGAGCGCTCGACGTCGTCCACTACGCCCTGACCGTGCCGATTCCACGGGCGAGCGTTCCGTCCGTTGTCACGCTGCACGACCTCCAGCATCTCGACCTCCCGGAGCTCTTCGGGCGCGGGCAGCGCTGGTTCCGACGGCTCGCGTACGACCGCACGACCCGCTCGGCGACCGCGGTCGTGGTGCCGAGTGCGTTCGTGCGCTCGCGCGCGGTGGAACGGCTCGGGATCGATCCGGCACGCCTCCACGTGATTCCCCACGCCGTGGCCCACGACCTCTTCCACCCCTCCGACGAGCCGCGCGAGCGATTCGTCCTGTACCCAGCGCGCGCGTGGCCGCACAAGAACCACCGAACGCTCCTCGACGCCTTCGCGCTGCTCCGCGACTCGCATCCCGAGCTGACGCTCGTACTGACGGGCGAGGGGCTCGAGGCGCTCGAGCCGCTGCCCTCCGGGGTGGAGCGCCGCGGGGTCGTCACGCTGGAGGAGCTGGCGGCGCTCTACCGCCGGGCCGCGTGCCTCGTCTACCCGAGCCTGTACGAGGGTTTCGGGCTCCCGCCACTGGAGGCGATGGCCTCCGGTTGCCCGGTCGCGGCAGCGAACGTGGGTGCGATCCCCGAGGTGTGCGGCGACGCGGCCGTGCTCTTCGACCCGACCGACCCGGAGGCGATCGCGGAGGCGGTCCTGGAGGCCGACGGGCGGCGAGCTGAGCTTCGCGACCGCGGACTCGGACGCGCCGGCGCGTTCACGTGGGAGAAGCTGGCCTCCGCGCACGACAGCGTCTATGCCTCGACCCACCGGAATGGAGAGGTGCCGTGAACGTCGGGATCAGCCTGCTCACCCTCGTGCCCGGCGTCTCGGGCGGCAGCGAGACCTATGCGCGAGAGCTCGTCCGCGCGCTCGGGCGCGTCGGAGAGCACCGCTACCGCGTCTTCGTGCCGACGATCGCGGACGACGTGGACGGTCTGCCGACCGAGCTCGTGCCCGAGTACCGGGCCTCGCGCTCGACCCCGGGCAGGATCGCGGCGATGGCCGCGACGTCCGCGTCCGGGCGCCGCGTCCGCCGCCGGTTCGACGCGGTCGACGTCCTCCACTTCCCGCTGACGGTCATGATCCCGCGCGTGTCGGCGCCAACAGCGACGACCGTGCTCGACGTCCAGCACGAGCTCCTACCACAGTTCTTCTCCCGCGCCGAGCTCGCCTACCGCCGGACCGTGTACGGCTGGTCCGTCAGAAGGAGCCGGGTCGTGATCACGATCTCCCACCACGCCGCCGGGACGATCGTGGAGCGCCTCGGCGTCTCCGAGGACCGCATCCGGCCGATCCATCTCGGGATCGACCACGACGTGTTCAACCCGAGCGAGGACGCACGCGAGGAGTTCCTCCTCTACCCGGCGCGCGAGTGGCCGCACAAGAACCACGACCGTCTCTTCCTGGCGCTGGCCGAGCTGCGCCGCGCGCACCCGCAGCTCGAGCTCGTGCTGACGGGCTACGACGGGCCGGTGCCGGAGGGAGCCCGCTCACTCGGGCGCGTCTCGCGAGAGGAGCTCGTGCACCTCTACCGCACCGCCGCGGCGCTCGTCTTCCCGAGTCTCTACGAGGGTTTCGGCCAGCCGCCGCTCGAGGCGATGGCCTGCGGGTGCCCGGTGGCGTGCTCGAACG
>JAWOIV010000026.1:0-5750 GCA_046484465.1 Gaiellaceae bacterium
ACCGAGGGCTCGGGCTAGCCGGGAACCGAAGCGCGAGCCGGGGGAACGTCGGTGCCCTCTGGGTCGCGGACATACTGCCCTCCGTGTGTTCCACGGATGAAGCGAATGCCGGTCCGCCGGGCGTCACTCTCTTTGATGTTGCCTCGGAGATAGTCGCGTAGCTCCGCGACCTCGACGTCGAGCAGGTCGCCCAGTCGCCTCTCGATCTCCTTCGCACGCTCACCGCTGATCATGGGTTGAGTGAAGCGGCCGTGTCGGACGATGAGCCATGTCCGCGCCGCCACCGACTCCGGCTACGTGGACTGCCGACGGCTCAGCCGCGCTCCCCGCTCACAGGATTCAGCAACACGATCGGAATCGGTCGCGCTGTGCGCTCCTGGTAGCGAGCGTATCCCAGGTGAGCATCCGTCACGAGCGGCCAGAGCCGGTGGTGCTCCTCGGCGGTCGCAGGTCTCGCCGTCACCTCCGAGGTCGTGCGACCGATCAGCACGCTCGCCCGCGGCTCGCGCTGGAGGTTGAGCCACCAGCTCGGGGGCAGGTCGGAGCCGCCGAAGGAGCCGATCACGACGAGGTCGGCGCCGTCGCGGAAGTACGTGAGCGTCGCCGTGCGCCGCTTGCCCGACCTCCGCCCGGTCGTCGTCAGGAGCAGCACCGGCATCCCCGCCAGGCGGCCGAGGAGGCGACCTCCGCTGATGCGGTAGAGGGAACCGTGCGTGCGCGAAAGGGCACGGATCAGGAAGCGCCGCAGCCGTTCGCCAGTGTCGGTCAATTCGGCCACGCCTCGGTGCTTGCACCGAGCATCCAACCGAAGCTCGTCGCCTCGGTAGGTGAACTGCCCGGCGAGCGCTTACTCGTCGGCCCGGAGAAGCGACCGGGAGCCGGACTTCTTGGCCGCGCGTTTCTCGTTGCGACGCTCCTTGAGCGTCCTTTGCGGCTTCTTCTTGAGTTGGTGCTTCGGCTTGTCGGCACTCTTACTCATTGTTGACCTCCGGGGTCGCGGTACGCCGCCAGGACACGATGATATGCCCGTTTGGATCCTCGGCGGCGCTCACGACTTCCCACTTTCCGTCGCTCCGCCTGAGGATGTCGCCGACGTTCGGAACCTTCTCCCTGAGAGCGAGCTCCCAGGCCTCGTCCGGATAGCGAACGGTGATGAAGGGTGAGGACACAGCCTCTCTCTCTTTCCGCTCGACCTGGCGCAATGGCTCTCGAACGGTCACGCGGGAGGAGGAGCTATGGACTTTGCCCAGTGTACGCCTTCTCTCCCCGTGGCTGTGCCACGCGGAGCGCGCCGAGCCCGGGGTCTCGCACCTACCCCGGACGTGGCGCTCGGCGATTGCGGAACCGGAGGGACTCCGGGTAGGGAAAGAAGTCCACGAGCTCCCCGCTCTCGATCCGGAGCTGGGCGGCCTGCCAGAACTCCGGCTCGAGCAGGTCGGCGTGGTGGCGCAGGAAGTGCTCGCGCAGCCGCGGGTCGCCGAGGAGGAAGGTCGCGAACTCCTCGGGGAACACGTCGTTCCGCGTGACGCCGTACCAGGGCTCGTCCGACAGCTCCCATTCGGCGTCCGGCGCCGTCGGGATTCGACGGAAGTTGACGTCCCCGAGGTACTCGATCTCGTCGTAGTCGTAGAAGACGACGCGGCCGTAGCTCGTGACGCCGAAGTTCCGCCACAGCATGTCGCCGGGGAAGATGTTCGCCGCGGTGAGGTCGCGGATCGCGTTCCCGTACTCGAGGACCGCCGCCTCGAGCTCCTCGGGCGAGGCGCGGTCGAGGTAGATGTTGAGCGGCACCATCCGCCGCTCGACGTAGCAGTGGCGGATCACGAGCGGGTCGCCGTCGGCGAGCATCGAGGGCGCCAGCTCGTGCAGCTGGTCGAGCAGCTGCGCCGAGAAGCGCTCGCGCGGCAGCGCCAGGTCGACGAACTCGAGCGTGTCCGCGAGCCGGCCGACGCGGTCGACGTGCTTCACCATCGCGAACTTCGAGCGGACGGTCTCCCGGTCGGTGTCCTTGCCCGGTCCGAACGCGTCCCGGATCACCTTGAAGACATACGGGAACGACGGCAGCGTGAAGACGAGCATCACCTGGCCGCGGATCCCGGGCGCCTCGACGAACTCGTCGCGCGAGTGGTGCAGGTGCTGCAGCAACTCGCGGAAGAAGAGGGTCTTTCCCTGCTTCCCCAGCCCGAGCATCGTGTAGAGCTCGGACCGGGCGCGCACCGAGGTCATCGAGCCCAGGAACTCGACGTAGCCGGACGGCACCGCCATGTCGGCCATGAAGTAGGCGCGCGAGAGCGAGAAGAGCACGTTGATCTGCTGTGGATCGAGGAGCAGCGCGTCCAGCTCGAGCCGGCCGTCGGCGTCGTGGAGGATGGGAATGGCGAAAGGCACCTCGTCGTGGCCGTTGACCAGCTTGCCCAGGACGTACGCCGCCTTGTTGCGGTAGAGAGCCGAGCTCAGGACCTGGAGCTGGTAGTTCGGCTCGAGATGGGTGAACGTCCCGCCGGGCCGCTCCTCGAAGGCGCGCATCACGTGGTCGACGTCGCGGTCGAGGTCGGCGAAGGGCCGGGTCCAGCCGAAGTCGTGGAAGAGCCGTGTGAGGCACTCCCGCTCCCCGTCGACGCTCGGGTAGTAGCTGCGGTAGATCGGCGGGTCGGACTCGATGTACTCGGTCGAGATCGCCGCGCGGACGAAGATCAGGTCGTTGTCGTAGTAGGTGCGCTGCAGGATCCGCGTGATCACCGAGTTGAAGAACGTCTCGGCGAGCTCCGGCTGGCCGTGCTCGACGAGCAGGCCGATGTAGTAGAGCTTCGCGTCGCGCCAGGTCCCGTCGCTGAGCGCCTCGAGGTCGAACTCGCTGCGGAGCCGGACGACGCACTCGCGGACGCGCTCGTCGTAGAACCGGATCCGTTCCTGCACGGCCCGCTGCTGCTCCGCCCAGTCGCCGGCTTCGAACCACCCTTTCGCGCGAGCGCTCGTGGCCCGGAAGAGCCGGTAGTGCTTGTCGAAGCCCTCGATCAGCACGGTCGCGATCTGTCGCGCCGCGTCCTGCGGGACGGCTGCGGTAGCCTGGGCTTCCTTCGTCCCCACGAGCACACGGTAGGTCAATGAGCACGACGACGTCCATCGAGGTCCCGGTGAGCGGCGCCAGGATCGTTCCCGGCGAGCCCACTCCCGACAACCCGATCATCCCCTTCATCGAGGGGGACGGGATCGGCGTCGACATCACCCCGACGATGCGCGCGGTCGTCGACGCAGCCGTCGGGAAGGCCTACGGCGGCACGCGGCAGATCCAGTGGATGGAGATCTACGCGGGCGAGAAGGCGACGCGCGTCTACGGCAGCGACGTCTGGCTGCCCGACGAGACGCTGGAGGCTGCGCGCGAGTACTCGGTCTCGATCAAGGGGCCGCTCACGACGCCCGTCGGAGGCGGCATCCGATCGCTCAACGTCGCGTTGCGGCAGCAGCTCGACCTCTACGTCTGCCTGCGGCCGGTGCGCCACTTCCCCGGCGTGCCGAGCCCGCTCAAGGATCCGTCGAAGACGGACATGGTCATCTTCCGCGAGAACTCCGAGGACATCTACGCGGGAATCGAGTGGGAGGCCGAGTCGGAGGGCGCGCGCAAGGTGATCGCCTTCCTCCAGGACGAGATGGGCGTGCGGAAGATCCGCTTCCCGGAGACGTCCAGCATCGGGATCAAGCCGGTCTCGCGCGAGGGCACGGAGCGCCTGGTTCGCAAGGCGATCGAGTACGCGATCGCGAACGGGCGCGACTCGGTCACGCTCGTCCACAAGGGGAACATCATGAAGTTCACCGAGGGCGGGTTCCGGGACTGGGGCTACGCGCTCGCGGCGCGCGAGTTCGGCGCGACGCCGATCGACGGTGGCCCGTGGCTCGCGCTCGAGCACGAGGGGCGCACGATCACGATCAAGGACGTGATCGCCGACGCCTTCCTGCAGCAGATCCTCACCCGGCCGGCCGAGTACGACGTGATCGCGACGTTGAACCTGAACGGCGACTACATCTCGGACGCGCTCGCCGCCCAGGTCGGCGGCATCGGGATCGCACCGGGCGGCAACCTCTCCGACGACGTGGCGATGTTCGAGGCGACGCACGGAACCGCTCCGAAGTACGCGGGGCAGGACAGGGGCAACCCCGGCTCGGTCATCCTCTCGGCCGAGATGATGCTGCGCCACATCGGCTGGATCGAGGGCGCCGATCTGATCGTCGGCTCGCTGGGCGCCGCGATCTCCGACAAGCAGGTCACGTACGACTTCGCGCGCCTGATGGAGGGTGCGAACGAGATCTCGACGTCCGCCTTCGGGCAGGCGATGATCGACCGCATGTAGGGCCGCCGTCGCCGGCCCGGCCGCCGAGACGCCTCTCCGCGGGATGCGACCGGCCGTTCGTCCATACGATGCCGGGCGTGACGCTCGGGGAGAAGACAGGGTGACTCTTCCGCTCGAGCCGTTCGAGGTCCTGTTCGAGGAGGAAGGCGAAGCCGCCGCCGAGCTCCCGGCGGAGCTGGCACGGATCTACGGCGGCGGTCTCGGCTTCCGCGAGCCGTGCGTGTACGCGAACTTCGTCTCGACGGTGGACGGCGTCGTCGCCATCCCCGCGCTCCAGAGCTCGAACGAGGTGATCGCGGCGGGAAGCACGGCCGACCACTTCCTCATGGGCTTGCTGCGGGCGCTCGCGGACGTCGTGCTCGTCGGCGCCGGCGTGCTCGATGCTTCCCCCGAGGGGACGTGGCGGCCCGAGAAGGTCTATCCACCTGCGAAGGACGCGTACGAGGAGCTTCGGCGGCGAACCGGCCGCACGCCGGCCCCCGAGGTCGCAGTGCTGACGGGCCGTGGATCGATCGACCCCGGGCATCCGCTGCTCGCTTCGGGCGCCCTCGTGCTCACGAGCGAGCAGGGAGCCGAGACACTCGGTCCCCGCCTCCCGGGCGCGTCGTCGCTGGTCGCGCTCGGCGACGCCCCAGTGATCGACGGACGGGTCGTCGTCGACGCCCTGCGCGAGCGCGGGCACCGGCTGATCCTCTCCGAGGCCGGCCCGCACGTGTTCGGAAGCCTGCTCGAGGCGGGCGTCGTCGACGAGCTCTTCCTGACGATCTCTCCCCGCCTGGCGGGCCACGCGGGCCGGGACAGCCGCCTGCGCCTCGTCGAGGCCGTCGATCTCGTGCCGCTGCTGAAGCTCGCGCCGCTGAGCCTCCGCCGGCACGACGCACACCTGTTCGCCCGCTATCGCGTCGGCACCTGAGGCGACGGCTCGGTCCCTCGCCGCCGAAGGGAGAACGCCGTCGAACGCTGCCGCTACTCGCGCCTCGTCGCGCCGATGTCCTCGAGCTCATCGCGATCGACGAGGTCGGCCGGCACGACCCCGACCCGGCAGCGGGTGCGCGCGGTCAAGGTCGCCGTCCGCGTGCCGCCCGCGAGAAGGGCCTGCTCGCCGAGGATCGCGCCCGGCCCGATCTCGGCCACGTCTTCGCCGTCGACCGAGGCGACGAGCACGCCGTCGAGGACGAGGTAGAGGTCCTCGCCGGGCTCGCCCTGCTCGACGAGCGTCTCGCCCGGCTCGAGCGTTCGCCGCTCCGAGATCGACTTCCCCTCCATGAGCTCGCGCGAGATCTGGCGCTCGAGCGCGCTCTCGGCCGAGGTCACGAACGCCTCCGACTCCTCGTCTCCCCACGGGGTGCGTTCGCCGTGCGCCTCGCGGTACCAGGTCTTGAAGTCCACGATCCCCGACTTCGC
>JAWOIV010000044.1:0-16492 GCA_046484465.1 Gaiellaceae bacterium
TATTGGCCGACTATGCGATTGAGCGTCACTATCCCGAAATCAAAGCCGCATCGAATCCCTATAGCGCCTTACTGGAAAGAGTGCTGGAAGCGCAAGCGATGAGATCACCTACTCGCTCGCACGCCTGCAACGACTCATGGAGGGAAAGGAGAGCCTCGTGAACGACGTGACCGTCGGCCCCGTCGACGCCTCGACCCATCGCCGCCTGGCGGTCGACCTCTTCAACCGGAGCTGGAGGCTCCTCGAGACCGGGAACCGCACGCCCGAGCAGGACGACGAGCTCGTCCACGTCGTGCACGCCTCCCGCTACCACTGGGGCGAGGTCGGCACCGCCGCGAACCTCGCGCGCGGAGAGGGCCAGTGCGCTCGTGCATACGCGGCGCTCGGACGGCCCGAGCCGGCCCTCCACCACGCCAACCGCGCGCTCGGACTCGTCCGCGCCGGTGGCGAAGGGCTCGAGGACTGGGATCTCGCCTCCGCGCTCGAGGTGCTCGCACGCGCCCACCTCGCCGGGGGCGACCGCGAGGAAGCAGCCCACTACGCAGCGCTCGCGCGGACGGAACTCGAAGTGGTCGCCGACCCCGGCGACCGAGAGGTCATCGAGAGCCAGATCGCCGAGCTCGGGCTCTGACCCGAGCGTCAGGCGACGTCGCGAACGCGCTGAGCGTCGGCGAGCGCCCGGAGCTTCTTGAGGCCCTGGTGCTCGATCTGGCGGATGCGCTCGCGGGTGACGTTGAACGTGCGCCCGACCTCGTCGAGCGTCCGCGGCGGCTGGCCGTCGAGCCCGTAGCGCAGCTCGAGAACCAGGCGCTCTCTCTCCGAGAGCGAGCTCAGGATCCCGCGCAGCGCCTCTCGCTGGAGCGCGTCCTCGGCGAGCTCGTCCGGGAGCGGAGCGGACTCGTCCGCGAGGAAGTGCCCGAACTCCGACTCGTCGTCGTCGCCGACGGGCCGCTCGAGGGAGACCGGGATCTGCGCACTCCTGCGGATCTGCTCGACCTCGTCCACCGACATCTCGACGTCGAGCGCGATCTCGTCCGTCGTCGGCTCGCGCCCGAGCTCCGCGCGGAGCTTGCGCTCGGAGCGGAGGATCCTGTTGAGCTTCTCGACGACGTGCACGGGCATCCGGATCGTCCGGCCCTTGTCGGCGATCGCGCGCGCGACCGCCTGCCGGATCCACCAGGTCGCGTACGTCGAGAACTTGAACCCCTTGCGGTGGTCGAACTTCTCCGCGGCACGGACGAGCCCGATCGTCCCTTCCTGGATGAGGTCGAGGAACGGCAGCCCCTGATTGCGATAGCGCTTCGCGATGGAGACGACGAGACGGAGGTTGGCCTCGACCATCGCCTGCTTCGCGGTGTGGTCACCGCGCTCGATCCGCTTCGCGAGCTCGACCTCCTGCGCGGCGGTGAGGAGCGGAACGCGACCGATGTCCTTCAAGAAGAGCTGCAGGGAGTCGGTCGAGATCTCGGCCCCCGCGGTAACCCGCACCGGCTCGACCTCGGCCTCGGGGGACTGCTCGTCGCCGTCCGCATGAACCACGGAGATGCGCGCCTCTTCGAGCGCCGCGTAGAACTCGTCCAGCTGTGCCGGCTCGAGCTCCAGCTCGTCGAGCGCCAGAGCCACCTCGTCGGCGTGCAGCTTGCCCGTCTGGAGACCAGCCTCGAGGAGGCGCTGCGCCTCGTCCGTTGCAAGAACGTCCTCGACGGGCGCTCGGGTCGTGCCCTCGGATTCGCGTGCGGTCAGCGCGCCCCCTTCCTCGTCGGCGGTCACACCGTAGTCGCAGCGGCGGTTGCCGTCAAAGAACGCCGAGCAGGGCCGTTTACGACCGCGCTCCGCGGATCGTCTCGAGGTAGCGCGCAGCCTCGCGAGCCAGCGGCGATCCCGGTCTCGTGCGGGCGGCGAGACGGAGCTGTCGCTCGGCCGCCTCGATCCGCCCCGTCCAGAGGAGCAGGACGCCGAGGTGGAAGCGCACGGTCGGCTCGTCGGGGAACCTGCGCGAGAGGGGGCCGAGGCGGCCAAAGGCCTTCTCCGGCTCGTCCTTGTCGAACTGCCCGACGGCCGCGGCGACCTGTGCCTCGACGTCGTTCGGAGCCGCGCTCGCCGCGCGTCCGAAGACCTCGGCCGCGGTCACCGGGCGCCCCACACGCTGAAGGCCCACCCCGTAGAGGAGCAGGTCGCGTGTGCCCCCCGCGTTCGCTCGGCGCCGCAGTGCGTCGAGCTGGCGCGTCGGCGCGAGACGCACGACGGCCCGAGGCGCGTGGAACGAAGGGATGAACGTCGGCAGACCGCGCGGCAAGTGCGGGTGGAGGAGGTTCCCCGCCAGGACGGCGTACTGCGTGTCGGGCTCCGACTCGATCGTGCCACGCCAGGCCTCGGCAGGGTCACCTCGGTTCGCCCACAGCCGCGCGAGACCGAGATGGAACTGAACGAGCCCGCTCTCCGGATAGAGCTTGCCGAGCTGCTCGAGCCGGTCGTACGTGCCGCTCGGCCAGGAGGAGAACGCGGCACCGACCTTCGCCTCGAGCGAGTCGTGCCGCCGGAAGATCTCGTTCGCAGCCGCCCCGCGACCGTCCGCGTACAGGTCGACCGCTCGCTCCAGGTCGCGCGCCTCCGCGTCCTGGCGGAAGCCGAGCGCGAGCGAGAGCGGCGGGCGACCTGGGCGCAGCTCGGGGAGCCCCGCCGTCGTCGTCGTGCCACCGTCCGACGCCACGACGGCGACGACGGCGACGCTTGCGGCCAGCGCGGCGGCGAGGACGACGAGCAGGACGACTTTGCGACGCGCGCTCACGTGGGCGACGATAGCCGCGGCGGGCATGGCGGGGCGCCCGGCACCGGTGCCGCTATTCTTCGGAAAGTAATGGCCAGCTACCGCGAGCTCCTGGCACGGGTCCGGGAAGAGATCGACGAGATCTCCACCATCGAGGCGCACGAGCGCCTGGCCTCACCGTCCCCTCCGCTCTTCGTCGACGTGCGCGAGCCGGACGAGTGGGAGGCGGGGCACATCCCGGATGCGATCCACGTCACACGGGGACGGCTCGAGTCGCGGATCGAGGGGCTCGTGCCGGACAAGAGCCGCGCTATCGCGGCGTACTGCTCGGTCGGCTCCCGCTCGGCATTCGCCGCGCAGGTGCTCGGCGAGATGGGCTACACGGACGTCGTCAACGTCGCCGGCGGCTTCACCGACTGGACGCGCAACGGCTTCGAGGTGACGATCCCCCGCGTGCTCACGGTCGAGCAGCGGTCGCGCTACAGCCGGCACCTGTTGATCCCCGAGGTCGGCGAAGACGGCCAGCAGCGCCTGCTCGACGCGCGCGTCCTCCTCGTCGGCGCCGGCGGGCTCGGATCCCCGGCGTCGCTGTACCTCGCGGCCGCGGGCGTCGGCACGCTCGGCATCGTGGACGCAGACGTCGTCGACGAGTCGAATCTCCAGCGCCAGATCGTCCACTCGACCGACCGGCTCGGCGAGCCGAAGGTCCTGTCCGCGAAGAGGACGCTCGAGGCGCTCAACCCCGACGTCACCGTCCTCCCCTTCCAGGAGCGGCTGACCTCGGAGAACGTCGACCGGATCCTCGGCGAGGGCTGGGACGTCATCGTCGACGGTGCCGACAACTTCCCGACGCGGTACCTCGTGAACGACGCCTCGGTGTGGAGCGGGATTCCCGTCGTGCACGGGTCGATCTTCCGCTTCGAGGGCCAGGTCACCGTGTTCCGGCCGGGTCACGGGCCCTGCTACCGCTGCCTCTTCCCGTCCCCGCCTCCGCCCGAGCTCGCTCCGAGCTGCGCGGAGGGCGGCGTTCTCGGTGTCCTGCCCGGGATCATCGGCTCGATCCAGGCCAACGAGACCCTGAAGCTGATCCTCGATCGCGGGGAGACGCTCGCGGGGAGGCTCCTCCTCTTCGACGCGCTCGGGACGACGCTCGACGAGGTCTCGGTGCCGCGCGACCTCGACTGCCCCGTCTGCGGCGAGAGCCCGACGATCACCGAGTACGTGGACTACGTGGAGTTCTGCAACGCCCCGCTCGGAGGAGCGCGGTGACGCGCGTCCGCATCCCGCCGGCCCTCCGCGCCGAGGTGGGCGGCGCACGCGAGCTCGTCGCCGAGGGCAAGACGGTGGCCGAGGTCATCGACGATCTCGCGGAGAGGTACCCGGCGCTGGGCGCGCAGCTCTTTCGCGACGGCGAGCTCGGGTCGTTCGTCAACGTCTACGTCGGCGGCGAGGACGTGCGCACGCTCGACGGCCTCGAGACGGCCGTGAACGGCAAGTCCGTCATCCTTCTGCCGGCGATGGCGGGCGGCGCCGGTGGCCGCTGACCCTCGGCTGACGCGCCAGACCGCCTCTTCGCTCCTCGACCTCGTCGGCTCGACCCCGCTCGTCGAGCTCCCGCACCTCTCGCCCAAGCCCTCGGTGCAACTCTTCGCCAAGCTCGAGGGGCAGAACCCGACGGGCTCGATCAAGGACCGCGTCGCGAAGGCGATGATCGAGGCGGCCGAGTCGTCGGGCGAGCTCGTGCCGGGCCGGCGGCTGCTCGAGCCGACGAGCGGGAACACGGGGATCGCGCTCGCCCTGGTGGCGAAGCTCCGCGGCTACCCGCTGACGTGCGTCATGCCGGCGAGCGTGACCGAGGAGCGACGCCGCCTCCTGCGCCTGTACGGCGCCGAGATCGTCGAGTCGCCTGCCGAGGAGGGCTCGAACGGCGCCGTCGGGCTGGCGCTCGAGCTGGCGGAGCGCGATCCCTCCTACTTCATGCCGTTCCAGTACGCGAACGAGGCGAACCCGCGAGCGCACCACGACGGAACGGGCGCGGAGATCGCGGAGGCGCTCGACCGGGTGGACGTCTTCGTCGCGGGGCTCGGCACGGGCGGGACGCTCATGGGCGCCGGTGACCGGCTGCGCGAGTCGTTTCCGGACCTCGTCGTCGCCGCCGCCGAACCGCTCCCGGGCGACGAGGTGATGGGCCTGCGCTCGCTCGAGGACGGCTACGTGCCGCCGATCCTGGACGTCTCCCGGCTCGACCGCAAGCTTCTCGTATCGAACGAGGAGTCGGTCGAGGGGCTCCGACTGCTTCTCGAGCGGGAGGGGATCCTCGCCGGCGTGTCCTCGGGCGCCGTGGTGCACGCGGCTCTCCGGCTCGCGGCCGAGCTCGACGAGGGTGTGATCGTGTGCGTCCTCGCCGACGGAGGTTGGAAGTACCTGTCCGCGTCGTTCTGGGACGCAGATGACGTCGAGCTGGAGATGGAGCGATCGGTGTGGTGGTAGTTCCGCCTGACGTGAAGCGCGAGCTCGCCGAGCACGCACACGCCGAGGCGCCCAATGAGGCCTGCGGCCTCCTCGTGCTCGAGGACGGCGTTGCGCGCCGCTACGTCCGCGGCCGCAACGTCGCCGCGTCGCCCTACCGCTTCGAGCTCGAGATCGAGCCGGAGACCTGGTTCCTCGAAGACGAGGACGCCCAGCTCGCAGTCTTCCATTCGCACCTCACGTCCCCACCGCGACCGTCGCGAACCGACGTCGAGAACATCGGGCTCTGGGAAGGGCGGCCCTACTTCATCTACACGGTCCGCACCGACGAGCTCGCCGCCTGGCGCATCTCGAAGGGCGGAGTCGAGGCGCTGCCTCTCACCCTGCCCGGTCCGGAACCTCGCTAGCGCGAGGTTCCGGACGCGAGGGCCAGGGCCGAGGGCGAGGCACGCCTCGCCCCTACGACCTGATCGTGAAGCTCCCGACCATCGAGATCGGGTGTGGATCGCAGAGGAACGTGTACTTCCCCTTCTTCAGCGTGATCGCGAACGTCTTGGTGCCCGTCGCGGGCACGCTCGTCGCGACGTTCACGCCCGGGCCTCTGAGGCGGAAGTTGTGGATGGACGACTTGTCGGCGACGACCAGCCGGTACTTCCCGGCCTTCGTGGGCTTCTTCATGCCGATCGTGAAGCCCGGCCCGACGGTGCCCGCGAGCTTCGGCGGCGCGGCTGGCGCCGAGAGCGCAGGGAGCACGACGACGGCTGACGCCCCCAGGGCGACGAGCACGACGACTGCGATGCGATTCCTCATGTTCCTCCTTCTGAAGGTGCGGCTAACTCGTGACCTCGAGCTCGCCGTGCATGCTGGGATGCGGATCGCACACGAACTCGTACGACCCCGGACCGAACGTGACGGTCCACGTGGACTCGCCCACCTCGGACACCCCCGAGTCCTCGTCCACGCCCGGACCGGTGAGGTGGAAGTTGTGGATCGACGACTCGTCGCTCACCTCGATCGTGTACTCGCCCGCCGCGGCCGCGCCGACCGGCTGCCCGTCCCGCGTCGCGAGGCTGATGTCGAACCCCGGCCCGACGCTCGCGACGAGCGTCGCTCCCACCTCCACCGAGGCACCGGTGGTCTGCTCGCCGTCCACTTCCGCCGAGTCGCCGCCGCCGCAACCCGCCGCGAGCGTCCCGACGGAAAGCACGGCGACCACGAGCAACCACTTGCTGCCGATCATCCTCTTCCTCTCGCACACGTCATTGCAGCCGGCGACGATAGCGCGCATGGCTAGGGTGACGCACGTGGACGTGACGCAGCTCGCACCGGGCCTCTGGCGGTGGACCGGGTACCACGAGGAGTGGAAGGAGGAGGTCGGCTCCGTCTACTGCGAGACGGCCGACGGGATCGTCCTGATCGACCCGCTCGTGCCTCCGGAGGAGACCGACCGTTTCTGGCGCGCGCTCGACCGCGACGTCGAGCGCATGAACGGGGACGTCCACGTTCTCGTCACCGTCTTCTGGCACACGCGGAGCGCAGCTGCCATGGTCGAGCGCTACGGAGCCCGCGTCTGGGCGCCCTCGCGCGGGAAGCAGGCGATCGCGCGCCGCGCCGGCCTCGTGACGGACGCGTACCGCGAGGACGACCCGCTTCCGGGCGGGATCCAGGGGTTCCGCAGCGGGCGGGCCGCCGAGGTCGTCTTCTGGATCCCCGAGCACCGCACGCTCGTGCCGGGCGACGCGTTGCTGGGCTCCGACGGGGGCGTGAGCCTCTGCCCGTCCTCATGGCTTCACGAGGGCACGACCACCGCCGACCTTGCCCACACACTCCAGCCGCTCCTCGACCTGCCGGTCGAGCGCATCCTCGTGTCTCACGGCGAGCCGGTCCTCGAGGCAGCGCGCGAGGCTCTCGCCGCCGCCCTGGCCGTCGAGTAGGTTCCGAGGCATGCCGTGGCTCTGGGTCGCCGCCGGGACCGGCGTGGTCCTCGTCGTGCTCGTCGCGCTCGGGTACAACCGCCTCGTCCGACTCCGCAACGAGGTGGACACTGGGTGGGCGAACATCGACGTACAGCTCCAGCGACGCGGCGACCTCATTCCGAACCTCGTCGAGGCGGTGCGCGGCTACGCCGCCCACGAACGCGGCGTCTTCGAGGAGGTCACGAAGGCGCGAACGGCTCTACGAGACGCAGCAACGCCGGGTACGGCCGCGGAGGCGAACGCCGTCCTCACCGCCGCGCTCGGCAGGCTCTTCGCGGTCGCGGAGGCGTACCCCGAACTGAAGGCGTCCCAGAACTTCCTCCGGCTACAGGATGACCTGACGGACACCGAGGACAAGATCGCCGCCGCACGTCGCTACTACAACGCGACGGTGATGCGCTTCAACACCGCGATCCAGAGCCTCCCGTGGGTGCTCGTGGCACGTGCGCTCGGCTTCCGGGCACGCGACTTCTTCTCCGCCGAGGGAGACACCGAGGCGCCGCGGGTCACGTTCACCGCTGCCACACCGTGACGCTGCAGGAGCAGATCCGGTCGAATCGCCTCCGCAGCGCGATCGTCGTCGCGGGCTTCGTGTTCCTGCTCCTTCTCCTCGCCGGGCTCGTCGGGGCCGTGCTGGACGTCTCGCTCGGTGTTGCCGCGCTGGTGATCGCAGCCATCTACGCGGTCGTCGCCATCGTCCGCTCGCGGAGCATGGTCGCCCGGATGACTGGCGCACACGAGATCGCCGAGGCCGAGCTACGCCCGCTCCGTCGTCTCGTCGAGAACGTCTCCATCGCCGCCGGGCTCCCCGTGACACCCGAGGTGCGAATCGTGAACGACCCTGCGCCGAATGCGTTCGCCGCGGGGCTCAGGCCCGAGCGAAGCTATGTGGGAGTCACGACGGGACTGCTGGAGACGATGCCGAAGCGCGAGCTCGAGGCCGTTCTGGCACACGAGGTGTCGCACATCCGCCACCGGGACACGTACCTCATGACGATGGCGGTCGTGTTCGCGGGGGTCATCGCCCTCATCGCGGACATCGGCTTCCGAGCGATCGCGTACGGCGGCCGCTCGCGAAAGGGGGGCGCGGTCGTCGTGATCGCCGCGATGGTCGGGTTCGTGCTCGCCCCGTACGCCGCGCTATTGCTCCGGATGAGCCTCTCCCGGCGCCGCGAGTACCTCGCCGACGCGAGTGCCGCCGAGATCCTCAACGACGCCGAGGCCATGGCTCTCGCGCTCCGCCGGCTCGAGCGTGACCCGACGACCGTCCGCTACGCGGATGCGTCGACGGCCCACCTCTGGGTCGAGAGCCCGACCGACCGCGTCGACTCGAGCCGTCCGGGCGTCCTCGCGCTCACGCGCTGGTTCGATACACACCCCCCGCTACCGGCCCGGATCGCCGCCCTCGAGAAGGCCGGCGGCTTCCGACTTCCGGACGTGCTGCCGTCCGACGAGCCGTTCGCCACCGCTCTGCGCACGCCGTAGGCCGCACCGGAATGGCCGAACAGGGGTCCAGGAGAGTTCCCCCACGACCGAAGACGGATCAATAATGGGCGTTGCCGTGAAGAAGCTCCGCATCGGTCGCCGCAGGACGCAGGTCGCAACGAGCTCCCCGCTGGAGCTCGCGCTCGCTCCTGCGCTCGAGAACGGCAGCTGGCGTGTGCCCGACCGCTTCAACCTCACGAGGGATCTCGTGGAGGTGCTCGGGCGCGACCCGAAGCGCCCGGCCCTGACGATCCTGGGGGTGGACGGCATCGTCGAGCCCCGTACCTTCAAGCAGCTCGCCGACGGAGCGACGAGGTGGGCGGCGATCCTGCGAGGGAAGGGCGTCGAGCCCGGGGACAGGGTCGTCGTCCTGAGCAGGCTCAACGAGGACTGGGTCGACATCGCGCTCGGCTGCATCAAGGTCGGCGCCGTCTTCGCGCCGGCGCCACCGACGATCTCGTCGCAGGCGCTCGAGTCCCGGGTCGCCCACACCGAGGCCGCGCTCGTCGTCGCCGGAGAGGAGTCGGAGGACGCGATCGCCCGCATGTCCTTCGCTCCCGAGGTGCACCACGTTCGCAGCGGCCGGATGCGAAGGTCGTCGGACACCCCCGACGACGAGCCGACGGCCGACACGTCGTCGCGAGACGTCGCCTACCTGACCTGGACGGCCGGCACCGAGGGCGCACCGAAGCCGGTTGCACATACGCACGGCTCGCTGTTCGCGGCACGCGTCGGGGCCGAGTACTGGCTCCAGGCCGGCACCGGCGATCTCGTCTGGTGCGCCGTCGGGCCCGGGTCGGCGCTTGCGCTCTCCACCGCTCTCGCAGGCCCGTGGGCGCGCGGCGCCGAGGTGGTCATCCACGAGGGCGACTTCGACCCCGCCGAGCGGCTCGACCTCATCCGGCGCGTCGGCCCATCCGTGCTGTGCCAGACGCCCGCGGAGTACCGGGCGCTCACGGAGTTGCGCCAGCTCGCCCGCTCGCGCCCACCCCGCCTGCGGCGCCTCCTGACCACCGGCGACTACCTCGAGCCAGAGGTTCTGGAGGTCTTCGAAGGGCAGTGGGAGCTCCCGATCCACGTCGGCTACGGCGAGGTGGAGACCGGGATCGTGACGATGACCTCGCCGGGCGAAGAGGGGGGCGAGCGGCTCTCCGGGGAGATCGGGACGGCACTCCCGGGCCATCACCTCGCCGTCGTCGACGAGCAGGGCAACGAGCTGCCTCCCGGCGTCGAGGGAGACCTCGCGGTGCGCGGTAGGCCGCCGACGCTGTTCGTCGGCTACTGGGAATCGCCGGACGAGACGAAACGTGCGTTCCGCGGCGACTGGTACCTCACGGGGGACGTCGCCGTCGCAGATCAGTCGGGCGCCCTTCGGTACCTCGCTCGATCCGGCGAGCTGATCACGAGTCGCGGCCGGACCTTCGGCCCCCACGACGTGGAGCGCGCGATCACGAGCCACGATGCGGTCGCGACGAGCGCCGTCGTCGGCGTGCGCGACCTCGAGCGCGGCGGCCAGTTCCTCCGGGCGTTCGTCGTCCTCGAGGCGGGTATCGACGGGACGGAGCAGCTCGAGGCGGAGCTTCGCCAGTTCGTTGGTCAGTCCCTTGCCGAGCAGCAGGTTCCCCGCGAGATCGAGTTCGTGGACGGGCTGCCGCGGTCGGCGAGCGGAGCCGTTCGCCGGCAGGAGCTGCGCGACCGTCCCGTGTCGGGACGACCACTCTGGGAAGCACCGCCGACTTCGGAGCCGGAGCCCGAGCCGCCGACGACCGCCGAGCTCCTTGTGCCGGCCGACGCCTTCGTGATCGACCCCGAGCCCATCGTCGAACCGGAGTTGCCCGTCGCGTTCGTGCAGCCGGAGCCGCTGGAGGACCTCGCTCCTCTACCCGAGCCCGCCGTACCGCCCGAGCCTTTCTCCGATCCCGAGCTGGCGGTCGCAATCGTCGAGCCGGATGCGCTCGGCGAACTCATCCCGCCGCTCGACCGGCCTCGACCACCCGAGCCTATGGCCGAGCCCGAGCCCCACGTCGCCCTCATCGAGCAGGAGGATGCCGAACCGATCGCCCTCGCAGCCGACGGGCCGCTCGACAGCACGCTCGAAGGCACGGTCGACACGACGCTCGAGGGCACGGTCGACGTGCCCGCGCCGAGCCAACTGGTCGAGCCCGAGCAGGGAGAGACTTCTTCGACCCTCGAGCCGGAGCCGCCTCCGTTCGACCAGAGCGTCGAGACGCCCGCTCCCCCGGCCGAGCTCGAGCCGCCCGTGGACCCCTCTCCGGAGCCGAGCATCGACGTCGCGGCCGAGGCTGCTCCGCCGATCGAGGAGCCCGTCGAGCGCCCGGAAGCGTTGACCGACCAAACGGCAGAGGCCGCGCTCGAGCCGCCGCCCGAGACCACTCCGAAGCCCGCACTCGACTCCATCCCCGGGCCCGAGATCTCCGAGCCCGAGCTCGCCTACGAGCCCGAGCCGATCGCCTGGCAGTCCGTCGAGCACGTCGAGCAGCCACCCTCGCAGGCGCCGTCGGCCGATGCCGCGGAACAAGCTCCGCGGCATCTCCCCGAGTTCCCCGAGGCAGTCGAGCTCGTCGAGCCCGCTCCCTCCTCTCTCGTCCCACCGGAGCCGGAGCCGGAGCCGCCCCGACCCGCGGCCGACGTCGAACCGACGCTCGAGGCGCCCCTCCTCGAAGCAGAGCCTGCCCCGAAGCCCGCCTCGGAGCAGGCCGATACGGGAGTCGTCCAGGAGGTGGAGCCGGACGCCCCCTCGACCGCAGAGCCCGAACAGCTCCCCGACTACATCGTCTCCCCGAAGGAGGCAATCGCGCACGCTGTACCCGCGCCGACCGAGGTGACGCCGGAGCCTGAACCCGAAACCGAGCCCGAGCCGGAGGACCTCGGTCCGCTTCCGGAGTACATCGTCGACCCGACCCGGAGGCTCGAGGTCGTGTCGGAGACCCCGGCTCCGGAGACCACGCCGGCCCCGGAGCCGGTCGTCGACAGCACGCTCGAGGGTCACCCGCTTGCCGGGCTCGCGCGCCCCCAGGTCTCGATCCCGATCCCCGACGACACCGAGCCGGCGAAGAAGGCCGGGCGCCGGACGCATCGTCGAGCTCGCCCCACCCCCGAGCCCGACAGCCGCCGGAAGCGCGGGCGCTCCACGGGCGAGCCTGGCGACGAGGGGCTCGAGACGGGCTGGATGCAGCGCCTCTCGTCACGCCTCGACGCCTACGGGATCGCCGAGCAGGGCGAGGGTGATCGGCCCGAAGGCGATGACGCCCCCGGCGACGCTCAGGACACGCCGAAGACGCGCTAGCCGCGAAGCGACCAGCGCCGACCGGGCGTGTACTACGGTGCACGCGTGGCCGATCAGGAGACGGTGAGCCTCCTCCGCTGGCTGCGCCGGCAGCTCCGCCAGCCGACGCCGGTGCGCGAGCATCTCGAGGCGGCAGTTCGTCACGACGATCCGACGGAAGCGCGACGACTCGTCGCCAGGGCCCCGTTCTCGGAAGCGCAGCAACGGCACGTTCAGGGGCTCCTCGACCGCTGGGAGGAGAGCCGTGGGCGCGACTGAGAACGACGCGATCGTCCGGCAGATCTTCGGTGCCTTCGCTCGCCAGGAGGGGTTCGCCCTGCGCGGGCTCTTCGCCGAGGACGCAACGTGGGCGGTTCCGGGCCGAGGCGTGATGGCGGGCACGTACCGCGGGCGCGACGAGATCTTCCGGTTCCTCGGGCGGCTCCGGAAGGAGACCGACGGGACCTACGTGTCGGAGCTCGTCGACGTGCTCTCGAGCGATGTGCGCGCGGCGGTTCTCTACACCGCCCGCGGCACCCGCCACGGCCGGACGCTGGAGCTCGACCAGGTCCTGCTCTTCCGGATCGAGGACGGGCTCGTGCAGCGCGTGCTCGCACTTCCGGGCGACCCGGAGGCGTTCGAGGCCTTCTGGGCGTAACCGGAGGCCGTAGAGTCCCCGCGATGAGCGAGCAGCGCTTTGCTGACGGCGTTCGCTACCGCATCGAGATTCCGTCGGTCGAGGGCCCCGCAGCCTTCCACGCCGTCCTCGAGGAGGCCGAGCGCCGTGAGGTTCCCGTGCGCCGGATCTCGCAGGGGAGCGGCGTGATGATGCTCACCGACGCCGAGATCCGGGAGATGGCCGAGCTGGGCGCGAAGAGCGGCGTCGAGGTATCCCTCTTCCTCGGGCCGCGCGGAGCCTGGGACGCGGGCGGGCAGTCCCTCGTCGCTCCGGCGGTCGGCGGTGTCGCCCGCGGAGCCGCCGGCGTCGAGGCGTGCGTCTCCGAAGCGCGTCGCGGCGTCGCCCTCGGTATCCGCTCGTTTCTCGTCGCCGACCTCGGCGCCCTGGCCGAGCTCGGACGGATGAAGCGCGGCGGAGAGATCCCGTCAACGGTCGTCCTCAAGACCTCCGTTCTCCTCCCCTGCGCCAACGGCGCGACCGCCCGCGTGCTCGCGGATCTCGGCGCGACGACGATCAACGTCGCCACCGACCTCTCGCCGGGGAGCCTCGGCGAGATCCGGGCAGCCTGCACGTGCCCGCTCGACGTGTACGTCGAGGTCCCCGACGACCAGGGCGGCTTCGTCCGCTACTACGAGGTGCCCGCGATGATCCGGCACGCCGCGCCGATGTACGTCAAGCTCGGCATCCGGAATGCCCCGAACATCTACCCCTCCGGAGCGCACCTCGAGGATCTCGCCGTGAAGCTCGCGCGCGAGCGGGTGAGACGAGCCGAGCTCGTCCTCCGGCTCCTCGAGGAGCGAGCGCCCGAGCTCGTCGAGGGCCGGGGCGCAGATCGCCCGGACGACCTGGGGATACCGGAGCCGTGAGAGAGCGATTCGCCGCGATCTACACGGCAGTGCTCGCCGACATCCTCGACGAGCGCGGCCTTCACCACCAGACGCTCCCTCCGTCGATCCGGCCGCTCGAGCCGGGAACGACGACTGCAGGACAGGCGTACACGGTCAAGGGCCGTCCGGCCGAGAACACGGGTGACGGCGACTACGACCGGGCGATCCGGAAGGTTCTCGCGATGCTCGGCGACGTGCCGGCCGACCACGTGGCCGTCTACGCGTGCGCCCAGGACATCTCGGCCCATCTGGGCGAGCTGTCCGTGACGTCGCTCAAGGCGCGGGGTGTCGCCGGCTGCGTGCTCGACGGCGGCTGCCGTGACGTGCGCTTCATCCTCGACGAGGGCTTCCCCGTCTTCTGCCGCTTCGTGACGCCGGAGGACTCGACGTGGCGCTGGGAGCTCGAGGCGACGCAGGTGCCGGTGACGATCGGACGCGTGCGAATCGAGCCCGGCGACTGGATCGTGGGCGACGACGACGGCGTGGTCGTGGTACCCCACGGCGTCGCAGAGGATGTGCTCGCCGAGGCCGAGCAGAAGGCGGCGACCGAGAGCGAGATCCGCGCGGCCGTCCGGGACGGAGTACCGCCGCTCGAGGCGTACGAGCGCTACGGCACCTTCTGAGCTACTCGTCGTCCGACGGAGAGCGTGGAGTCCAGGCCGGGCTGGAGTCGTTGTCGTCCGGATCGGTGAGCGCGCTCTGCTGGTCTCCGTCCAGAACGAGGACCGCGATCGATCCGTCCTGCGAGAACGCGATCGAGCTGCCGTCGGGTGACCAGGCGGGCTCGAAGGCCGCTTCGGAGGAGGTCGTGAGCTTGCGCAGCCCCTTCCCGTCGAGCCCGATCACGTAGACCTCGAACCTCTCTTGCTGGTCGTTGCTCGCGAATGCGAGGCTCGCAGAGTCGGGAGCCCAGGCGGGCGCGTCGACAGCGTCCTCGAGGCTCGTCAGCGCCCGGCGCCCGGACCCGTCCGGACGGACGAGCCACACCTCGCGGATCTCGGTGCCGGGGGTTCTGCGCACGTACGCGATCCACTCGCCGTCGGGCGACCACGCAGGCTGAGCCTCCGGCGCTACGTCGTCGGTGATGCGTCGCTGATCCGATCCATCGGCGTTCATCACGAAGAGGTGAGACGGATCGCCACGGTGAAACGCGATCCGCTCGCCGTCCGGTGACCACGTCGGGTGCGCATCGTTCGCTGCGTTCGACGTGAGCTGCTGCGTGCCGGTCCCGTCCGCATCCATGACGAAGAGGTCGAAGCTCGTCCCACGACGGCTCGCGAAGGCGATGCGGCTTCCGTCGGGCGCGTACGCCGGCTCTGTCTGGAAGAAGAGCGTCGAGTGCGCGTCGGAATCGTGAGCGGGAGTGAGACGCTTCTCCCGCTTCCCGTCGGCGTTCATCGCGAAGATCGCGTAGTCGCCGTCCCGCGTGCTCACGAAGACGAGATCGGGTCGAGGGTCGCCGCCGCCGCAGGCAGCGAGGAGCAGCGCGCAGCAGGCGGCGAACACGGCCCCGAGCACGGGCCCGCCGTTCGACATCGGCGCCCTCACGCCGTGGGCTCGTGCGCGACCGGCTCGACGCCGAGGAACTGGCGCTGCATCGACGTGTCGCGAGCAAGCTCGTCCGCGGTGGTCTCCAACGCGATCTCCCCTCCGACCATCACGAGCTGACGCGTCGCGAGGGACGTCGCAACGCCGAGGTTCTGCTCGACGACGAGGATCGCGAGACCGTCCTGCTCGAGGCGCTGGAACGTCTCGACAAGCAACTCGATGATCGTCGGAGCGAGCCCCTCCGAGGGCTCGTCCATGATCAGAAGCTTCGGGTTCCCGAGCAGCGCACGGCCGATCGCGAGCATCTGCTGCTCTCCACCCGAGAGCTCCGCGCCGCCGTTCCGCTTCCGCTCGGCCAGGCGCGGAAACAGGTCGTAGACTCGCTGGATCGTCCACTCTCCCTTGCCGCCGCGCGCGGCGATCTTGAGGTGCTCGTTGACGGTGAGAGACGGAAAGAGACGCCGACCCTGCGGAACGTAGCCGAGCCCCGCGCGAGCGATCTTGTGCGACTTTCGACCATGGATCTCCTTGCCGTCGAAGCGCACCGAGCCCGTGGAGCTCGGGGGTGAGAAGCCCATGAGCGCAGCGCACAACGTGGACTTCCCCATCCCGTTCCGGCCGACGATCGCGACGGATTCGCGGCCCACCGCGAACGTGACGCCGTTGAGGATCTGCGCACGCCCGTAGTAGGCGTTCAGCCCCTCGACCTCGAGGAGCACGTCACTCATCGGCGTAGTGGTGTCGCCCCAGGTACAGGTCGTGGACGAGCTCGTTCGCACGGATCTCATCGGGCGTCCCCTCGACGACGACGCGCCCGTCGTGCATCATCGTCACCTGCTCGGCGACCCGGAGCGCGACGTCCATGTCGTGCTCGATCACGATGAGGGTGATGTCGGGCTCGAGGCCGAGGAGCAGATCCGTGAGGAGCTGGCGCTCACCGCGCGAGAGGCCGGACGCGGGCTCGTCGAGCATGAGGATCTTCGGCTCGGAAGCGAGCGCCATGGCGACCGCGACCTGCCGGTGCTCCCCGTGCGAGAGGTTGCCGACCAGCTCGGAGAGCTTTCCGTCGATCGCCGCCCGGCGGGCCGCCTCGCGCGCTCGTTCGCGCATCGCGCGGTCCTTTCGCGGGAACGTGACCGGACGGAGATGTCCCTGCTCCACTCCGAGTATGGAGAGGTAGATGCTGTCCTCGACGCTCAGACCGAGCAGCATGCGCGACTGCTGGTAGGTGCGCGCGAGCCCGAGCCGGGCGCGCTTGCGCGCCGGGGTGTGCGTGACGTCAGTGCCGAAGAGCTCGACCGTGCCCGTAGACGCGGAGAGGTCACCCGAGACGACGCTCTTCAACGTCATCTCGGGGGACCTCTCCGCGTCGACGGGCACGGTCGAGCTCTTCGG
>JAWOIV010000071.1:0-14962 GCA_046484465.1 Gaiellaceae bacterium
GTCGAGTCGACCAGCACGAGATCGTCGTCGAAGCCGGGGCTGTCGCTGGCGAAGATGACCGTCAGCGCCTCGATCGTGTCGCTCAGCGCCTCGCGCCGCTTCAGATAGCCGCTCCTTTGCGGGAGCTTCGGGAAGAGATGCGCGAGCTGCTTGCGCGCGACCTTGATGAAGCGGGCATCGGATGTGACCCCCATGATCGCCTGCGCGACCGCGAGCGTGACGACCTCCGCATCGGTCAGGATCCGTCGGGCGTTCTTCGCCGGCTCAGGCAGGAGATCGTCAGCCGTACAGAACACAGCAATCAGCAACAGGTCGAGGTCGGCGAGCATCGTGTCCTCCACTGGTCGACGGTGCGAATAGGCACCGCCGACTTCGACCTGACTGCTGCGGGTCCCTACCGCGCCGCGGCCTCAGCCGTGGAACTACTCATCTAGTATCGGGCCTCCCTGCGCCCTTGGACTGCTCGGTCTGGAGGCCGCCAATCACGACTGAACGTACGGGCGCGTGTACAGCGCGATGAGCCGGCCGCTCGATCCACGTGTAGACATCGGCCACGTCCACCTGAAGGTCGCGGACCTCGAGCGCGCGCTCGGCTTCTGGCGCGACGTCCTCGGTTTCGAGGAGCAGGCACGCTACGGCGACCAGGCGGTGTTTGTCTCGGCCGGCGGCTACCACCACCACATCGGGCTGAACACCTGGGAGTCGCAGGGCGGGCAGCCGCCTTCTCCGGGGACGACCGGGCTCTACCACGTTGCGATCCGCTATCCGGATCGCGCGACCCTTGCGGGCGCCGTTCGTCGCGTGCTCGATGCCGGGATCCCGCTCCAGGGCGCCTCGGATCACGGCGTCAGCGAGGCGATCTACCTGGCCGATCCGGACGGCAACGGCGTCGAGCTCTATCGCGATCGCCCGCAGGAGGAGTGGCCGCGCACTGCGGACGGGAGCCTCGGCATGTTCACGCGCCCGCTCGACCTCGAACGGCTCCTGGCCGAGCACGGGTAGCCGTCTGTCGGCTCGTTACGAGGAGCCTGCTACCCTTCGCCACGTATTCAGTTCCAGAGCGAGTCCGGTTCGCGCGTTGCGCCTTCCAGCTTGTTCGTGAGTTTGTGAAGGAGGTGTTTTTCATATGGCAACCGGAACCGTGAAGTGGTTCAACGACAGCAAGGGGTACGGGTTCATCACCCCCGACGAGGGATCCAAGGATCTCTTCGTGCACTTCAGCAACATCTCCGGTGACGGCTTCAAGAGCCTCACCGAGGGTGCGCGTGTCGAGTACGAGCCGCGCGAGGGCCAGAAGGGCCCCGAGGCGACCAACGTCATCCCCGTCGGCTAGCGCCGAGTACGAGGCCGTGGCCGCGCAAGCGGCCACGGTTTCTCATCCCAGAGGGAGGGGCACATGGCCCAGAAAGAAGAGAAGCTCGAGGTCGAGGGCGAGGTCATCGAGGCGCTGCGCAGCCGCATGTTCCGCGTTCGCCTCGACAACGGGCACGAAGCGCTCGGTTACATGGGTGGTCGGATGAAGCGCTATCGCATCAGGGTCTTCCCGGGCGATCGCGTGCGCATCGAGCTCTCCTCCTACGACCTCACCCGGGGTCGGATCGTCTACCGCCTGAGCTGACGTGTTTGCGCAGCCGCGTCCCGGCTGTGTCGAGAGTCTGTATAACGTAGGCGGATGCCCGCCTGGTTCGCCTCCTTCGTCTCCGGCCGTCGGTCGAAGTTTGCCGTCCTCGGCCTCTGGCTGGCGCTCATCGCCGGGCTGGCGCCGTTCGCGAGCCAGTTCGAGTCGGCGCAGCAGAACGAGCCTTCGAGCTTCCTGCCCGGGGGCGCGGAGTCCGTCGCCGTCCTCGAGGCTTCGGCCGGGTTTCCCTCCGGCGAGGTCGTTCCTGCCGTTGTCGTCTTTCGCGGCGATGCCGAGCTCGACGAAGGCCAACGAGCCGCCGTCGAGAGCGCCCGTGAGGAGATCGCTTCAGCGTCCATCGAGGGCGTGCAAGAGTCCCCTCCGCCCACCTTCTCGGAGGACGGGAAGGCAGCCATCGTCGTCGTCCCCATCGAGGCTCGGGGCGACGAGGAGGTTCTCGTCGGCGCGGTCGAGGATGTTCGCGAGCTCGTCGGTGACAGCGCACCCGGTGGAGTCGAGGTGAAGGTGACCGGCCCGGCGGGGTTCTCGGCCGATGCGACCAAGGTGTTCGAGGGGATCAACACGACGCTCCTGTACGCCACCGCGACTCTCGTCCTCGTCCTGCTCATCATCATCTATCGCAGCCCGATCTTCTGGCTGCTGCCCTTGCTCTCGGTGCTGTTCGCCGAGTTCGTCGTGCGTGGCCTCGGCTACCTCATGGCCGACGCAGGCCTCGTCATCAACGGCCAGACGGGCGGCATCCTGCTCGTGCTCGTGTTCGGCGCCGGGACGGACTACGCGCTCCTCCTCACCGCGCGCTACCGGGAGGAGCTCCGCCGGGTCGAGGACAAGCACGAGGCGATGCGCATCGCCGTTCTCCGCGCCGGGCCTGCGATCCTCGCCTCCGCGGGAACCGTCGTGGCGGCGCTCCTGTGTCTCACGCTCGCGGACGTGAACTCGATCTCCGGGCTCGGCCCCGTCGGCGCCATGGGCGTCGCCGTCGCCGCGCTGGCCATGCTGACCGTGCTTCCCGCGCTCCTCCTGATCGGCGGCCGGCGGGCGTTCTGGCCGTTCGTTCCGCGCTTCGGTGACGAGGAGACCACGGGTCGCGGCTTCTGGAGGAAGCTGGGCTCGCGGATCGAGCGACGCCCCAGGCTCGTCTGGATCGTGACGGCGCTCGCCCTCGGTGCACTCGCCCTCGGCACGCTGACCCTCGACGACGACCTGACGACGACGAGCATCTTCCGCGGCTCGGTCGAGTCCGTCGAGGGGCAGAGGCTGCTCGAGGAGTCGTTCCCGGCAGGCGCCGGGGCGCCGACCACGGTGCTCGTCCGCGATCCCGCGCGGCTCGACGACGCCCTCGCCGCCGCTGACGCATCCGCTGACGTCGCCTCCGTCGGACGCGTGGAGACGGGGGAGTCGGGCGTGCGGTTCGACGTCGTGCTGACCCGCGACCCCTATAGCGAGCCGGCGTACGCAGCGATCTCGCGGCTCCGTGCCGACCTTCGCGCGGGCGCCGGCGACGCCGTTCTCGTCGGCGGGCCGACGGCCGAGGAAGCCGATCTCCGGGCCGCGACCGAGCGCGACACGAAGCTCCTCATACCGCTCGTCCTCCTCGTCGTCCTCGCGATCCTCATCCTGCTGCTGCGGGCTCTCGTCGCCCCCGTCGTGCTCATGGCGACCGTCGTGCTCTCCTTCCTGGCCGCGCTCGGCGGGAGCCTTCTCCTCTTCGAGGTGTTCGCCGACTTTCCGGGCGAGGATCCGAGCTACCCGCTGCTCGCGTTCATCTTCCTCGTCGCGCTGGGGGTCGACTACAACATCTTTCTCATGGCGCGTGTCCGCGAGGAGGCGCTCTCGCTGCCGACTCGCGAGGCCATGCTCAAGGGCCTCGCCCTGACCGGAGGCGTCATCACCTCGGCCGGGATCGTGCTTGCGGGGACGTTCTCCGTGCTCGCCGTCCTGCCCCTCATCGCGCTGACCCAGTTCGGCATCACGGTCGCCTTCGGCGTGCTCCTCGACGCGCTGATCGTGCGCTCGGTCCTCGTCCCTGCGCTGACGTTCGACCTCGGCGAGCGGACGTGGTGGCCCTCGAAGCTAGCGAAGCGGCGGGCCGAACCGTCTGCGCTCGGCTCGGGCGCGCCCGCCACGGCCTTCAAGGGCTGATCGTGCCTCGCCTCGGAGCCTCGTACTCGGAGCAGCGCATCTCGGCTGCGATACCTCCTGTGCCGGCGAGTGACGAAGGGGCGCGCCGGCTCGGGTCCGCGTACTGGGAGGAGGTCGCGAGATCTCTTCGTGGCCTCGTGCGACCGCGCCGCAGCGACGAGGGGATCGAGCTCGTGCTCCTGCGCGCGCTCCCCCTCCTCCGCTTCGGCCGCGCGGAGACGACCGTGGACGGAGATCGGATCGAGTGCCGCTATCCGATTCGAGGAGGGCTGCTCGCGTCGGGGCCAGGCGGCTTCCTCGTCCTCGCGCAGCGTGGGACGGAACCGACGGAGGTCTCGATTGCCGTCACGGAGTTCCGGTCGCGGCTGGCGGTCGACGGGAGGATCGGCGTCCGCCGGCGCCTCTTCGACATCTTGCAGATCCCCCTTCACGAGCGCGTCGGCCGCCGGTACCTCGCTCGGGCCGAGAGAGGGCCACTGTGAGGGTCGCCGTCTTCGGGGCCTCGGGCGTGATCGGGCGCGCGCTGCTTCCCGCACTTGCGCGGAGTCACGAGGTCGTCGCGGTCTCCCGTGATCGGCGTCAGGCGACCGATGGGATCCGGTGGGTCACTGCGGACGCGACGCGAGCGGAGACACTCGACGCCGCGCTCACCGGAGCCGACGTTGCCTTCTACCTCGTCCACTCGCTCGGCTCGCCCGAGTTCGAGGAGGTCGACCGGCTTGCCGCAGGCAACGTGGCCCGGGCAGCCGAGCGGAGTGGTCTGCAGCAGATCGTCTATCTCGGCGGTCTGGGCGACGACGACCCGGATCTGTCGCCACACCTCAGGAGCCGTCACGAGACGGCTGCCGTGCTCGCCGCAGGAGCCGTTCCCGTGACGACGCTGCGGGCGGCCATGGTCGTCGGCAAGGACAGCGCGGCGTTCGAGACGATCCTCGCGCTGGTCGATCGGCTGCCCGCGATGATCTGCCCGCGCTGGGTTTCGACGCCGACACAGCCGATCGCGCTCGACGATGCCGTCGGGTACCTCGCCGGCGTCGCCGGCCTCCAGGCCGCCTTCGGCGAGACGTTCGACATCGGCGGCCCCGAGGTCATGACCTACCGGGAGATGATCGAGCGGATCGGGGCGATCCGTGGACGGCGTCCTCTCATCATCGAGGTCCCCGTCCTCACTCCGCGCCTCTCGTCGTGGTGGCTCCACCTCGTCACGCCCGTGCGAGCGTCGGTTGCGCGGCCACTGATCGAGGGGCTCCGGAATCCCACGGTGGTCCGCGACGAGCGGATTCGCGAGCTCGTGCCGCTCGGGCTCACGGGGTTCGACGAGGCCGTGCGCCGGGCGCTCGTCTGACGTTTCCGGCTGTCGCTCCTCCGTGGGCGAGACAATGGGGAGGCGAGCCTCGCCTCTACGTGTGGGCTCTTCTCTCTGCGAGCGCCTTCAGATGTCCGAGCTCCTCGGCCGTGGCGCGGCCCATGGTGCCTTTGAGGAAGGGAGCCGCAACGCGCATGAGGAGCGACTTCGGGTAGAGCGGCCAGTCCATCGTCACGCGCGTTCCCTCGCCGTCGGGCTCGAGACGGAACTCGACTTCGAAGTCCGCTGCGCTCCAGCCGCCCCGAAACCCGAGCCGTCGCGGCGGCTCGAGCGCTGTCACGACGTCTTCGATCTCGATCTCGCGCTTGCGCCAGCGCAACACCTCACGGATGCGCGTTCCCACCTCGAGAGGCCCGTCGGAGAGCTGTCGGAACTCGACGAGCGCCGGGCGCCAGGTCGTGTGCGTGTCGAGGTCGGAGACGATCGCCCACACGTCCTCGGGCGATCGGTCGATGCGGATGCTCTCCGTGATCCTCATGCGAGAGGAGGGTAGCCGCCGCCCGCCGACCGGTTGCGCTATACCTCGTACATGAGCTCGTCGAAGCCCGTCGAGCAGATCGAGCAGGTCGTGATCCGGTTCGCGGGTGACTCCGGCGACGGGATGCAGCTCACGGGCGATCGCTTCACGAGCGAGACGGCGGTCTTCGGGAACGACCTCGTGACGCTCCCCGACTTTCCGGCCGAGATCCGCGCGCCCGCCGGCTCGCTGCCGGGCGTCTCCGGTTTCCAGGTGCACTTCGCCGACCACGACATCCTCACGCCCGGCGACCAGCCGAACGTCCTCGTGGCGATGAATCCCGCCGCGCTCAAGGTCAACCTCGCCGATCTGCCCAAGGGCGCGACGATCATCGTCAACACCGACGCCTTCAACGAGCGCAACCTGCAGAAAGCCGGGTACACGTCCAGCCCGTTCGACGACGGGTCGCTCGCGGACTACCACGTCCACGCCGTCGCCCTCTCGTCGATGACCATCGAGGCGTTGAAGGAGATCGAGGGGATCACATCCCGCGAGGCCGAGCGCTCGAAGAACTTCTTCGCCCTCGGGCTCATGTCCTGGCTCTACCACCGGCCGACCGAGGGCACGCTCGCGTTCATCGAGTCGAAGTTCGCGCATCGGCCGGAGATCGTCGAGGCGAACACGAAGGCCTTCAAAGCCGGCTGGAACTACGGTGAGACCTCCGAGGACTTCGCCGTCTCGTACGAGATCGCGCCCGCACAGCTGCGGCCCGGCACCTACCGGCAGATTTCGGGGAACACCGCGCTCTCGTACGGGCTGGTTGCGGCGAGCAGGCTCTCGGGGCTCCCGCTCTTCCTCGGCGCCTACCCGATCACGCCTGCATCCAGCATCCTCGAGGAGCTCGCGGAGCTCAAGCACTTCGGCGTGCGGACGTTCCAGGCGGAGGACGAGATCGCGGCCTCCGGTGCCGCGCTCGGCGCCTCCTTCGGTGGTGCGCTCGGCGTGACGACCTCGGCGGGGCCGGGCATCGTGCTCAAGTCGGAGACGGTCGGGCTCGCCGTCACGCTCGAGCTCCCGCTGGTGATCGTGGACGTCCAGCGGGCAGGCCCCTCCACCGGCATGCCCACGAAGCCCGAGCAGGCCGACCTCCTCATGGTGCTCTTCGGCCGAAACTCGGAGTCCCCGGTGCCCGTCGTTGCGGCGGCCACACCCTCGGGCTGCTTCGAGGCGGCGATCGAGGCCGCCCGCATCGCGCTGAAGTACCGCACGCCCGTCTTCCTGCTCTCGGACGCCTACCTCGCCAACGGTTCCGAGCCGTGGCTGATCCCCGACGCCGCCGGGCTTCCCGACATCTCGACCGAGTTCGCCACGGTCGCGGGCGACGGAGCACCCTTCCTGCCGTACGCGCGCGACCGCGAGACCCTCGCCCGCCCCTGGGCGGTTCCCGGGACGCCCGGGCTGGAGCACCGGATCGGCGGGCTCGAGAAGGAGCACGAGACCGGGAATGTCTCGTACGACCCCGAGAACCACGACCTCATGGTTCGCCTCCGTGCGGAGAAGGTGGCCGGGATCGCAGCGGACATCCCCGAGCTCGAGGTGGACGATCCGGACGGCGCCGAGACGCTCGTCCTCGGGTGGGGCTCGACGTACGGTGCGATCGCCGCCGGCGCGCGGCGCGTCCGCGCGTCCGGGCGGAAGGTCGCAGTCGCTCACCTTCGGTACCTGAATCCGTTCCCCCGCAACACCGGCGAGATCCTCGGCGCGTACCCCAAGGTGCTCGTGCCGGAGATGAACCTCGGCCAGTTGCGGATGCTGCTGCGAGCCGAGTACCTCGTGGATGCGCGAGGCTACAACAAGGTGCGCGGTCGACCATTCCGGGCTGCCGAGCTGGCGGAAGCGATCACGGAGCTGGTCGACGCATGAGCGAGGGCAATGGCAACGTCGTGCAGCTGACCGCCAAGGACTTCAAGTCGGATCAGGAGGTGCGCTGGTGCCCGGGGTGCGGCGACTACGCGATCCTGAACGTCGTCCAGGGCTTCATGCCGGAGCTGGAGCTCTCCCGCGAGCGGATCGTGTTCGTCTCCGGCATCGGGTGCGCAGCCCGGTTCCCGTACTACCTGCAGACCTACGGGATGCACTCGATCCACGGCCGCGCGCCGGCGATCGCGACGGGCCTCGCGGTCTCGCGCCCCGATCTCTCGGTCTGGGTCGTCACCGGTGACGGTGACGCGCTCTCGATCGGAGGCAATCACCTGATCCACGCGCTCCGCCGGAATGTGAACCTCAGGATCCTGCTCTTCAACAACCGCATCTACGGGCTCACGAAGGGCCAGTACTCGCCGACCTCGGAGCTCGGGAAGGTGACGAAGTCGACGCCGATGGGATCCCTCGACTACCCGTTCAACCCGCTCTCGATCGCGATCGGGGCGGAGGCGTCCTTCGTCGCGCGGGCGATCGACACGGACAAGAAGGGGCTCTCGGCGGTCTTGGGCGCCGCGGCACGGCACCGGGGCTCCGCCTTCGTCGAGATCCTCCAGAACTGCAACATCTACAACGACGGCGCCTTCGAGGGCGTCCGCGAGGACAAGACGAACCGCATCTACCTCGAGCACGGCCAGCCGATTCGCTTCGGAGCGGACGGCGAGAAGGGTGTCGTCCAGCACGAGGACGGCTCCGCGCAGGTGGTCTCGGTGGCCGAGGCCGGGGAGGACGCGCTCCTCGTGCACGACGCCGGTCACCGGGAGCCGAGCCTCGCGTTCGCGCTCTCGCGCGTCACCTTCGACACCGACGGCGCCGTCCCGCTGGGCGTCTTTCGCAGCGTCGAGCGCGAGGTCTACGACGACCTGATGAGCGCGCAGCTCGACGCGGCGCGCGAGGAGCGCGGGGACGGCGACATCGCCTCGCTCCTGCACTCGGGCGACACCTGGACGGTGTCGTAGGCGGACGGCAAGTGCCTGGCTGAAGCCAGGCACCGAGGCGCGCTACGCCTCGGCGGCGAGGAAGCGGACGATTCGGGCGGCGATCTCCTCGCCCCGCTCCTCCTGCAGGAAGTGGCCCGCTCCCGCGACGATCTCGGCCGGGCCGGCACCGGGGATCTGCTCCGCCATACGCTCGGCGGCGGCGGGCGTGAAGATCGGATCCGAGTCCGAGAAGAGGACGAGCGCGGGCTTCTCCCAGCGCGCGAGGGCGTCTTGCACCTCCAGCATCGCGGCCGCGCTCGGGTGATCCAGCTCCGTCGGGACGAGCTCCGGGAACGCCAGCATCCCGGCTTTCGACTCCGGCACGGGGAAGGGCGCGTTGTACGCCTCGACGACGTCCTCCGAGAGCTCGTTCACGCAGGTGATCCGAATCAGCTGGCCGGCCATGAGCTCAGGCCCGACGCGGCGGACGAACTCGCGGAACCGCAACCATCCGTCCGAGGGGGCGCGGCCGGCCCCCACTCCGGTGTTGAGGATCACGAGGCGCGCCACCCGCTCCGGGTGCTCGACGGCAAGGCGGAGCCCGATCGGCCCGCCCCAGTCCTGCACGACGACCGTCGTCCCACGCAGGTCGAGCTCATCGGCGAGCTTCTCGATCGAGCCGTAGTGGAAGTCGTAGGAGTAGTCCTCGATCCGCATCGGCTTGTCCGAGCGGCCGAAACCGAAGTAGTCGGGTGCTACCACCCGCGCGACCTCCGCGAGCGGCGGGATCATCCTCCGGTAGAGGAACGCCCACGTGGGCTCGCCGTGAAGGAGGAGGACGGGGTCTCCGGCGCCCTCCTCGACGTAGTGCATCCGCAGCCCGTCCTGCTCGAGGTAACGCGGCTCGAAGGCGTAGCCGGGGAGCCCCGTGAAGCGATCGTCGGGCGTGCGGTAGAAGTCCACGGCGCGATCATGACCGAGCAGAGGAGGCGACGTGAGCGACACACCCAACATCTGGAGTGACGACTGGGAGCACGAGAGCGAGGAGGAGTGGTCGGCCGAGAGGTCGACCCGTCTTCCGCGAGGCGACCGGATCGGCGCCAGCCTGTACGAGATCGGGCCGGGCCGGACGGGCGGCCTGTACCACTTCCACCACGGCGCCGAGGAGTTGCTCGTCGTGCTCCGGGGTCGTCCGACGCTCCGCGAACCGGGTGGTGAGCGGGAGCTCGCGGAGGGCGCTGTCGTCCACTTCCCGGTTGGCCCGGACGGTGCGCACCAACTGCGCAACGAGACCGACGAGCCGGTGCGGTACCTCGTGGCGGCGACCAGGCCTTCGCCCGAAGCGGTCGAGTACCCCGACTCGCGTCAGCTCTCCGTGATGGCGCTCACCGAGTCGCAGCTCGGCGGGCTGCTCTGGGACATCCGCACGCTCGACGCGACCGACGCCGATCACACTGACTGATCGACCACCGGCTTCGGCGTTACCGCGCTCGGCGCTTCCGGTTCCTCATCATCCGGCGGTGGCCGCAACAGCGATGCGCCGATCGCGACCGCCAACATGAGCACGATGACGGCGAGCGAGATCGCGACCGGGATCTTGTAGACGTCCGAGAGGAGCATCTTCCCGCCGACGAACACGAGGATGGCCGCGAGCCCGACGTTGAGATAGCGGAAGCGCCCCATCATTCCCGCCAGCACGAAATAGAGCGACGCGAGCCCGAGCAGCGAGAAGGCATTCGCTGCGTACACGATGAACGTGTCGCGGGTGACGGCGAAGATCGCCGGGATCGAGTCCACCGCGAACACGAGGTCGAACGCGGCCACGAGCACGAGCGACGCGAGCAGCGGTGTCGCCATTCGTCTGCCGTTCGCGCCGAGAATCGTGAGGCGATCTCCGTGGTACGCCGACGTCATGGGAAGCACCCGGCGCATCAGCCTGAGAGCGGGGTTCCTCTCCGGGTGGATCTCCACCTGGGCGTGGCGCGCCATGCGGATGCCGGTGAGGACGAGAAACGCTCCGAAGACGTAGATCGTGTAGTGGAACGCGTCGAGCAGGGCCGCCCCGGCAAGGATGAAGATCCCGCGCAGCACGACGGCGCCGACGATCCCCCAGAAGATGACTCTCCGCTGGAACGCTGCGGGCACGGCGAAGTACGAGAAGATGAGCGCGAAGACGAAGAGGTTGTCGATCGAGAGCGACTTCTCGATGAGGAAGCCGGCCAGGTACTCCTCCGCGGGGTCTCGGCCCTGCCAGGCCCAGAGGAAGGCGGCGAACGCGAGCCCGAGGAGCGTCCAGAACACGCTCCACACGACTGCCTCGCGGAAGCCGATTGCCTCGCGGCGGCGTCCGAACGCCAGGAGGTCGAAGGCGAGCATCGCGACGACGAACACGCCGAATGCCGCCCACATCCAGAGATCCAGTTCCACCGAGAGCTCCCTTCGTCAGACCGTCCACCGGAATGCGAAGGTCTCTCCCGCCGCAACTCGCGGCCGACGCCACCGGGCACGAGGCCGGACTGACGATGACGTCCGTATGGGGATACTGCCCCTCGGCGCGCAAGGGTAGCCGACGAAGGGTCGAGTCTGCTGTGCTCAGGCGATCGCTGCGCGGTGGGCGAGTGCCCGGCGTCGGCGCAAGCTCGCGACGACGATCGCCGCGAGCGAGGTGAGCCCGGCGACGGTGAACGCGAGCTGCGTGCCGCCGATCTCGGCCAGCCCGCCTGCGAGCAGGCCGCCGATCGGCGCCAGGCCCACGAATGCGAAGAGGTAGATGCCGACCATGCGCCCGCGGAACCGATCAGGCGCGCCGAGCTGGACGAGGGCGTTCGCGTTCGCGGTGAAGAGCGTGAAGCTGATGCCGATCGCGAACAGGAGAGCTCCCGCGAGAAGTGGGCTCTCGACCGGCGCGAGCGCGAGCGCGAGGACACCGAAGCCTCCGGCACCGACGCAGAGGAGCCGCCAGCTTGCGACGTGGAACGAGGCAGCCACGAGCGCGCCGACGAGCGCGCCGACGCCGAACGACGCGGACAGGAGCCCGAGCCCCTCGGGGCCGACGTGCAGCGTCTCGGCGGCGAGGAGAGGGACGAGTACGTGGAAGTTGAACCCCACGGTGCTGACGACGGTGACGACTCCGAGCACTGCGCGGAGCTGCGGGTCGCGTCTCACGACCCCGAGCGCCCGGCGCATGCCCGAGACGACCCGCACCGTCGTGTCGCGCTCGACCGCGTGCAGCTCGCTCTCCCGAAGCAGGGCGAGCGCGGTGAGGACGGCGAGGAAGCTGACGGCGTTGATCACGAAGCAGGCTCCGGTGCCGGAGGTGGCGATTATCACTCCGGCGATAGCCGGGCCGATGATGCGGGATCCGTTGAACAGGCCGGTGTTGAGCGCAACGGCGTTCGGCAGCTCGCGCCTGCCGACCAGCTGATAGGTGAGCGACTGGCGACCTGGGGCGTCGAAGGCGAGCGCCACGCCGCCGAGCGCGGCGAGCGCGTAGACGACCGTGAGCGTCGCCGTCCCGGTCAGCGTGACGACCGCGAGCGCCACCGAGACGGCCATCGCGGCCGCCTGCGTGGTCATCACGAGGCGGCGCGAGTCCACCCGATCCGCGAGCACCCCGGCGACGAGGCCGAAGACGGTGAACGGTAGGAAACGTGCGAACGCGAGGCCTCCGACGGCGAGGGGTGAGCCTGAGAGCTCGAGCACGAGCCAGGCAAGTGCGATGTTCTGCATCCACGTCCCGGCGAGCGAGACGACCTGCCCCATGAAGTAGACGCGATAGTTGCGGTGGGCGTCGAGGCTCCGGAACGTGCGCGCTCGAAGCGCGACCGCCAGAGTCGTCACGCGTCGTCCTCGAGAAGACGACGGAGAGCCGGGATCGCAGCGTCGATGGCGGCGAGCTCTGCCGGCTCGAGGGAGTGGAGCCGCTGCGCAAGCCACATCGTTCTCCGTGCCCGGACGTTGCGGAGGAGCCTCGCGCCGTCCCCGGTCAGCTCGAGCCCGACCCGGCGCCGGTCTGCGGTACCACGCACGCGGCGGACGAGCCCTGCTCGCTCGAGCCGGTCGACGTGGCCCGACATCGCAGGAGGGGAGATGCCCTCCTCGGCAGCGAGCTCTGCGAGTGAGAGCCCGGGCCTCCGCTTGACGAGCCAGAGGAGCGTCGCCTGGCGGGCGGTGACGCCCGTCTGTTCGGTCTCGTGCCGGAGCTCGCGCGCGAGGCGGAGGAGCGCCGGCCGAAGCTCGGCAGCGACTGTCTCTGGTGGAACCGTAACAGCACTAATCATTAACGCGGTGAAGGTAGCAAGAGCGTGTTCTTCACCCTCGAACTCTGGGCTGCCCCGGAGGGGTGAACTTCGCTGCGGCCCGCTGACCGCCGTCTCACCGCTCACAGGCCGGGCGAGCCCGGCCCCTACTTCGGCAGCGCCTCGAGCTTGTAGCCGACGCCGTAGCGCGTGTGGATGAACGAGTGGCGTGAAGCACGCCGGTCGACCTTCTCGCGCAGCTTCCGCACGAAGACGTCCACGGTGCGGTCGCGGTGCGTCGCCCGGCGCCCCCACACGCGCTGGAGCAGCTCGTCGCGCGTCAGCACCCGGCCCTGCTCGCGGGCGAGGGTGTAGAGAAGGCGGAACTCGGTCGGGGTGAGGTCGGCGCTCTGGCCGTCGACGTAGGCCTGGACGTTGCTCGGGTCGAGGCGGAGCTCCTCGATCTCGATCGTGTCGCCGCGGCGCGGCTCCGCGGCTGCGACTCCGCGCCGGGCAGCCACGCGAACGCGGGCAACGAGCTCCTTCATCGAGAACGGCTTCACGAGGTAGTCGTCGGCGCCGATCTCGAGCGCGTGCACGCGGTCGTGCTCGGTGCCCCGCGCGGAGACGACGATGATCGGTGTGCCGATCCCCTCGTCGCGTGCCTGCTCGATCACGCGCCAGCCGTCGATCCCGGGAAGCATGAGATCGAGGACGCAGACGTCCGGGCGCTCGTAGCGCAGCCGCGCGAGACCGGTCTCGCCGTTGGCGACCCCGACAGCGTCGAAGCCGGCGGACTCGAGATGGCGAGCCATTCCGCGGGCGATGATGTCGTCGTCCTCGATGATCAGGACCTTGGCCATTCTGCGAACACGATAGTGGTGATGCCGGGGCGCCCCGGGGGCGCCGGCCGGTGGTCGTCTGGTAACCAGATGGTGAAGGCTCTCGATCTGTTAGACAGCAGGAGATGGACGCCGACGCTCTTCGTGCTCGTGCGCTCGTCGAGGAGAGCCGTGAAGCCGTCGTCGTCCTCGACGACGCGGACCTGGTCGTGCTCGCGAGCCGCCGTGCACGCCAGGCGATCGAGGGAATCCGTGAAGGAGCGCCGGCGCCGCGGGATCTCCTGACCGGGGGCCTTGGTGTCATCCCGTTCGTCGTGCCCTACGAGCTGGAGGGCCGGACCGAGCGTCTCGTCTACCTCTCCCGCGAAGGTGACCTGGCGGCGTACGAGGAGCTCCGCGCAGGCTTCACTGCTGCTGTCTCCCACGAGCTGCGAACGCCGCTCGCCCGCCTGTTGACGCTGCTCGAGACGGCGACGCTCCCGGGCGAGGACGTGTCCGAGCTCGTCGACCAGGCCCAGCGGGAGGTGGAGCAGATCACAGAGCTCATCGACGAGATCCTCTTCCTCAGCGAGCTCGAGTCGGGAGCGCGCGTGGTCGCGCTCGGGGCGACCTCGGTCCGCCCCGTCCTCGAGGAGGCGCTCGCCGAGCTCCGTGAGCGCTCCGGGCGCGCCGATGTCCGTCTCACGCTCGTCTGCGAGCCGGACGTGCGGCTCACCGTGAGGCCTCGCATGCTCCGCGTGCTCGCCCTCAACCTCGCGGAGAACGCCATTCGCTACGCGGGCCCCGGCGCGTCGTTCACACTCGAGGTCACTCGCCTTCCGGACGGCGGCGTCGTCCTCGCCGGCCGGGACGACGGGATCGGTGTCGAGGAGGCCGAGCTCGCGCGGCTCTTCGAGCGCTTCTACCGCTCCGACCGCGCGCGGGCGTCCCGTGGGACGGGGCTCGGCCTCGCGATCGTGAAGCACATCGTCACCCAGGCCGGTGGGACGGTCGAGGCTCACGGCGGGCGCGGTGCGGGCCTCGACGTGCGCTGTATCTTCCCCGCGCAGGCGTGAGCCGTTGACCACTCTCTCACCACTTCTTCACCGACGGGTACCCCTTCTGCGCTCGACGCGAGGAGACACTGGCCTCCGAGAACCAGTGTGTTCCCTCGTAGGTCGAAGAAGGAGGCATGTGTTGACCAGAAAGCTGGGCCACGCGGTCGTGCTCGTACCGCTCGTGGCACTGACGCTCGTGGCTGCGACCTGCGGCGGTTCCGACGCCGCCGGTGGGCTCTCGGGAACCAACAGGATCGACGGGTCGAGCACCGTCGCACCGCTCTCGGAGGCGGCTGCCGAGCTATTCCAGAACGAGAACCCCGGCGTGCAGGTGACCGTCG
>JAWOIV010000148.1:0-8599 GCA_046484465.1 Gaiellaceae bacterium
GCCGAAGGCCGATTCACTCGGCCGGGAGGCGCGCCGCGGTTGGTGGTGTCACCACGGGGAAGGAGGGGGCTCGTGCAGGAACCACGGGTTCTTCCACGCGGACAGCTCTACCTACTGAGCTAACGGCCCGCGCCGCGGAAGTCTGGCTGCGCTCGGGCCTCGCTACGCGGCCTCGACGTGCTCGCGCCCGAGCAGCTCGGCGGCAGCCTCGACGGGCATCGGCCGCCCGTAGAGATAGCCCTGCGCGTAGTCGCAGCCGAGGCTGCGGAGCGCGCTGCCGACGTCGGGATCCTCGACGCCCTCGGCGACGATCTGGAGCCCGAGGCTGCGCCCGAGCTGCACCGTCGCCTTCACGATCGTCCAGTTGCTCCGCGAGAGCGCCATGTCGGCGATGAAGCTACGGTCGATCTTCACCTCGCTCACCGGCAGGTTCTTGAGGTAGGCGAGCGAGGAGTGGCCCGTGCCGAAGTCGTCGATGGAGAGGCGCACACCGGTCGCGGCGATGCGCTCCAGCACTGTGCGAGCTCGGTCCGGGTCGGCCATGACCGCGCTCTCGGTCAGCTCCAGACAGAGCCTGGAAGGATCCACCTCGTGTTGCCGGAGGAGACTCCTCAGGCGCTTGACGAAGCCAGCGTCGAGGAGGTCGATCGGCGTGAGGTTGACCGAGATCGTGAGGTCGGTGTCGCGCCAGGCCGCGAGCTGCTCGAGCGCGTCCCGGAGCACTGCCCGCGTGACGTACCGGATCGCCCCGGTGCGCTCGGCGACCGGGATGAAGGCGCCCGGCGGGAGGAGGCCACGGGTCGGGTGCTCCCAGTACGTGAGCGCCTCGAACCCCGCGACCTCGCCCGTCGCGAGGTCGATCTTCGGCTGGTAGTGAGCCCGGAGCTGTCCCTTCTGCGCCGCCTCGCGCACGGCAGCAGCGAGCTGGAGCTGCTCGGGATCGTACGGGTCCACGGCCGGGCTGTACCCGAGGATGCCGGTGCGCCACTGCTTGGCGGTGTGCGTTGCGACCTCCGCGTGCTTGAGGAGCGTCTCCGCGTCCTCCCCGTCCTCGGGGTAGAAGGCGATCCCGATGCTGCCGTCTACCGAGAGCGGCATCTCGTCGATTGTGACCGGCGCCTCCAGCTCGGAGCGGAGCCGCTCGGCGAGCGCGACCGCGGAGCCTTTGTCGTCGAACTCGCCGATCACGGCGAACTCGTCGCCGCTCAGCCTGGCGACGACCCGGCCGCCACCTGCGGTTGTGTGCAGGCGGCGTGCCGCTTCGACGAGGACCTGGTCGCCGACATCGTGGCCGAGCGTGTCGTTGATCTCCCGGAAGCGGTCGAGGTCGACGAGGAGGACCGCCAGGAGCCGGTCTGCGCCGCGCGCCCGGGCCACGGCGATCTCGAGCCGCTGGAAGAGCTGCGTCCGGTTCGGGAGGCCCGTCAGAGTGTCGTAGTACGCCTGGAAGTGGATGCGTGAGATCTGGGCCTCGATCTTGCGCGTTACGCGTGCGAGGAGCGGGACGAAGACGAGGAAGAGGACGATGAGCAGCGCCTCCAGGACGCCGCCGACCCGGAGCTGCGCGGTGCGCGCATCGCGCTGGATCGGCGCGTAGGACTGGACGATGAGGGCCGACCCGTCGCGCGCTTCGAGATGCACGGGCGTGTAGGTCTCGAGCGCCTTCTCGGGCCGGCCGCCTTCGGTGTCGGCCTCGGAGATGCGGCTGACGATCGTTCCCTGCGACGCCTCGGTGGCCAGGTCTCCTGACGCGACCCTTCCGATCGTGGAGTGGTCCGTCGAGTACGTGACGGTGCCGTCGGCGCGCACGAGTGCGACCTCGAGGACGTCGTCGCTGAGGAACTGGGAGCCGAAGAGCGCGTCGAGCTCGGCACGCCGTGCGGAGCCGACGGGGCGGGCGAGGTCGCCGGGGCGCACCTCTCGCTGGAGGAGCGTGGACGCGACGAGGCCCGCGTGCCGGGTCGCCGCCTTCTCCGCCGACGTGACCGCGAAGTGGTGGACGACGACGAGGATCACCGCGGAGGCGAGGCCGAGCGCGATCGAGAGCACGATCGCGAACCGCAGGACGAGGCGCGGAGGGCGGTCAACCGCGAAGAGGCTCGAGGGCTCGGGGCGCGAGCGGAGGATCACGGTTTGCCGGGCCCCTTCGCCGCCCCGCTGCCCGGCGACGCCTCGGGCCTGCCCTGGCCGCTCGAGTGCTCGGATGGGCTGCCGCCCGAGCCCTGGCCTCCGGATCCTCCGGAGCCACCCTGGCCACCGGAGTTGCCGTTCCCGTTGCCGCCTCCGGTGCTCTTCCCGGGGTCGGCCGTGCCTCCGTCCGTCGATCCCGACTGCGAGCCCGAGCCGGACGAGGAGCCGCTCTTGCCCGATCCGGCCTTGCTTCCGCCCTGGCCGCCGCTCCCCTGTGTCGGCGCGGTCGGTGCGGGCTTGGCCGCCGCCCCACCGGAACCGCCTTCAGATGTCGGCCCACCGGGCGGGGCGGGTGCGACCGGCGCGTCGGGCTGCGCGGGCGCCCGGTCGTCCGAGCGCGGTGGAGAGGCGGGAGGAGCCTTCGGGGCCGGCCTTGCGGGCGACCTCACCGCGGCTGCGTCGGCTTTCGCGGCGTGCCTCTGGGGCGTTCGGCCGACGCCCGGCTTCGGGGCCACGGCCGCCCGTTCGAGCGCGCCGTCGGCGCCCGACGTCCGCAGCACGAGAGCTGTCGGCCCGCCGCCGGCTGCAATCTTGATCTCGAGCGGCCGAGCCGCGGCGCGCTGCCGGACGACTCGGTCTCCCTCGTCCTCGAGAAACGGCGCCAGCGGGGCGAACGTCGCCGCGGCGCGCTGCACGAGCTCGGGGATGGGGAGCAGCATGCCTCCCAGGGAGAGGAGCGGGAGCGGCACGCAGGCCAGGAGGGCGACGGCAACCGATCGCGTCCACGAAGCCCGGGCCTCGTCGGGCGACCAGGTCGTGGAAAGTGCCGGAGGTGTGGGATAGGTGCTCATCCAGCCGCAGTTCGTGCTTCCCCGGCACAGGTTCGGTGGATTGCCCGAGCGCGTGTCCATAGAACGGGGGAGCCTTCATCCCTCGTTCGAGTGAAACTCGTGCGCTTTCGGACGAGGTTGCGGCCTGACGGCGGGTGCCTGGCTGAACCAGGCACCAGGGCAGCCCCCGGCGAGGGGCTTCAGCGCCTCACCCGCCTCCATCGCTTCGGCCCCGGCGAGGCGCCCGCCGTTCCCGCTACGGGCGCAGGCCGCTGCAGCCGCGAAGCGAGCGCCACGACTGCAGCGCGCTCGCTCGCTCGGAGCCGGTCATCGGCCGCGGGACGCCGTCCACGATGCGCGCGGGCTCCCAGCGATAGGAGTCGATGCGCCGGCCGGTCGCCGTCACGAAGAGCACGCCCGACCGCGTCGAGGCCTCGGTCGTCCCGTACCAGGCGAAGTTGCCGAGGCCGTACCCGACGAGCGCCCTGCCCATCCGGCCCGCGCCCTGGAGCCGATGCGCGTGACCGCCGACGACCACGTCGGCGCCGGCGCGCACGAGCTGCTGCGCAAGCGTCCGCTGGTCGGTCGTCGGGCACTCCTGGAGCTCGACGCCCCAGTGGAGGTAGACGACGACGGTGTCCGCCGATCCTCGGACCTGCCGCACGGCCTGGAGGAGCCGCGGGACGTCCTTCGCCGACGCGAGGCCGGGCTTGCCGGGGCCGGCCGTCCACGCCGAGATGAGATGGTCGTCGAGGACCTGGGTGGCGCCGAGGACCGCGATGCGCTGCCCCTTGACGGTGGTCCGGTAGGGGGCGTACGCCTGCTTCGCGTTCTTCCCGATGCCGACCACGGGGAAGCCGGAGCTCTTCGCTGCCGCCAGCGAGTCCCGCAGGCCTGGCTCGCCGAAGTCGAGGCCGTGGTTGTTCGCCATCGACGCGACGTCGATCTCCCCGCCGCGGAGCGCCGCGAAGGCACTCGGGGGCGCTCGGAAGGTGAACGCCTTGGACGCGGCGACGCCGCCCCCGGTCACGGCGGTCTCGAGGTTCACGACGGCGACGTCGGCTTTCCTGAAGGTCGGCGCGATCGGCGCCAGCATGGTCGACGGCGAGCTGGCGAGCTTGGAGGCGAGGATGCCTTCGAAGTGGACGTCGCCGCCGAACGCGAGGACGACCTTCTTCCCGCTCCCGAGCGTGCCGCGCTGCTTCGCCGCGCGCGGCGCCTCGGCCGCGCGCACCGTCGCGGGAGCCGCCGACGTCGCCGCATCGGCGCCGTCTCTCGTCGCGGCGACGAGGGCCGGCACGGCCAGCACGGCGAGGAACGCGAAGGTGAGGAGCGGACGGCTGGGCACGGCGCGGCGAGGGCGGGTCGGATCCCTTGGCACGATAGCTTCCGCTTGGAGTAGGCTCGGCCCCGGTGCGCAAGGGCATCGTGCAGCTCGTTGCGATCATGGTCGTCATCGCGGTGGCGACCACGCTCGTGGCCGTGCTCTTTCAGTGGCTCCCGACCTCTGCAACGGTGGAGTTCGACCGGATCCAGGACATCTTCTGGCTGGTGACCATCATCTCGATCGCGATCTTCGCGCTGGTCACCGCAGCCGTGATCTTCTCGGTCTGGAAGTGGCGCGTTCCCGAGGACGACGACCAGGACGGCGCGCCGATCCACGGCAACACGATGATCGAGATCATCTGGACGGCGGTCCCCGCCGTCCTGGTCATCATCGTGGGCGTCGTGAGCGCGGTCGTCCTCGCGCGGAACAGCGAGGCCGGCACGCGGCCGTTGCAGGTGGAGGCGATCGGGCAGCAGTTCGCGTGGCGCTTCGTCTACCCGGACAACGGAGACGTCACCTCGGGCGAGCTCGTGCTGCCGGTCGGCCAGCAGGCGCAGTTCACCATGCGCGCGGTCGACGTCATCCACTCGTTCTGGGTTCCGCAGTTCGGGCAGAAGATGGACGCCGTCCCCGGCATCGAGACGACGATCCTCGTCACGCCGACCCGCACCGGTGAGTTCGCCGTCGTGTGCGCCGAGCTCTGCGGGCTCGGGCACGCGACGATGCGCGCCAAGGCGCGCGTCGTCACGGAGGCGGAGTTCGAGGAATGGCTCGCGGAGCGGCAGTCGTGACGGCGACGCATCACCCCGATCCGGACGCGATGACGTACCCGGAGCACTTCGAGCCACCGCGCGGCCCCATGCACCGGCTCCTGTTCGGGCCGGGGCTCCTTCGAGGGCTCTGGATGGGCCTCCTCTTCTTCGTCCTCGGCACACTTCTCGTGCTGGGGCTGCGGGAGTGGTGGGGCTGGACGCCCGCGTGGAACACGCAGATCGTCCTGACCGTCGCTCTCATGGTCATGGCGCCGATCGGCTTTCTCGCGGGGATCGGGTCGTTCGACTACTGGCTCTACTACATCTCGGGCCGGCCGACGCGGCCGGAGGACCACTCGGGGCACGGCGCGACCTCGTGGAGGGACTACTTCAAGGTCAACACCGACCACAAGGTCATCGGGATCCAGTACATCGTCACGACCTTCTTCTTCTTCACGATCGGCGGGCTCTTCGCGATGCTCTTCCGCGCCGAGCTGGCGCAGCCGGGGCTCCAGTTCGTCAACTCGCAGTCCTTCAACGGGCTCGTGTCGGCGCACGCGACGCTGATGATCTTCCTCTTCATCATCCCCGCGTTCGCCGGGATCGCGAACTACGTCGTCCCGCTCATGCTCGGCGCGCCGGACATGGCCTTCCCGCGCCTGAACGCGCTCTCGTTCTGGCTCCTGCCGATCGCCGGCGTCATGTTCCTCGCGAGCTTCCTCGCTCCGGGCGGGTCGTTCGCGGCGGGCTGGACGGGCTACGCGCCGCTCGCCGAGGGACAGCCGCTCGGCCAGACGTTCTTCAACATGGGCGTCCAGTGGGCCGGCGCGTCGAGCGTGATGACGGCGCTCAACTTCCTCGTCACCATCATCACCATGCGTGCGCCCGGAATGACGTTCTGGCGCATGCCCCTCCTCGTCTGGGCGAACTTCACGACCTCGCTCCTCGTCGTCGTCGCGACGCCGTTCATCGCCGGCTCGCAGTTCTTCGTCATGTTCGACCGGGTCATGCACACGAGCTTCTTCATCCCCGAGGGAGGCGGGTACGTGCTGGGGTACCAGCACATCTTCTGGTTCTACAGCCACCCGGCCGTCTACATCATGATGCTGCCCGGGTTCGGGATCGTCTCCGAGGTCATCTCGACGATGGCGCGGAAGCCCGTCTTCGGCTACCGGTTGATGGCGCTGTCGCTCATCGGCATCCTCGTGCTCGGGTTCTCCGTGTGGGCGCACCACATGTTCGTCGCCGGGATGGCGGACTGGCTGCGCGTGCCCATGATGATCACGACGCTGCTGATCGCCGTCCCGACGGGAATCAAGGTCTTCTCGTGGACCGCGACGCTGTGGCAGGGGCGAATACGCCTCAACACGCCCATGCTCTTCGCGCTCGGGTTCGTGACGATGTTCGTCATCGGCGGCCTGAGCGGTATCTACCTGGGCTCGGTCCCCGTGGACATCGCTGCGTCGGACACGTACTTCGTGGTCGCGCACATCCACTACGTGCTCTTCGGCGGCTCCGTCTTCACGATCTTCGCCGGGATCTACTACTGGTTCCCGAAGATGACCGGGCGCATGTACGACGAGCGGCTCGGGAAGATCCACTTCTGGGTGACGTTCGTCAGCTTCAACCTCACGTTCTTCCCCATGCACTACGTGGGCCTGCGCGGGATGCCGCGCCGCGTCTTCGACTACTCGGAGGCGTTCGGTGATCTCAACTTCGTCATCTCGGTCGCGTCGTTCGCGCTCGGGGCCTCGTTCGTCGTCTTCGTCTACAACATGATCACGAGCTGGGTGCACGGCCCGGTCGCTGCAGGGAACACGTGGGGCGCTCACACGCTCGAGTGGCAGGTCACGTCGCCGCCGCCGATCTTCAACTTCGACGAGATTCCGCAGATCGTCGCCGGGCCATACGAGTACGGTGTCGCCGGCGCGCGGCACGCCGTTCTGAGCCCCAGCAGGGAGGCGCAGGAGGTTCCGGCATGACGGATGCCAAGACCGCGGTCCTCGTCGTGGCGAACGAGACGCTCGTCGGGAGCGAGCTCGTGGACGTGCTGCGGCGCCGCGCCGAGCAGGGACCGATCCGGGTCGCCGTCGTGGCGCCCGTCTCCCGTCCCCGCGAGGGCTACATCGTGTACGAGGACTCGCGCCGCGCCGCTGCCGGCCGGCGGCTCGAGCGCACCCTGGCGGCGCTCCGCGATGCGGGCATCCCGGCGCACGGCGGCGTGTTCGAGGACGAGCCGCTGGCGGCAGTCAGGGACATCCTCGCCTCTGAGGAGGTCGACGAGATCGTCGTCTCGACGCACCCGGAGACGAAGTCCGGGTGGCTTCGCAAGGACCTCGTCACCGAGATCCGCAAGGTCGCGGGCTCCAGGCCCGTCGAGCACGTCGTCGCCGACGAGGCGTCCCGGATCGGCGCGAACGTCCTCGTGGTCGCCAACGAGACCGTCCTCGGCGACGCGCTCCTCGACTGCATTCGCGCCCGGGCGGCGGAGGGCGACGTCAGCTTCCTGATCATCAGTCCCCAGAGCGACCCGACGCGGAGCGAGCACCCCGAGGCCGAGCGCCGCCTGCGCGCCGCCCTCGCGACCCTGCGCTCGGAGGGCATCGACGTCCACGGCCAGATCGCCCATCCCGATCCGTTCACCGCGGCGATGACCGAGGTGCACGACGAGCGGACGGACGAGATCATCGTGTCCACGTTCCCCGGTGAGCGCTCCGGGTGGCTCCGTCGCGACCTCGTCGGCCGGTTGCGCGAGGAGAGCGGCCTTCCGGTCGAGCACGTCGTCGCCGAGCAGCGCGCGGAGGTGTCCTCGTGACGAGCCACGCCGAGGCCGTCGCCGGGCACCACGAGCACCACGGGCCGCCGGAGGCCAACCAGAGCTCGCGCGTCGACGCGCGCGTGCTCGGGATGTTCCTCTTCATCGCCTCGGAGGCGATGATCTTCGGCTCGTTCTTCGCCGCCTACTTCTTCGTGCGGGTCGTGAACCCGAGCGCCCCGACCGAGTGGCCGCCGGAGCCGTACCACTTCCCCGTCTTCGTAGCCGGCGTCAACACGGTGATCCTCGTCACCTCGAGCTTCACGATGCACTGGGCGCTCCAGTCGATCAAGCGTGGCCAGCGGACGGCGTTCCTCGCAGGGATGGTGCTGACCTTCCTGATGGGCCTCGCGTTCCTGCTCACGCAGGTCGTCGAGTACCTCAGCGTCGGCTTCAACACCGGCGACGGCGCGTGGGCCTCTGTCTTCTTCGGCCTCACGGGCCTCCACGGAGCGCACGTCGCGGTCGGGCTCACGCTGCTCGGCATCGTCATCGTCCGAGGCTTCCGTGGCCACTACTCGCCGGAGCACCACCACGGCGTCGAGCTGCCCGGGATCTACTGGCACTTCGTCGACATCATGTGGATCGTCGTCTACGCGTCGGTCTATCTGATCTGAGGTCGCGTAGGGTGCCCCTGCGATGACAGCGCTCGTCACATCCGGCAAAGCCACGACCGCGGCCCCGCAGGGGACGCCTTCAGGGATCTTCGCGCGCTCGGGGTCCGCTTCTGCGGATCCCGAACCGA
>JAWOIV010000043.1:0-3667 GCA_046484465.1 Gaiellaceae bacterium
CCTCGCTTACCACTGGCGCTCCGCCATGGAGTTGGGCGAGGAGCTCGGAGTGGTCCTCGGGGCGCCCGAGACCCTCGATCCACTCGGCGGCGCGGCGGTGCTTCTCGCCCCGCTCGGCGCGCGGAATCTGCCCGTAGGCGACGTCGCGCAGAAGCATGTGCGAGAAGGCCCACTCGCTCTCGCCCTCGAGCGAGGAGCGGCGCTGACGGGTGAGGAAGCCCTTGCGCTCGAGGGAGCGCAGGCGGGGCTCGGTCCCGTCTGAACCTGCCTGTAGCGAACCCGCCCAGAACACCTTGCCCATGACCGAAGCGTCCTGAAGCACCCCCTTCTCCTCTGGCGAGAGGCCGTCGAGGCGGGCGGCGACGATCCCCTGCAGGGTCTCCGGCAGCGGCAGCTCCTCGGTCGCACCGCGCTCGAGGTAGAGCTGGGCGAACTGCTCGGCGTAGAGCGGGTTGCCCTCGGCCCGCTCGAGCAGCGCCTGCTGGGTCTCGGCCGGGAGGACGGAGCGCTCGAGGACATGTGAGATGAGGAGGGCGGTCTGCTCGGACGTGAGCGGCGAGAGCCCAAGGGTCGAGGCGTTCAGCTTGCCGCCGCCCCAGCCGGGCCTGCGCTCGAGGAGCTCGGGCCGGGCGCTGCCGACAACGAGCACGGGGACGTCGGTGAGCCAGTCGACGAGCTCGTCGAGGAAGTCGAGGAGGCCCTCGTCGGCCCAGTGCAGGTCTTCGAAGACGAGCACCAGCGGGCGCTGCTCGGCGAGCGCCTCCAGGAAGCGCCGCCAGGCGGCGAAGGCCTCTCCGCGGCGGTCACCGCCGAGGCCGGTCTCCGTCTCCAGCCCCACCAGCGGACGCAGATGCGACTCGACCCAGCGCGCGTCGCGGTCGTCTCCGAGGGCTGCGTCGGCCGCGGCACGCAGCTTCCCTTCAGCCTCCTCCTCGCTGTCGCGCTCGTGGATTCCCGCCTGGGCTTTGACCATCTCACCGAGCGCCCAATAGGCGACGCCGTCCCCGTAGGCGAGGCAGCGTCCCTGGCGCCAGGTGACGAGCTCGGGATCGGCGTCCACGATCCGCTGGAGCTCGTGAACGAGACGGCTCTTGCCGATCCCGGGCACACCGACGAGCGTCAGGAGCTGCGGGGTGCGGTCGTGCCGGGCGCGTGCGAAGGCATCCCGCAAGGAGTCCAACTCGCGCTCCCGCCCGACGAGCTCGGAGCGGGCGTCGTGGGTGACGTCCACGCCGAAGCGCGATCGCGCCTCGCTGGCCTCCCAGACCGCGATCGGCTCGGCCTTTCCCTTCGCCTCGACGGGCTGCGCGCCCCCGTAATCGATCGTCTGGCGTGTCGCCCGGTACGTCGTATCGTCCACGAGGATGCCGTTGACCGGTGCCGAGGCTTGCAGGCGCGCGGCCGTATTGACCACGTCGCCCGACGCCATTCCCTCTCCCTCGGATGCGCTTGCGCCGAGGGAGACAAGCGCCTCGCCCGTCGTCACCCCGACGCGGAGCTCGAGCTCTTCCTCGACGGCGAAGTCGCGGATCGCGAGCGCGGCACGCACTGCGCGCTCTGGGTCGTCCTCGTGCGTTGTGGGAGCGCCGAAGAGCGCCATGACCGCGTCGCCGATGAACTTCTCGACCGTGCCTCCGTGCCGCTCGAGCTCGGCACGGACGCGATCGTGGTAAGGACGGAGGACGGCGCGCACCTCCTCGGGGTCGAGCTGCTCCGCTCGGGCGGTGAAGCCGACGAGGTCGCAGAACAGCACCGTCACGACCTTCCGCTCCTCGCGCGCAGGCTCGGTGACGGCCACGAGCGACGCGCCGCACATCCCGCACAGGCGGAAGCCGTCCGGGTTCTCCTGGCCGCAGCTCGGGCAGGTGATCACGCGTAAGAGCCTACGGCCTGGGCCGCGAGTAGGCTCACGCGGTGGCCCGGATCAGGGACTCGTCGGTGCGCGACGTCGTGGCTGCAGTCGACATGGTCGAGGTGGTCTCCGGTCGCACGCAGCTCCGGCGCTCCTCGGGATCGCGCTTCATGGGGCGCTGCCCGTTCCACGAGGAGCGCACGCCGTCGTTCTCGGTCAATCCCGTGGACAAGCTCTACTACTGCTTCGGCTGCGGGAAGGGCGGGGATGTCATCTCGTTCGTCCGCGAGACGGAGAGCCTCGACTTCGTCGGCGCGATCGAGTGGCTCGCCGAGCGGTTCCGCGTTCCGCTCGAGTACGAGGAGGCGTCGCCAGGAGTCGAGGCCGAGCGCAGGCGGCGCGAGCGGCTGTACGCGCTCCTCGAGCAGACGACGACGTTCTTCGAGCGCCGGCTCTGGGAGGGCGATGCCGGCGCGCCGGTGCGGGAGTACCTCGCCGGACGAGGCCTTGGCGAGGAGATCGCACGCGAGTTCCGTCTCGGGCTCGCGCCGGGAAAGGGACTGGCAGAGAAGGCACGGGAGCGCGGGTTCACGCAGGAGGAGCTGCGGGGGGCCGGCCTCGTCACAGTGCGCGGTGGTGACTACTTCCCGCAGCGGTTGATGTTCCCGCTCTGCGACGCGCGTGGCCGGGTGGTCGGGTTCCAGGCACGGAAGCTCCACGAGGACGACCCCCTGAAGGGCAAGTACGTCAACTCGCCCGAGAGCGACCTCTTCCACAAGGGCTCGATCCTGTACGGGCTCCATCTCGGGAAATCGGCGATCGCGAAGCAGGGGCGAGCCGCGGTGGTCGAGGGCAACACGGACGTGATCGCTCTCAGGCAAGCGAGTTTCGAGCCCGTCGTTGCGTCGATGGGGACGGCATTGACCGAGCGGCAGCTGCGCGAGCTCGGGAGGCTGACGAAGAAGGTCTACCTCTGCTTCGACGCCGACGCGGCCGGGCAGGAGGCGACGCTGCGGGGAATGGAGCTCGCGGTCGCCCAGGGATTCGATGTCGAGGTGGTCACGCTGCCGCAGGGCCAGGATCCGGCAGATGCGCCCGAAGGGTTCGAGGACAGGCTCGCGGGGGCGGAGAGCTACCTCCTGTACCGGGTGCGGCTCGAGCTGGAGCGGGCGGCGGACCGGCAGGAGGGGTTCGTCCGCGCACGCGAGGTGCTCGCGAAGGCAGAGGACTCGCCGGAGCGGCAGGAGGCGCTGCGCCTCCTGGCAGACCGGCTCGACCTCCCGAAGGAGACGCTCGCGGGGCTCGCGCCCGCACGAGGGAGCTTGCGGGCGGGAACGGTCGAGAGCCCGAGGCTCCTGGACGCCGGCGACCGGCTCGAGCGCGACACGCTCGCCGCTTGCGTCGTGCACCCGTCGCTCGTGCGTGCGCTCGCCGAGCTGGCGCCGGAGCACTTCGACTCGGAGCTGAACCGGCGCTTCCGGAACGCGCTCGTCTCGGGCCGCACAGATCCCGAGCTCACCGCGCTTCACGCCGAGCTCGACGCTCGGGCGGCACAGGAGGCCCTCGACGAGCGAACGGGCACGGAGCTCCTCCTGCGCCTGCGGGAGCGGAAGCTCAAGCGCGACCTCGCCGGAACCGACCTGGCGCGGACGACGGAGCTTCAGGCCCGGCTAGCGAAGGTTCGCCGGGCGCTGGCGGAGCTCACGTAACCCTCGCGCCACGCCCCCGCGCAGAAGTCGGCGCTCTTCCGACCAAGTTACAACTTGTAACTAGTGGTCTCTCCGGGAAGTCCGGTGCCCATTCGCCGGCGAGAAC
>JAWOIV010000080.1:0-6288 GCA_046484465.1 Gaiellaceae bacterium
GGCGCGACGTCACGCGTGACCGGCGCGTACTTCGCCGACGGGACGCAGCACCTCGACTACGACACGTTCCAGGAGCACATCGCGCCGTCGACGACCTCGGACTTCGCGTTCAAGGGCGCACTGCGCGACACTGCTCGCGCGGTATGGCGCGGGATGATCCGGGTCGAGGAGGGCGCGCAGAAGACGAACGCGTACCAGGAGAACCGCAACCTCCTGCTCTCGAAGACCGCGCACGCGGACTCGATCCCCGGCCTCGAGATCATGGCCAACGACGTCCGCTGCACCCACGGGGCGACGCTCGGCCAGGTCGACCGCGAGCAGCTCTTCTACCTGATGGCGCGCGGGCTCTCCCGCTCGGAGGCGGAGCGCCTCATCGTGCGCGGGTTCTTCCAGGACATGCTCGACCGCGTCGAGCTCGAGCCGGTGCGCGATGCGCTCGCGGCCGCGCTCGAGTCGCGGATCCCGCAGGCGTAGCGACCGAACGAACGGCAGGCGCCTGGCTGAAGCCAGGCACCACGTCCGGTCGGCGAGGTGCTTCAGCGCCTCGCCTGCCTTCCGTCCCGCACGAGCGGCAGGCGCCTGGCTGAAGCCCAGGCAGCAAGCGCACGGTTCGCCGGCCGTTCAGCTTGGCGGTTCGAGCGCGTCCACGAGCTCGGCCAGCTTCTCCTCGACCGTGCGGACGCGCTGCTCGAGCTCGGCCAGGCGGTCGTCGCCTTCCTCGTCGCGGGCGATGTCGGGTGGCGGCGCGAAGACCGGCTCCCGGTCCTCGGACTCCCCGCCGAGGAGCTGTCGGTAGCGGGCCTCCTTCTGGCCGGGGCGGCGCGGAAGCCGCTCCGCGAGCTCGCGCCCGATCAGGCGCTCCAGGATGTCCTCGATCTCGCCGAGCGACGCGAGCGGATGTAGCCGCTCGGTTCGGGACTTGAGCTCCCCCGGGGTCTGCGGCCCACGCAGCATGAGGACGGCGAGGACGGCGAGCTCGTCCGCCGGGCGGCCGAGCGCCTCTCCGAGCAGGTGCCGGTACTTGACGGCGCGGCTTCCCGGGCCGCTCGCGAGCCGCACCCAACCCCGTCGCGAGAGATGCGCGATCGCGGTGCGGACGACCTCCTCGTCGTACTCCACGACGGGGTCGCGATTCGTGGACTGGTTACACGCCAGGCGGAGCGAGTTCAGCGAGAGCGGGTAGGCGTCAGGGGTCGTTCGCTGCTTCTCGATCAACGAGCCGAGCACCCGGATCTCGGCAGCGCTGGCGTCCATGTGCGCGACGGTAGCCGCTAGTACACGCGTCCGTACGTTCGGCTGCCAGGCACACACCCGTACCTGCGGACGCGTGTACTAGGCTCGGGCCATGAGCGATAAGGTCGAGCTGACCGAGGAGGAGTGGCGGGCGAAGCTGACGCCCGAGCAGTACAACGTCCTGCGCGAAGCGGGCACCGAGCGCGCGTTCGCGGGCACGTACTGGGACGAGCACGACGAGGGCATCTACCGCTGCGCGGGCTGCGGCACCGAGCTCTTCCGCTCGGACGCGAAGTTCGACTCGGGCTCGGGCTGGCCGAGCTTCGTGGAGCCGACGACGCTGGACAGCGTCGTCACGGAGACGGACGCGAGCTACGGGATGGTGCGCACGGAGGTCCTCTGCGCCACCTGCGGAGGCCATCTCGGGCACGTCTTCGACGACGGGCCGGGGCCGACCGGCCTTCGCTACTGCATCAACTCGGCCGCGCTCGACCTCGATCGTACGTAGCCGGACGAGACTCTGCGCTCAGGGGTTCCGGGCAACCGGATCCGCGCGCACGCGGATGTTTCGAGATCGCGCAGGCGGGAAGCTCAGCCCGAGCGGAGGCCGCTGGGGGAGCGGCTTCCGCCCTCGAGTACGGGTTTCCGGGCAGGGCCATCGGGGAGTTCCCCGATGCGCGGCTGTGGGAAGTGGGTGACGCTCGATGGCGTCATCGACCAGCCACAGGAGGTTTCACTGTGTTCACGTACATCGGGCTGGTTCGGCTCACGGAAGAGGGCCAGGAGAAGCTCCACGAGGCCCCCGTCTACCTCGAGAAGATGGAGAAGATCATCACCGAGGAGGGCGGCAAGCTCGAGGACATCTATGCCGTCATGGGGCCGTGGGACTTCCTCGCGATCGTCAAGTACCCCGACAACGAGACCGCGTTCCGCGTTCTCGCTCGGATCGGGATGCTCGACGTGATCAAGACGGAGACGTTCCCGGCCGAGAAGATGGAGGTCTTCTTCAAGGCGCTCGCATGAGCTGAGCTGCACGCGTGCGTACCACGCCAGGGCCGTCCCGAGGGGGGCGGCCCTGGCGCCTCTTCTCCTCTCTCGAGCGGGCGCGTGCGGCTGACGTAAAGGCGGGCGAGAGACGCTGAAGCGCCTCGCCCGCCGGCGACCGCGGCGCTCGCCGGCGGGCTGCGTCTAGGCTTGAACCGTGCCGGAGATCGGGCTCTTCCCGCTCGGAATCGTCCTCCTCCCCGCGGAGCGCGTGCCGCTCCACATCTTCGAGGAGCGCTACAAGGAGCTGATCGACCGCTGCCTCTCGAACGACGAGGAGTTCGGCCTCGTCTACGCCGACGATGACGGGATCCGTGACATCGGGACGCGTGCGGGCGTCGTCCAGGTCATCAACCGGTTCGACGATGGGCGCCTGAACGTCCTCGTCGAGGGCCGGCAGCGCTTCATGCTCGTCGAGCTCACGAGCGGCGAGAGCTTCCACACCGGTGAGGTGACACCGCTCGACGACGACGAGGATCCGTCGTCCGCGGAGACGGTCTCGCGCGCACTCGACCTCTTCGGCCGGCTGCGCGAGCTGGCGGGGAGTGACGTCGAGATGCCGAGCCCGGACGACCCGCAGCTCTCGTTCACGATCGCGGGCCACGTGGAGCTCGCCGAGGAGCTCAAGCTCGAGCTGCTCGCGGAGACGTCGGAACGTGCCCGGCTCGAGCAGCTGTGCGAGTTCCTCGAGGACGCGGCCGAGAGCCTGCGGATTCGCCGTCGCGCCGTCGAGCGCGCGGCGACGAACGGCCGCGTCGACCTCGGGTGACCCCGAGCGCCGCGACTACGATGCGGCAGTGGCCGTGACGACGAAGCCCGCACTCGACGCGCACCGTGTGCGTGCGGATTTCCCGATCTTCGAGCAGTCGTTCCACGGCAAGCCGCTGGCGTTCCTCGACTCGGCTGCGAGCTCGCAGAAGCCGCGGCAGATGCTCGACGCGATGCAGGGCTTCTACGAGACGTCGTACGCGAACGTCCACCGCGGGGTGTACGAGCTCGCCGAGCGCGCCACCGAGGGCCTGGAGACGGCGCGAGAGAAGGTGCGTGCACTGCTCAACGCACCGTCGGCTCGCGAGGTGATCTTCGTTCGGAACGCGACCGAGGGGCTGAACCTCGTGGCCTACGCGTGGGGGCTCTCGAACCTCGGCCGGGGCGACATCGTCGTTGCGACCGAGCTCGAGCACCACTCGAACTTCGTTCCCTGGCAGTACATCGCGAGCCGCACGGGTGCCGAATTCCGCATGCTTCCGGTCGACGACTCGGGCGAGCTTCGCCTGGACGCGCTCGACGAGATCGCCGAGGGCGGGCGGTTGAAGGTCGTCGCGGCGGGCGTCGTCTCGAACGCGCTCGGCACGGTGAACCCGTTCGAGGCGCTCGCGGAACGGGCGCACGAGCGTGGGGCGATCGTGGTCGCGGACGCCGCCCAGGCGGCACCGCACCGCATCGTCGACGTGCAGGCGCTCGACTGCGACTTCCTCGCGGTCTCCGCGCACAAGATGTGCGGTCCGAGCGGAGTCGGCGCGCTGTGGGGCAAGGCCGAGCTGCTGGAGGAGATGGAGCCGTTCCTCACCGGCGGGCACATGATCCGGTCGGTCGGCGAGCACCGGACGACGTGGGGCGAGCTGCCGCACAAGTTCGAGGCCGGCACCGCGCCGATGGCCGAGGCGGTCGGCTTCGGCGCTGCAGTCGACTACTTGACCGGGGTCGGCTTCGAGGCCATCGAGCGCCACGAGCACGAGCTCACCGAGTACGCGCTCGACCGGCTAGCGGAGCTTCCGTGGATCGTCGCGTACGGCCCGCCCGCCGACCGCCGCGCGGGCATCGTCTCCTTCAACGTCGAGGGCGTGCACCCGCACGACGTCGCCCAGGTGCTCGACTTCGAGGGCGTCGCCATCCGCGCGGGCCACCACTGCTGCCAGCCGCTGATGCGCCGTCTCGGCGTCACCGCGACCAACCGCGCGAGCTTCTACCTGTACACGGTTCGCGAGGAGATCGACCGCCTCGTGGACGGCCTCCACCGGGTCAGGAAGGCGTTCACGTGAGCGAGTTCGAGCAGCTGTACCGGGAGCTGATCCTCGACCACTACAAGGCCCCGCGCAACTTCGGCCTGCTGGATCCCTCGGACGCGCGTGCGGAGGGGACGAACCCGCTGTGCGGCGACGAGGTCACCGTGACGGTGCGCCTGGGAGACGGCGACGTGATCGAGGAGGTCGGCTTCGACGGGCGCGGCTGCGCCATCAGCCAGGCGGCGACGTCGATGCTCACGGACCTGGTGAAGGGCCGCACCGCCGCGGAGGTCGCGGCGATGCCGAAGGAGGAGCTGCTCGACGAGCTCGGCATCCCGCTGACGCCGGTCAGGCTCAAGTGCGCGATCCTCGGCCTCGGCGTCCTCAAGGTCGCGCTGCACAAGGCGAAGGGAACGCCGCTTCCGGAGGAGTGGGGAGCGGCGGCTCAGGATCTCGTTCTCGACTAGTGCCGCATCTCCAGACCTTTGACCGGAAACTCCACTTCGCCGCTGGCGGCGAGTCTGGCTTGAGACGAATTTCGCGCAACACCGCCCGCTGCGAGCTTCAGGTGGAGCCTTGCTAGTGCGCGTCGAGGTCGCTCCGGTCGAGGAGCTGCCCTCCGGCTCGATGCGCCTGGTGCCGGTCGGAGAGCGTCTCATCGGCGTCTATCACTGCGAGGGCGGCTACTACGCGATCGAGGACCGGTGCTCGCACGACGACGGCCCGTTGTGCGAGGGCGACTGGGAGCCGGGGCTCTGCGTCGTGACGTGCCCGCGCCACGGAGCGCGGTTCGATCTCCAGACGGGCATCCCGATGACGCTCCCGGCGTTCCAGGCGGTCGAGACCTTTCCCGTGTCGGTCGAGGACGGGATCGTCGTCGTGGACGTGGCCGACTGATGCTCGACGAGCGCGTCCTCGCGACGCTCGCCCGCCTCGAGGAGGAAGATCGGGCCGAGCGGGAGGCGGGCCTGCCTTCGGCGGAGCGAGCTCGCCAGGTCGCGCCCACCACGGGTCGTTTCCTGTTCGCGCTGGCGGCCTCGCAGCCGGGGATCGCCGTCCTCGAGGTAGGAGGCTCTCGCGGGTACTCGTCGATCTGGCTCGCAGCAGGCGCACGCGTCCTCGGAGGCCGCACGACCTCGCTCGAGCACGATCCGGCCAAGGTCCACGCCTGGCGGGCGAACGTGGCCGATGCGGGGCTCGAGGAGTGGGCCGAGCTCCTGGCCGGGAACGCGTTCGAGGCCCTCCGCTCGGCCGAGGACGTCTTCGACCTCGTGTTCCTGGACGCGGAGAAGGACGATTACGAGGAGCTCTTCGGGCTCGTGCGGCCACTCCTCGAGCCCGGCGCACTCGTGGTGGCCGACAACGTCCTCTCGCACGCCGAGACGCTGGGCGCCTACTCGGCCGCGCGCCAGGCCGACCCCTCGCTCTCCAGCGTGACCGTGCCGCTCGACCGCGGCCTCGAGCTGACGGTCGTGGTCGGGCAGCCCGGCCTCTGACAGACCTCTTCGGGCGATGATGCGATGGCCCTTCCGTCGTCCGCCGCGAGCGCGTATTCTGCGCCTACCGCGGAAAGGAGGTGGTCCGGTAGTGAGTGAATCTGGCAGTACCGGCAGCGGAGGTACCAGCGGGTAGAGGCGTGCCCCCGGGACCACCGGGAACCGCCTAGCCAGCGTAGGGGGCTCGCGACTCGCGCCGCGTGGACTCTCCGGAGACCGCGCCGGGAAGCGCCTCTACTACTTCAACGCTGGTATCCGATGAACGAGGGGGCCGCGTACGCGGCCCCCTCGCGCTTTCTCTGCGCAAGACCGGCATCCGCCGAGCGGATCCCGGTCGCGCGGAGAGGACCTGAAGCGCGGGTGCTTCGCACCCGCTGGTCGAACAGCTCGTCCATCCCACCGCCTGTCGCTCGCGCGAGCCGTGGTCCTGCGCAAGACCGGCATCCGCCGAGCGGATCCCGGTCGCGCGGAGAGGACCTGAAGCGCGGGTGCTTCGCACCCGCTGGTCG